>CALXAF010000162.1 GCA_944386185.1 uncultured Oscillospiraceae bacterium
CAGACGGCTTCGCAGCTGCGGCATCCGATGCAGGCGGATGGATGTTTGTCCTCGGGAACGGCGCTGAGAGCCATAGGCGCTATAAAGCCGCCGCCGGTAAAGGCGTGCTCATTGTAGAGAGACAGGAGCATTGGGATATCCAGGCCCTGGGGACAGTGGCTGACGCAGTAGTGGCAGGCCGTACAGGGGACGCCTGAGTTTTTGACCATGCTATCGGCTATAGACATAAGCGCGTCCATCTCATCCTGGCTCAGGGGCTTGGACTCCTGGAAGGTCGCGATATTTTCGCGAAGCTGATCCATATTGCTCATGCCGGACAGCGTCACGCACACTGTTGGCAGGCTCTGAAGGAACCGGAACGCCCAGGCGGGAACAGACTCATCGGGGCGCAGGGACTTTAAAACGGCCTCGTCCTGCTCCTGAAGGGAGGCCAGCTTACCGCCCCGGAGCGGCTCCATCACCCAGACGGGGATCCCGTATTCACCAAGCAGCTCCACCTTGGCTTTGGCGTCCTGGAAAGACCAGTCCAGGTAATTGAGTTGTATCTGGCAGAACTCCATATCCTCGCCGTAAGCTTCAAGGAAGCGGCGGAGGACAGGGAGGGCGCCGTGGACGGAGAAGCCCAGATGGCGGATGCGGCCGTTCTCCCTCTGCTTTTTGAGATAATCGAAGATGCCATACTTTGGCTCCAGATAGGCGTCTATGTTCATCTCGCACACGTTGTGGAAAAGATAGAAGTCAAAGTATGAGACCTGGCATTTCTCCAGCTGCTTTTCAAATATCTCCTCCACTTTGTCCATGTTGGAGAGGTCGTAACCCGGGAACTTGTCGGCCAGATAGAAGTTCTCCCTTGGATAGCGGGAGAGCGCACGCCCGATGACAAGCTCTGAATTGCCGTTGTGATATCCCCAGGCGGTGTCGTAGTAGTTTATGCCGCTGGCCATGGCGAAGTCCACCATGGCGGAGGCGGCAGCTTCGTCTATCGCGGCGTCGTCCCCGCCTATGGTGGGCAGCCTCATTGCTCCAAGCCCCAGGGCGGAGAGCCGGAGCCCCTTGTAATCCTTATATATCATAATCGTACCTCCAAAATCCTTCACAAAGGTGTTCCCGCTCAATCTGCGGGAACACCTCAATATACACTCAGCAGTTTACAGCTTTTTTCTCCAGAACTGTATCACACGAGCTGGAGACTATTATCTGGGCTTTGGCGTTTTCATCATCCCGGATGACCTCATCCACAGACGGGACGACTATCCTGCCGGAGTATGGGTTCTTTATGCTTATGACAGGTGTAGTAACTACAGCGTCCACATCTGAGCGCTCAAAGGCCAGGTCGGCCCCGTGCATCTCGCAGTCTA
Source organism: uncultured Oscillospiraceae bacterium (assembly GCA_944386185.1). Taxonomy (GTDB): domain Bacteria; phylum Bacillota; class Clostridia; order Oscillospirales; family Oscillospiraceae; genus RUG626. Next base: position 1,359 of record CALXAF010000162.1, read on the forward strand.
TAAGCTTCAAGCCCTTGCAGTAACACAGCGGCTGGGTACCGGTTATCACGCAGTGATCGAAGGTCACGTTCTCGCAGTACCAGGCCAGATACTCCCCTTTTACGATGGAGTCGCGTATCACCACGTTCTTTGCGTGCCAGAAGGCGTCCTTTGTGTCGAATACGCAGTTTTCAAAGAGGGAGTCTTCTATATACTGGAAAGAGTATTTGCCGGTAAAATTCACATTTTTAAAATGCAGGTTCTGTGACCGCATCATGAAATACTCGCTCTGCGCCGTGGTGTCCTCCATCACAATGTCCTTCACGGACCAGCCAAACTCCGGGGATATTATGTCGCAGTTTTTTATGGTCACATCGGAGCACTCACGCAGAGCTTTTATCCCGTGCATATTCGTGCCGCTTATCTCTATGTGGTCCGAGTACCATAGGGCGGCGCGGCACAGCTCAGTCATATCTGAACCTGTGATTTTCAGGTTGTGGTCATGCCAGAATGGGTAACGGAGGTTGAAGTAGCTATTTTCAACCTGGATATCTGAACACTCCTTAAATGCGCTCTCCCCGTCGGCGGGGCCGTCAAAGCGGCAGTTTACGACCTTAATGCTGTGGCTCCCATACAGGGCACGCTCCATATCGAAGGTCTGGTTTTCTATTACTCTCATCTATATTTCACCTCTTAGATCCCTTGTCATCGTTATTTTCCTCATCCTTCTGGAGTTTATATACCAGATAGTCGAGACAACCTATCTGCTTTTCACATTTGTGGACGTTATCCAGCAGCTTCTTCCTGTGGTTTGACAGGACTTTCAACTGATCCTGGGCCTTTTTCTCACCGCCGCAGGATAGGAATTCCTCCACCACCTTGTGGCTGCAGCCGGCGTCCTCCAGATTCTGTATCAGGTCATCCCTTGGATCATCTTTCATATAGTTCACCTCTTTTTGCGCGGATAGTACCGTCTGAAGCAGATTATATAACCGGAACACAATTATAGCAAATACTTATTAATAATATATCTTCATAGTTGAAAACTATGAAGATACGGTGTATCCTGTGTATATAGGAGGATAGATAGATGGAGATCAGAGTTCTACGGTACTTCCTCGCTGTGGCGAGGGAACAGAGCATATCAGCGGCGGCTGAGGCGCTGCATTTGAGCCAGCCCACGCTCTCTACACAGCTTAAAGCACTGGAGGAGGAGCTGGGAAAGAAACTGCTTATCCGCGGTACCAGCGGAACAAGGAAGGTGACGCTGACAGAGGAGGGTATGATACTCCGAAAGAGGGCTGAGGAGATAATTGACCTTGTGAATAAGACTGGACAGGAGATCTCCGCGTCCCAGGACTCACTGGCTGGAGAGATACACATAGGCTCCGGAGAGACACGTCTTGTACGCGTCTTTGCCAAGGCGGCGAAGGCTCTGTCGGGAGAGGGAGCGGACATACATTACCACATATTGAGTGGAAATTACCTATATGTATTGGAGCAGCTGGACAAGGGGCTTGTGGATTTCGGCCTGGTGTATGGGCAGGTGGACGGTTCAAAATACAACTTCATGGAGATGCCCTGCCCTGACGAGTTTGGCGTGCTGATGAGGAAAGATTCACCTTTGGCGGTTAAAGAGCGTATCAGCCCGGAAGATCTGTGGGATAAGCCGCTCATAATATCTGGACAGACTAATGGTGGCGAGAGTGAAACGGTAAAGTGGCTCGGAAGAGAGTGTTCAAAGCTTAACGTTGTCGGAACGTATAACCTTATTTTAAACGGCTCCCTGCTGGTGGAGGAGGGGATGGGATACGCCATCTGCTTTTCTGAGCTCATAAACACCTCGGGAGACAGTCAGCTTACCTTCCGGCCCCTGTCGCCTCCGCTGACGGCAAAGGCCAGCGTCGTATGGAAAAAGTACCAGGTGTTATCTAGAGCTGCCGGACGTTTCCTGGAAGAGGTGCGGAAAATGATCGGAACGATGGAGTGATACGGCAATAGACAGCTTCTGACTATGCCTAAGCAAAGCCGCCTTACAAATGGAGGGATAAAACTCAAAAAAATCATTGCCTTTTTTATCGATGACGCTATAATAGGGAACGCGCTCATTTGGCGATAGACTTATAAAAAGGTGTGCGATTTCATGAGGCAGGAGAATGATTTTGGGAATGATCCGGTCAGCAGGCTGGTGTGGCGCATAGCGCTGCCCAGCATGCTGGCCCAGTTTGTCAATGTGCTCTACAGTGTTGTGGACCGGATATATATTGGAAATATTGCCGATGTGGGGGACCTGGCGCTGGCTGGCGTGGGGGTCTGCGGGCCGGTAATCACCATGATAAGCTCGGTGGCGTCACTTATCGGAATTGGCGGAGCGCCGCTTATGAGTATGCGCCTCGGGGAGGACAGACGCGGACAGGCGCAGAGCATACTCGCTAACGCCTTTATGATGCTCTGTGTGCTCTCGGCGATTTTGACGGGCGTTTTATATGCGGTGCGCAGGCCAATGCTGCTCTTCTTCGGGGCCAGCCAGGACACGATAATGTATGCGGAGGAGTATTTCTCCATATATGTGCTTGGCTCCATCTTCGCGCTTATGGCCACTGGGATGAGCCAGTTTATCATCTGTCAGGGATACGCCAAGGTATCTATGCTGTCGGTGATCATAGGGGCCGTGATGAATATCATACTGGATCCCATATTTATATTCGTACTTCAAATGGGGGTTGCCGGCGCGGCCATCGCAACGGTGCTATCACAGATGGCCAGCTGCGGTTTTGTGCTGGGGTTCCTGTTCAGCCGCCGGCCGCCTGTGTCTATAAAATTCAGGGGCTACAGCTCCAGCATTATGAGGCGCATACTGGCCATCGGCTTTACTCCGTTTGCGATAATAGCGGTGGATAATATTATGATAATCGCCATTAATATGGTCCTGCAGAGGTATGGCGGCGCCAGGGAGGGGGACCTGCTGGTCACCTGCGCCACTATTGCCCAGAGCTTCATGCTTGTGGTAACAATGCCTCTGGGAGGCATCAGCGGCGGCACCCAGTCGATTATCAGCTTCAATTACGGCGCGCGGCGTGTTGACCGGGTGCGGGATGCACAGAGGCTTGTGTTCATACTATGCCTGGGCTATACTGCGCTGCTCACGGCCGCGGCATGGCTGGGGGGGCCGCTCTTTGTGCGCCTGTTCACTGATGATCCGTCAGTGGCGCGTCAGGCGCTGTGGGCGATACGGGTAAGTACCCTGTCGCTTCTGCCCCTCGGCATACAGTATGAGATCATCGACGGCTTCACAGCTATGGGACAGGTACGCTACTCCCTGCCCCTGTCTTTCTGGCGAAAGCTCATATATTTTGCGGCTCTCTTCATCTGCCCGGCCGTCTGGGGCGCCCGTGCCGCATTTTACGCGGAACCGATCTCGGATATTGTTGGCCCGGCAGTTTCGATGGTGGTGTATGCGCTCGGAATGAAGCGGGTACTCAACAAGCGGCGTATTGAGCCGGCGGTACGGGAATTTTGAAGAACTATTATATGACAGGAACTAAACGAGCATTTTTATTATCATAGATAGAATGCGGGCCGGCCGCCCTTTTCTCATCTCCACCCGGCTTAACCGCAAAGAGCAAGGACACCAACCTCCGGCTGGTGCCCTTGTTCTTTGGCGGAGCGGGTGGGATTCGAACCCACGTGCAGTTGCCTGCAAACTGATTTCGAGTCAGCCCCGTTATGACCACTTCGATACCGCTCCATATTGTGTTATGCCGTCTCAATGGGAAAACAGAAAAATGATTGCTTATGAATCGCCAGACGGTTATAATAGAATACAATATTAAATTGGATTTGTCAATGCGCTTCGGGAGGTTGGTATATGAGCAGAGCGGACAACATTTTTATATCAAACTGCCGCGATATACTCAGTAGCGGCGTGTGGGACACGGATATGCAGGTGCGGCCAAAGTGGGCTGATGGCACGCCAGCTCACACCATAAAGAAGTTTGGAATTGTAAACAGATACGACCTTTCTAAGGAGTTTCCAATAATGACGCTCCGGCGTACATACTGGAAATCCGCTGTGGACGAGCTTTTGTGGATATGGCAGAAAAAGTCCAACAATATAAAGGACCTGAGAGGGCATATATGGGACAGCTGGGCCGATGAGAGCGGTTCGATAGGCAAGGCCTACGGTTATCAGCTCGGGATAAAGTATAAGTACCCGGAGGGTGAATTTGACCAGGTTGACCGGGTAATATATGACCTTAAACACAATCCCGCCAGCCGCAGGATACTCACCAACATCTATAATTTCCAGGACCTGCATGAGATGCATCTATACCCTTGCGCCTACAGCATGACCTTTAATGTAAGCGGAAAGCGGTTAAACGCGATTTTAAACCAGCGTTCCCAGGATATGTTGACTGCCAGCAACTGGAACGTTGTCCAGTACGCGGTGCTGGTGTATATGATGGCCCAGGTGTCTGGTTTGGAAGCGGGCGAGCTTGTGCATGTGATAGCCGACGCCCATATATATGACAGGCACGTGGCAATAGTACGAAAAATGCTGCAAAACGAGCCGAAACCGGCTCCCAAATTTACGATAGACAGATCGGTCAAAGATTTCTATGATTTCAACAGGGACAGTTTCTCCCTTGAGGGGTATGAGTACAGTGACCTGGATGTGGAGATACCTGTGGCGATTTAAGGTGACAGAGTATGGATATAGTAGTAGCTGTTTATGAAAACTGGGGGATAGGCCTTAACGGCAGCCAGCCGGTAGTTGTCAAGGCTGACAGGCGCCATTTCCGTGAGGTCACAGGTACGGGTACTGTAATACTAGGGAGAAAGACCCTTGAGGACTTTCCGGGCGGAAAGCCGCTGAAAGGCCGTAGGAACATAATACTTACGAGAGACGCAGAATTTACTGTGGAAGGCGGGGAAGTTGTCCACAGCGTGGACGAGGCCGTCAGAGCCGTAGAGGGGGAGGACCCGGATCAGGTGTTTGTGATCGGCGGCGAGAGCGTGTACCGCCAGCTAATGCCTTATTGCCGCAGGGCGTTTGTCACAAAGATATATGATGAGCCCCCGGCAGACGCTTTTTTCCCGGACCTGGACGAATTGGAGGAGTGGCATGCTGCCGATACTGGCCCTGTGATGACCGAGGAGGATATAAAATACCAGTTCATCACTTACGAAAGAAAAGAGTGAGTTGAAGAGCTGAAAATATGTGTTGGGGGGAATAACATGTACTGCGTAAAATGCGGGGCGCCCCTGCCGCCGGAAGGAAAATTCTGCCCGAAGTGCGGAACTCCGGCGGACAGACAGGGGAGAACAGGGGAGGAAAAGAAATACTATAGGCCGCCACAGGACGGGGCTGCTGTCAGCCAGAGTCAAACTCGAAGTGTGGCGCCAAGTAAAACAGGCTTTTTCAAGATAGCTGTAAAGGTGTTCGCGGTCTGCGCCGAATTGTGCCTACTCTGCGGGCTTGTGGCCTGTGGGTCCGAGGCGGCAGCAAATGAAGAGACGATAACGGGAATAGATGCCATGAGGGAATGTCTA
>CALXAF010000163.1 GCA_944386185.1 uncultured Oscillospiraceae bacterium
GGTTATGCACATAGAGGATGAAAACTACGGTGAAAATGAGATCGTGGAGGAGTTCCAGAAGGGATTCACCCTTGGTGATAAAGTAATAAGGTTCTCAATGGTAAAAGTGGCCAACTGAGCCGCTGCAGCTTTAAAAAATATTTCACTTTTATATAGGAGGGTTAAATCATGGGAAAAATCATAGGAATAGACCTTGGAACAACCAATAGCTGTGTCGCCGTTATGGAGGGCGGCGAGCCAGTTGTAATAGCAAACGCTGAAGGTGCGCGTACTACGCCTTCTGTCGTCGCATTCTCAAAGGACGGCGAGCGTATGGTAGGCCAGGTGGCAAAGCGTCAGGCAATAACCAATCCTGACAGAACCATTTCTTCCATCAAGAGGGAGATGGGTTCCAGCTACAAGGTTACCATTGACAGCAAGTCTTATACTCCTCAGGAGATCTCTGCCATGGTGCTGCAGAAGCTCAAAACAGACGCAGAAGCGTATCTTGGCTCTACTGTAACTGAAGCAGTTATTACCGTCCCTGCTTATTTCACCGACTCCCAGCGTCAAGCCACAAAGGACGCCGGACGCATAGCCGGTCTCGATGTGAAGAGGATTATAAACGAACCTACGGCCGCAGCACTGGCATATGGACTTGATAAAGAGCAGGATCAGAAGATTATGGTCTACGATCTGGGTGGTGGTACTTTCGATGTGTCCATCCTCGAGATTGGCGATGGCGTAATCGAGGTTCTTGCTACTGCCGGCAATAACCGTCTCGGCGGCGATGACTTTGACGAGTGCATTATGAAATATCTGGTGGAAGAGTTCAAAAAGACAAACGGCGTTGACCTGTCCTCTGACCGTGTTGCCATGCAGAGGCTCCGCGAGGCCGCTGAGAAAGCAAAATGCGACCTCTCCGGCGTCACCACTACTAACATAAACCTGCCTTATATCACCGCTGACGCCACAGGTCCAAAGCACATGGATATAACTCTGACCCGCGCAAAGTTCAACGAGCTTACAGAGCATCTTGTTGAAGCTACCGCAGGCCCTGTCCGTCAGGCTATGACAGACGCCGGACTTTCTGGCAGCGATATTTCCAAAGTTCTTATGGTAGGTGGATCCAGCCGTATTCCCGCTGTTCAGGAAATGGTGAAGAAGCTTACCGGTAAAGATGGCTTCAAGGGTATAAACCCGGATGAGTGCGTAGCAATCGGAGCCGCTATCCAGGGCGGTGTTCTCGGTGGTGATGTTGAAGGTATCCTTCTGCTGGACGTCACCCCCCTGTCCCTTGGTATCGAAACTCTTGGCGGCGTGTTTACAAAGCTCATTGAGCGTAATACAACTATCCCAACAAAGAAGAGCCAGGTGTTCTCTACTGCAGCTGATAACCAGACCTCGGTTGAAGTAAATGTACTTCAGGGTGAGCGTGAGATGGCCCAGTACAACAAATCCCTTGGCCGGTTCCATCTTGACGGAATCGCTCCGGCCCGCCGCGGCGTTCCCCAGATAGAGGTCACTTTCGATATAGACGCAAACGGCATAGTAAACGTCTCCGCTAAAGATCTGGGCACAGGCAAGGAACAGCATATAACTATCACTTCCTCCACAAATATGTCCAAGGAAGATATCGACAAAGCTGTGCGTGAAGCCGAGCAGTACGCGGCTGAAGACGCTAAGCGCAAAGAAGAGGTTGAGGTCCGCAACGCAGGCGATCAGATGGTCTACCAGACTGAAAAATTCCTCTCCGAGACCGGCGATAAGATTGATGCCGCGGATAAGAGCGAGGTAGAAAATGCTTTGAACGCTCTTAAGACTGCTCTCTCCGGCTCTGACGCTTCAGCTATCAAGTCCGCCACCGATTCACTTACTCAGGTATTCTATAAAGTCAGTGAGAAGCTTTACAGCCAGAATGCCCAGGCCAATCCTGGTGCTGCCGGTCCAAATCCCGGAGATGCCGGCTCTGCTAATTCAGCTGGGCAGGATCCAAACGGGCAGCAGTATTACGATGCTGATTATGAGGTCGTAGACGACGATAACAAAGACAAGTAATCCCCCATCGGGGTACCCTAAATCTCGGGCAATTATATTGCGGGCACACGTGATGTGCGCCCGCAATTTCCCCGTATGAAGGTGATAAAATGGCAGATAAACGCGATTACTATGAGGTGCTCGGCGTCGGTCGTGACGCAAGTGAAGCCGATATAAAAAAGGCTTTTAGGCGCCTCGCCAAAGAAAATCATCCGGATCTCCACCCTGACGACAAGGAGTGCGAGAGCCGTTTCAAAGAGATAAATGAGGCCTATGAGGTACTCTCTGACAGCGAGAAGCGCTCCAGGTACGATCAATTTGGATTTGCCGGCGTAGATCCAAACTACGGTGCTGGCCAAAGCGGCGGCGCTGGCTTCGGCGAGGGATTCGGAGATTTTGACCTGGGCGATATATTTGGCAGCTTCTTCAGCGGTTTCGGCGGTGGCGGCGCAGGCCGCAGCCGTAACGCACCAATGCGCGGTGAAAATATTCGCATTGGGATAACGGTCACTTTCGAAGAGGCCGCTTTTGGCTGTGAAAAGAATGTTTCAGTCTCCCGTATCGAGACTTGTGACGAGTGCGGCGGCAATGGCTGCGCCAAGGGGACAACGCCTGAGGTCTGCCCTACATGTAAGGGTACCGGTACAGTTATGAGCCAAAAGCGCACCATGTTTGGCGTAATGCAAACCTCTACCGCCTGCTCCAAGTGCGGTGGTACAGGAAAGATAATACACCAGCCATGCCCTAAATGCCATGGTGCCGGCAGCGTTAAAAAGCAGAAGACCATATCCGTTAATATACCAGCTGGTATTGACCACAACCAGACGATCTCCCTGCGCGGGCAGGGAAACGCTGGTGTAAACGGAGGTCCGGCAGGCGATCTACTTATAACCGTTTCCATACGCCCACACGAGTATTTCAAACGAGAAGGTTCGTCAATACTGTATGAGATGCCGGTCACTGTGACACAGGCGATCCTAGGCGCTGAGTTGGAGGTTCCCACTCTAGATGGAAAAGTGAAGTATTCTATTCCAGAGGGCACTCAGTCAGGCACAGTGTTCCGTCTCAAAGGCAAGGGTGTGCCTTTCCTCCGCGGGAATGGGCGCGGCGACCAGTTTGTAACAATCAACGTTGTCATCCCGAAGGATCTCACAGGGGAACAGCGTGAGCTGGTGAGGAAGCTTGATGAATCCTTTGGCGGATCTGGTTCTAACCGTCCCCATCGCTTTAAAAGGAAAAAATAGGCCCTTTATAATCAGGCGCATCGTATTATGGCATGCGCCTGATATTTTTATATTACCAGCGCTTTTGAGAAGTTTACTTTTTTACAATACCCTGCTATACTGTCATTGAAAACAAGAAAGGTAACAGGGCAAAATGTTTCTAGCTGACTATCATATGCACTCTTTTCCCTTCTCTCCTGATGCTCGTGACACAATGCTTGATATGGCTCGCGCGGCCTGCAACCGCGGCATGACCCATATATGTATCACAAACCATCTCGAAAACTGTTCACAGACTCCCGCGTGTCCGCAACAGTTCCCACCGATGCGGGAATATGAAGGGCTGCTCGCCTCATTCAATCACGCTAAAAACCTCATGGGCGGTAGTATCGACATGCGCCTTGGCGCCGAGGTTGGGGGACCAAATTTCTCTCCAGCGGAGGGCCGCGAAATATACGAAAACCCCATATTTGATTTTATTATTGGTTCCATCCACAATCTGCGCAATTCAGATGACTTCTATTATATGGATTACCACTCGCTGAATAACTTCAATCAGCTTATTGAAGAGTATCTCACCGAATATGTAGATATGGCAAAATCGAAGCTCTGCGACGTACTGGGGCACGTAGGATATATGCATAAGTATATGGCCAGGCAGGGAGTTTTCTTTGACATGATGGATTTCTCCGATCTTCTCACTGAGGTCTTCAGGGCCTGTGTTGACAATGGAGTAGGGATAGAGGTAAATACCTCTTCCCTGCGTGATAAATACGGCCATTTTGTACCTGACAGAGGCGCTCTTGAATTATACCGCGACCTTGGCGGTGAGATAATAACTGTTGGGTCTGACTCCCACACGAGCACAAACGCCGGCTCCGGCGTTGCGGAGGCCTTCCAGCTTCTGCGGGAGCTTGGTTTTAAATATGTGGCATTATTCAAGGCACATGTGCCTGAATTCATAAAGATATGATAAATAAATTTTGATAGGAAGGTACTTAAAATGAAAATCGCTTTAGCTTGTGATCACAGCGCACTTGAGCTCAAGGAACAGGTGAAGCAGCATCTAACTGAGATTGGGCACGAATATGAGGATTTTGGTACTTACACCAAAGAGAGCTGTGACTACCCGATTTTTGGCGCTGCTGCCGCCCACGCGGTGGCCGAGGGCAAATGTGACTACGGCATACTCATATGCTCTACCGGCATCGGTATTTCAATGGCCGCAAATAAGGTAAAAGGCGTGAGAGCAGCTCTGTGTACTGACTGCTACTGTGCTGAGATGACGCGCCGCCACAACAACGCGAATGTACTGTGCCTTGGTGCGCTCGTTGTCGGCCGTGGGCTTGCCATGAAGATCATTGATACATTCCTCTCTTTCAGTTTTGACGGAGGCCGTCACTCCAGGCGTGTTGGCCTCCTTTCTGACATAGAGGAAGGACGTCTCTAATTATCCAATGGCATCTAAAGATAAAAAGATATACCACAGCAGGCGCCCCTGGAAAACTGTCCTCATAATTTTTATCATTCTTATTGTTCTATTGGTGGTTTTGGCTGTAGCTGTGTTTTTCGGCTTTAGGAAGTATATTGTCTATACTGATGATGGCATTGTATTGGAGATCCCCTGGCTGGAGGAACCTGAGGACTCTGGTGGACAAGGGGTGTAGGATGGCTGGCACCTTCCGCACGTTCTGAGGGAATCGGCAATAGGATCCTGATTTCCGCAAAGCCATTTTGTTAGAGTGGAGTATCGGAGATCCTCCACAGTAAAATGAGAGGGCGGGTGTCCCCCGCCCTCTCATTTTTTCTTATGTTCTTCTATTTTTCTTATCACATAGAATATAACAAGCAACGTACTAAAAAAGATGATAAATTCCCGTATGAGGTTTAAATAGTTGGGTGACGCCGTATTATCTAAAAAATCTATAAAAGTTATTACGGCGGCCGCCAATAGTGCTCTCAGTACGGTTTTCACCTACTTAATCCCCTCCCAAAAGAGTACAATTTAAAAAATCCTGACAGCCTTGTTCCAACAGATTGAAAACATCATCAAAATTGTAATACTTCTCCAATCTTTTGATTCTACCGTATCATCAACCTACCATAGCATATATAGATCATACCAAATTTTGTGCTTATTTGCAATCATTTTTTTGTTTATTTTGCATTATCTGTTCTTTTTACACAGTTTATTTTTTGTTATATTGACAACTACTCAGCTTTGTTGTGAGATTTTGCCGCACATAATAAAAGCCTGGGAATGACCGCATGGTCATTCCCAGGTTTTCCAAATATCCGGGCAATATCCGACGGTTGCCTGTCTGCCATTTCTGACGACAGGTGTGCGTATTAGCCTTGGGTCTTCCAGAAGCTTTTCAGCCTTATCTTCATCTCTGGCCAGATACCTGAGTATCTCCGCCCCTTTGGCCTTCTCATCGATCATGTTGTCAAGCCCCACAGCCCTCCTGACGCTGTCAAACTCCCCCCTGCTCATGCCGTACCGCATGAGATCGATAGACTGGAACTTTATCCGCCTCTCCTTAAAATACCGCTCAGCTTTTTTCGTATCAAAGCATTTGCTCTTTCCAAATATCTGTATATTCATTTAAGCACCTATATCTCCATGATAACCGGCAGTATCATCGGACTGCGTTTCGTCTTCTTATATAGGAAGTCCGAGAGCTTTGATTTCAGTGTAGCTTTTATTGTTGACCAGTCTGTGATATGCTTGGAAGCGCATATATCCATTGCCTCCACGGAAATCTCCTTCAGCTCATTCATCAGCTGTTCTGATTCTTTGACATACACAAACCCGCGTGTGATTATATCTGGCCCTGACACCATGCTGCCGTCCTCACTTGAGAGGCTTACTACCACTACGAGCATACCATCCTGAGCCAGATGTTTTCTGTCGCGCAGTACGACGC
>CALXAF010000164.1 GCA_944386185.1 uncultured Oscillospiraceae bacterium
GTATATGGAGATCATCCCGTCCTCAAAGGACATGTAGCCAAAGCCGTTGTCCGCGGCGCCGCCGGAGTAGGAGAAGGTCCCGTCGGACTTGAGCTCCCCGAACTGCCGAGTCCACAACGTGTAGCCAAAAACGTCCCCGGACTGCTCATGGAGGATAATGGATCCCTGGGGGCTGCCGTTCACCATCAGGGAGAGGATGGCCTCCAGCTGCCCGTCCCCGTCAAGGTCGGTGGGGCAGAAGCTGTCCACCGACCGGTCCACATGGCTGCCGGAGCCGATGTCCGTGAGGGCTATGTACTGCCCGTCGTCCACGCTGAAAAATTCCTCATCCCCGGCCAGTACACGGCCAATGGGGCTCATTGTGCCGGAAAGGGCCTCCATGCCGTCCGGGGTACTCTCCGTACCTGGCGCATCGGGCAGCGCCCCGCCCGTGGGCGCAGTCTCCCGTCCGGCCGCAGTGCGACCGGCCTGTACCGAGGCACCGGCCGCCGGCCCGCAGCCCGCCAGGGAGACAGTGAGAAATACAACGGCCAGGCATAGTGGCAGAGCTTTTTTAAACGTTTTCATTATTATCCTCCTATTGAATCTATGATTTGTTTCAACTCTGATTCAGACTCAAGGCCATAGATTGAACACTCCAGATTATCTATAACCCATGCTACATAATAATCATCTACATTCGAGAGTATATAGAAATCGATATTATTTGATTGATATATTTCTGGATCTCCATCGTTTTTCTGATACGAAATCATAGGATCATTACCAGAGTAAAATATATAGTAGATTGTTATATAGGAGTCTCCATTTTGCAAAACAAGATAAAATTCCGTTGAAGATGGATATTCATAAACTTGAAAATCTAAGTTTTCATACCCCTCGGGAATATAGCTTGGCAGATAATTTGCCCCATACCCGTAGTATGAAAGCTGCTCCGCCATCTCCTGGAGCTGCGGCGGGACGCAGGCATCAGCGCCGGGTCCAGCCGGCAGGGAGCTGCCTGCGGACGTAAAACCGAAGGTATCCCTGCTCCAGGTGGCCACGGCGTCCCAGACGTCAAAGCCGTTGGCGTAACACGTCACCGTCATTATCATCAGGGCCGCGACTATCGCCGCCACAATGCCAACAGTCCGGAGCACACGCCTGTGCCTTATACGGGTCACTTTTCCGCGGTCACTCCCGGCCTTCTCATCAGATGAAGGTTCCGCAGTGTCCAGCATCTCATCTTCGTCGAATATGGATTTATCAAGCTGTTTTTTAAACCGCAGCCACCCCTCATGGGAGGTGTCCATCTGACAGCCCACGCCTGTACCCTCCCGCTCCAAAAGCAGATTTGTGATATATAAAATAGGCTCCGCATCGGAGCCTGCCGCTCCGCCATGCTCCAGATCAAGGCGGAGCATTTCTTTAAGCTCAGCGCTGCTGAGCTTATCAAATTTTGAGTAATCCTGGTGAAGCCCGCGCATGCCTGTATCAGACATCCTGATTCTCTCCTTTCACTAACATATATGGCCAGAAAACGCAAAACGGGGACATAAAGCGAAAAAATTTTTTCAATCCTCCTCCAGCCTCTTACGCAGCTTCATCTTGGCGCGCTGTATGCGTTTTTTACAGGCCTCCACGCCTATCCCCAGCTCTTCGGCTGCCTCACTTACCGAGTATTTCTCAAACACAATCATTTTAAGGAGGCGGAACTCCTCCTCCGATATAAGGTCTGAATACATAAGGTCCACGTTTCCATCGATCTGGGCGTCCTGGTCCATCTCCTCGAAGTAGTAGGTGGTAAAGCGCCTCTCCAATATGCGCTGGGACTTTCGCACATTCCGTATCACATTCTTCAAGGTGTTCATAAGCCAGCCTGTGGGATTTTTACTCGCCATCACCTCGTACGGCTTGCAGCAGGCTATCCTGAAGGCCTCCTGCACGGCGTCGCGGGCCAATTCATCATCCCTGAGTATGAAGTTTGCGTAGCTCAGGAAGGTATTGGCGTCCCGCCTGTAGACGCTCTCAATGAAAGACTCAAAATCGCGGTTAAGCTCCAACTTATTATCACGGTCCTTTGTGTTTGTTTGAAATGATGTCCCCCACGCGCAGCTCCCGTACATAAAGTAAATGAAAGCTGACTTTATAGGAGGCAGACTATGAAAAATTATACAAATTATATAATCTTTAAAAGAACAACTATATTGGCGGTTATTCTCGCGGAAGTGTTCCTTTTTCTGATTGCCTTTCTTACGTTGCCATTCCCCGCCATAGAGCCTTCTGGAAACCGCATATATGTGAGGGGCAGGCTTGGGATATCCATGGAGCCTGTGGAGTTCTGGCCGACACTCATAAGCTCAATATTTTTTATCTTTTTGGGATTAATTGTGGCGGCTGTTATTTCTGGTATTATTACCGGAAAAATCTACAGAAAGATAGAAAACAGGCTGTGCATAAACTGTGACCCACAGGGATGTATCGATGGATTAAGCGAGCCAATAGAGAGACTGGCTCGCAAAAAGGCGAGGGATTACACAATATTAGACACGTACATATGCGCGTCTACAGCTCTGATCGAGCTGGGAGACGGAGAGAGGGCAGTAGAGATGCTGCTGCGTGAGTTATCTAAAAAGTATGTCAAAAGTTTGGCGACTATGGACTCCAAATTGCGCGCAGAGCTGCTTCTGGCTGAGTATTATCTGGCGGTCAACGACATGGAAAAGGCGGAGAAGTATGTTGACAGGGCTGATGAGACACTCAATAAGTACACCGAAGGACACAAGAGATACTATATTAAAAACAGGCCGGACATGGTGAGACGCCTGAACATTCTGCAGCACTGCCTGGCGTGGGAGTATGACGAGGCACTGGAGCTTTTAAACCAGAGGCTCGATAACTGCGCAAACAAGCTGGACTATGTGCACACCACGTGCCTAATGGCGGCGGTATATAGCCGTATGGGCGATAAGGCCACTGCCGGAAGGTACCTGGAGAGAGTGGAAGAGCTGCAGGGCAGGCTCTGGTCAGTGGCCGAGACCGTAAAAGCTCTGAAGCCGGTTAACCCACAGTGACCGCGGACAGCATCTCCTCACATTCCGCCTCGCTCATACTATCATCTGTCAGCATCCACACGTGTACAGAGTAGCCGCCTATGTCGCCGTTGTGGTAGATGGCAAGGCGGTTCCCAAAGGGATAGAAGTCGGATATTGGGTCGCCTGATTCGGTTATATCAGAGTAATGTGACCACTCCTCGTTTTCGGAGGGCAGGTCCTCCTGTGTGACAGTTATGAAATCGTCCTCCTGGTCGTCGTACCAGACCTGGACGACCATAAGGTGGTCAGGTATGCCCGGGTCGTTCTTCTGGAATATGCAAGGCAGCTTCTCAAACCTGTCCGGTAGGCCGGTGAGCTCCGCAAGCGGCCAGCCCACAGTCTCCTGCCAGGTAGTATAGTCAACGGCCTTGTAACCATCCTCACCCATATAGTTGTATATGTACTCTGGCATGTCCACACCGCTTCCTGACGGCGCCTGCTCCATATCGGCATCCGCGTCAGTGGCGGCGGGAACAGAGGTACCAACATCACCGGCAGGCGGCGTATCGCCGCCCAGAGTGACGGCTTCAGCGGCGCCGCAGCCGGACAGGGCGGCTATGAGGGACGCCAGAACTACTGCGATGGAAAAATAGGCGCGCA
>CALXAF010000165.1 GCA_944386185.1 uncultured Oscillospiraceae bacterium
CTATATAACAGTAATCACCGCACACGGGAGAGGGGCGCTGGGGAAACATCCCCAGCCGCTTTTTTCTTTTCACCGGGTGCGGCGGTTTTCTTTTTTCTTGGAAAAAAGAAAATGGGGGCACAGGGGGCGTGTGGGGATTCCCCCACACTAGGGCGTAGGGGCCATTGGCCCCGTTACGCCCACATCACCAGTGGCTGACGGCATCCCCCCTGAATTGAATATCGGTAATTATAAAAATAACTCCCCGTCTCTGCCTGCACGCAGCGATGGGGAGTTATGGCTCTAAATTGACTTCCTCAAATAGTGGAGAAGAAAAGAAATCGCTCAAATCTATTTTCAAACCTTGACACAACTCGTGAATGACACGCAGCTTCATGGATGGATAAGTACAGTTTAACAGATTACCAATGGTAGACCTTGGAACACCACTCTCGATATAGAGCTGATACGGGGTCATATTGCGTTCTTTTAATAGTTCGTCAAGCCGCTTACTGACAGCTTGATTCAGCGGTAGTGCCATATAAATACCTCGTCCACGTAGCTGTATGGATTATTATATGGCAGTAATTTTTATATTTAGTACATGTAGCTGTACTATTCCGAGAATTTATGATATGATGTTTTTACTGAGCTACTGCTGGGGAAACGAAAAAGGGCAGTCATCTCAACGATGATGCCCTTAAAACTACAAAGAAGAACCTACCTACCGAGCACTCATTTTATGATCGGTTCCAGATCATCGAAAACTGGATCATCAAAAAACTCACGCAGAGAGATGTCCAGCCCGTCACAGATCTTCTGGATCGTTATTACACCGGGGTTCTTGCTCTTTGTATTCAGCATACTGTATACGGTGGAGGGCGAGATACCACATTGATTGGCAAGCGCGTTGACAGCTATATCATGCTCGGAACACAGCTTCTGTATCCTGCGCGCGACCGCTTCCTTTGCGTTCATCTCTCCACCACCTTCCCACGATGTGTCACACACTAAGTTTATTATTTTGTGCGATATATCGTGTGGGATATATCCCAAAACAGAAAAATGTGATATAATTGTGTGGGATATATCGCAGACCACGGGGCGGTTTAATACGTGATGAATATAGGAAGGCTGCCAATATGAAAATATTAAAGGCACTGTGTGTATTGATGACGGTGCTCCTGCTTACCTCCTGCTCAGGAGGCGAAAAAGAGAGGTGGGATAGGGAGGATTTCGTCTACTGCACCGCCAGGGAGGACTGCTTCCTCTGCAGTGAGGTGCCGCCATTTGACAGCTTCTGGGGGCAGGACAGTATTGGGATAGTGAGCGTCAACACCTTTGAGCTGGTCCCGCTGGAGATGACGCCCCGCGGCGGCGGGTATGTGTCGGTGCAGGTGCCGCGGCTCAACGGCCTTCCCATGTCCGTGTACACACTGCCGGATATGGGGATAGCGGATGTGAGCATAGACGGGGAGGCAGGCATTGCGGAGCCGGAGCGCGTGGGTGAGTTTATCTGCGGGGAGTGCCTGGATAAGTATAAGGGGAGCTTCAGCCCCAACGGGGCTCCCACGGAGATTGGCATCGTGGATTTTTCCACCAGGGAGCTTGTGGCGGTAAGCAGGTCGGAGGGCTGGTTCACCGTCGGGGACTTTGTGGCTGAGTGTGATTTTGACCAGGACGGGGGTATGAACATATTTATATGTGCTGTTTCCGGCTGATAACGTGGATGCGCCGGAGCCAGTGCCGGCCTATTTCGGGATCCGGCCGGGGCGCGGAGAAAGTGCCCGGAGAAAATAAAAATTTAGGTTGACAATGGGTTAAGTTTTTGATATTATAGCACTTGCTGATGCATCGGAACGCTGGTGTAGCTCAGCTGGTAGAGCAGCTGATTTGTAATCAGCAGGTCGGGGGTTCGAATCCGTCCACCAGCTCCAAGCTTTCGCAACTAATTTGATATGGAGGAGTTCCCGAGTGGCCAAAGGGGGCAGACTGTAAATCTGTTGTCAGTGACTTCGGTGGTTCGAATCCACCCTCCTCCACCAATATCCCCGCTAGCATTAGCGGGGATATAATGTTTTTTGCCTCAAAGGGGCTTTAGGGGTGTTTTTATGCAGAAGAGAGTAGTAGCCATTCACGACATATCCTGTGTGGGAAGGTGTTCCCTGACTGTGGCGCTGCCTGTGCTGTCTGCTGTGGGGATAGAGACCAGCATTATGCCGACGGCCATACTGTCCACTCACACAGGGGGCTTTACAGGTTACACCTTCACTGACCTGACCGACGATATGATGCCGATTGCCGAGCATTGGAAGTCGCTGGATCTCAGGGTGGACGCCATATACACAGGTTATCTGGGTTCATTCCAGCAGATAGAGCTGGTGAAGAAGATAATAGATATGTTCAAAGGGCCTGACACCCTGGTGCTGGTGGATCCGGTGATGGGCGACAACGGCTCCATGTACGCCGGGTTCACACATGAGTTTGCAAAGGGCATGGTGGGCCTCTGCCAGAAGGCGAATATAATAATACCAAACCTCACCGAGGCCGCGCTGCTCCTTGATGAGCCCTACGGGGGAGAGGAGCGTTCCAAGGAGGATGTGGAGTCCATTCTCCGCCGTCTCTCTGAGCTGTGCGGGTGCAGTGTGGCAATAACAGGTGTCTCCACAAGCCCGGAGGAGTTGGGCGCCGGGACATACGATAAGGATACCGGCGAGGTGGCCTTCTCTATGGCCGGCCGGGTGCACCAGTATTACCACGGCACAGGCGACGTGTTCGGGAGTTCATTCCTGGCCGCTAAGATGAACGGCAAGACAATTGCTCAGTCGGCCAAAATCGCCGCCGAGTACACCAGGCAGGGTATACTCAACGCCATTGAGGACGGCCAGGAGCCGCGCTATGGCGCAGATTTTGAGCGGTCGCTGCCATGGCTCATAGAGGCTGTAAACGGGAAATAAGTTTATATTAATTTATATTAAAAGGATGGCGTGCTTTAAGCGCCATCCTTTTTAGTTAACTTAAAACGGCCTGAAGATAAAAGAAAAGACACCGGCAGAGCATGAGCTCTCCGGCGTCCCCATAAAGAAGAGAAAAAATGAAAAAGAAAGAGGAAAAAGAAACTTATTCCGCGGCGGCCTGGCGGGAACCGCCACGGTATTTCCTTTTACGTCTCATATATTATCAGCCATTTGTTAAGTTTTCATCCATTTCACGTGACGAAAATGTAAAATCTGCGAAAAATTCCATAAGTTTCTCAAAGAGGGATAGGCGGCGGGGGACTCCCGCCGCCTATCCCTCTTTTAAGCAGATAGCCCTGCAATATAAAATGAATTACCTGGGCCTTACGATATACTCCTTTATAAGTCCATCCTCGTCACATGTAGCGGCGCCTATACAGGGGATAAACAACCCGGCCAGCGTCACATCGTACTCCATGGAGTTAGGGTTCAGTTTCACAATCTTGGCGTCCACGGAGTAAGTCTCAAAGACGCCTTTGAATGCGTTCCTCACGCCCTCGCGGCCGGAGGCAACCACGTCCGGGAAGCCGTTTGGCCTGGCGCCGCCGTCAACAAAGTCGCACTCCTGGGCGAACAGCTGGGCGACCCTGTCGGCGTCGCCGGAATTCAGGGCGGCTACGTATTTTTCCAGGACTTCTGATACTGCCATTTTATCTCCTCCCATCGATTTATAATAGATGCCTCATATCTTCTGAGCGACCCTGTATGCCTCGTAGATGGCCCATTTGGCGTCCCGGGCCTGGACGGCGTCGCCGACTGTATAGACCTCGGGGGCCAGCCCCTCGGTATCAAACGGCACATATGGCTTGGAGCCCAGCGCCAGGATTATGTGGTCGTAGCCTTCGAGGGTGACCTTCTCACCATTGCACTCGGCGATCACGCCGGTGGGCGTTATCTCCAGTACCTTTGTGCTGGTGTGCACGTCCACTTCCTCCTTTTTGAGCCTATCCATCATGTCATTGCGGACGGTCAGATACAGTTTCTCGGCAACTGCTGGCAGCATCTACACAATAGACACTTTGGAGCAGTAGTCGGTGGCATACTCGGCTGTCTCCACGCCCACTTCACCGCCGCCGATTATTAGGCAGCTCTGCTTGAGCACGGGATTTCCCAGCAGGACATCGTTTGCCTGTACCACGTTTTCGCCGTCAACGCCTGGAATGCTGGGGATAATGGGCGTGGCGCCCGTCGCCACGATCAGCACATCGGGCTTCAGGCTCTTTATGAGCTCCGGAGTCGCCTCGGTGTTGAAGCGCAGGTCAACGCCGTTCTTTTTGCACATGTGGAGCTGATAGCGTATGGCCCGGGTGAGGCCCTGCTTGAACGGCGGATACGCGGCGATGAGGAACTGCCCTCCGACCCTGTTCTCGCCGTTTTTCTCCAGAAGCGTCACGTGGTGCCCGCGGCCGGCGGCCATGTGTGCGGCAGTCATGCCGGCGGGGCCGGCGCCTATTACGACTACGTTCTTCGGGCTGTCTGTCGGTGTGAGCATCCTGTCGGCGCGGTGGCTGGACTCCGGGTTTAGCATGCAGCCCACGCCCCAGTCGCCAGGCATCAGGTTTTCCGGATAGTTAAACTCCATGCACCTCTGCGTGCAGCCGAGGCAGGGGATTATATCCTCAAGCACGCCGGCATTCATCTTGTTGGGGAAGTCCGGGTCGCATATGGACTGACGCCCCAGGGATACCGCGTCGCAGTCTCCGCGCTTGATGGCGGTCTCTATGGTGTACGGGTCGTGGAACAGGCCCACTGAGAATACCGGGATGTCCACAGCCTCCTTTATTCTGCGGGAGGCGCCCAAGTTCCAGCCGGACTGCCAGCTTGAGGGCGGGACTATAGTCTGCCAGGTCTCGTATGTGCCGGCGGAGATGTGCAGTGCGTCATAACCATAGTCCTCCAGCATCTGGGCGAATACCACGCTCTCCTCTATCTCCAGGCCGCCTATCCGATTCTCCTTGGAGGATATTCGGGCGGTGACCACAAAATCGTCGCCGCAGGCCTTCTTGATGCCCTCAACGACAAGCTTCATAAAGTAGGCACGTCCCTCCAGGCCGCCGCCGAACTCGTCCACACGTTTGTTGGACCTGGGGGAGAGGAACTGGCCACCCATGTAACCGTGTGCCGCGTGTATCTCAACGCCGTCAAAGCCGGCCTTCTTGCACCGGACGGCGGCGTCCACATAGTGCTGGATAAGGTCATAGACCTCCTGAGTCGTAAACTCCCTGGGGGTCTCACGGTTAGTGGGGCAGGGGACGCTTGAGGGGGCGACGATCTGCTCGCCGGCCATAGCCGCCACAGTCTCACGGCCTGCGTGGTGGAGCTGTACTATGACGCGGGCGCCCTTATTCTTGATGGTGTTGGCCAGCTTTGCCATACCGGGTACGCAGTCGTCACACCAGACGTTGGGCTCGCATGGCATACCAACGCCCCTTGATTCCACGGCGGCGATCTCGATTATGATTAGGCCGAAACCGCCGGCTGCCCTGGCGCCGTAGTAGTCAAGGGTGGACTGGGCCACCTTGCCCTCCTGGTCAAACACGCCGGAGTCCATGGCGGGGACGATGAGGCGGTTTTTCACCAGGATATTGCCGAGTTTATATGGGGTGAATGTCTTCTCAAAATGCATATGTACCGTCCTTTCGTTATAAAAACAAAATCAAAACCTGTAAAAACAACCTTGAAGATCGCCAGATGTCTGGTATAATAATATTGTTATTAATTTAACAATATTACCGATAATTATATTAGCATATCGGGCTGTGAAAGGACATGTCAGGGGAACAAAAAGGAGGCGTGGCGTTTGTGCAAAATAACAGGCAGTAAGGCCACAGACGGCGAATGGAATGTTGGACAGGCGTACCGTGTTTTTTTCCAGGCCCTAAAGAGCGACGACGTGGAAGCCGTCGTTGCCGCGGCCCACGATTTCTTCGGCCTGCCTGTACTTCTCACAGACGAGAATTACAGGCTCATATGCCAGTTCCCCAAGAAGAACCTGAACCAGGAGATATGGGACACGCTCCTTGAGACCGGTACTCTGCCACAGGAGACTATAGAGGCTTACCAGCAGATGTACCTCAACATGGATGGGCCGTTTTATGAGCCTTTCTATTCAAAGGATGGGCTGGCCGCAGACTGCCCCAGGATATTTGGCGAGGTCCACTCAAAGGAGAAGATATACGGCCATATCGCCATCTTCATGTACTCAAGGCCACTGGGAACGGATGATTTAGCCGCGGCACAGGTGTTCATAGACGCCCTGGGAATGCTTATGCTGCCCCGCAGGAACAGAGGTTCGGATACTATGGCCTCTTACCTGAGGGATCTGCTTTCCACTGACACGGCCCCGCAGGTGCGGGCATTGGCCATGAGGTGTGTACGCGGGGAGATCGGCGGGCCGTACACACTGATGGTGACACCAATTGGAGACACCGCATCTCAGAGGGCCTTCGCCTCCATGGTGATATCCAACATGCCGGAGAGGTACAGGCAGACGGTGAGCACAATATACCGGGACTGTATCGTCACACTGTTCGGGCTTATGCAGGGCGGCAGCCACACCCAGAAGGAGGAGGCATTCTTCGGGCGGGTGGCGGAGTATCTCTCCCCAGCCAGGGAGCCCAGCGGGATATCCAGGCCATTCTCAAGCCTGGAGGAGCTGCAGGGGCATTTCCAGCAGGCGTATACAACATCCAGGGTGAGCCGCCGGCAGTTTGACTTTTTCGACAATGTGTTCCCGGCCCAGATATTCAAGGCGGCGGCCTCACTTATAGACCCGTCAATGTTCATCCACCCGGCCATTGAGGCGGTGAGACGGTATGACTGGGAGAATGAGACTGAGTATTATGACACCCTCAGAGTGTACAGCCTGAGCCTGCACGACAGGGAGGCCACAGCAAAGACACTGTGCATACACAGGAACACACTGGCATACAGGCTTGGCAGGATAAGCGAGCTGTTTGACATACCGTTTGAGGAACCAAGGACGGCCCTGGCGCTGCTGAACAGCTTCCAGCTGCTGGAGGCCTGCGACGCCAACTGCGGTGTTCCGGTGAATAGAGAAAAATAGTTTTTACAATATATAATAGATTTGTTCAAAAAATAGATGTATCATATAGCCAGGTAGAAACAAAATAAAAATATAAGGAGTGTTTATTATGGCTGACAGGATTGTACTAAACTCTATATCGTACCACGGCAAAGGCGCTATTGAGAACATCGTGCCTGAGCTCACATCCAGAGGCTACAAGAAGGCCTTTGTGTGCACGGACCCGGACCTTTTGAAATTCGGCGTGACAGGGAAGGTGACTGAGCTTCTGGACAAGGCCGGGTTTGCCTACCAGGTATTTGACGACATCAAGGCAAACCCAACAATTGAGAATGTACAGAGTGGTGTGGCGGCCTTCAACGGCTCTGGCGCCGACTGCATCGTGACGATTGGCGGCGGCTCCGCCATGGACACGGCCAAGGCGATAGGCATAATAGCCAACAACCCGGAGTTTGCCGACGTGCGCTCCCTGGAGGGCGTTGCCCCCACGAAGAAGCACGCCGTTTTCACCATAGCCGTACCCACCACGGCAGGGACAGCCGCAGAGGTGACGATCAACTACGTGATCACCGACGTGGAGAAGAAGCGCAAGTTTGTGTGCGTTGACACAAACGACATACCTGAGGTGGCAGTGGTGGACCCGGATATGATGAGCACTATGCCAAAGAGCCTCACCGCCGCCACCGGCATGGACGCCCTGACCCACGCAATTGAGGGATATATAACGAAGGGCGCCTGCGCTATCTCCGACATGTTCCACCTGGAGGCCATAAGGCTCATCTCCAGGAACCTGAGGGGCGCCGTAGAGAACACTCCGGAGGGACGTGAGGGGATGGCTCTTGGCCAGTATATCGCCGGCATGGGCTTTTCAAATGTGGGGCTCGGCATAGTCCACTCCATGGCCCACGGGCTCTCGGCCCTGTACGATACGCCCCATGGAGTGGCCTGCGCCATAATCCTGCCAACAGGGCTTGAGTACAACAAGAGCGTGGCCGGAAAACGTTACCGTGCCATCGGCGAGGCCATGGGCGTACAGGGTATAGGCGAGATGGACGACGAGGCTGCTGCCGACGCAGCCATAGCCGCTGTAAAGCAGCTCTCTGCCGACGTGGGCATCCCCGCCAACCTGCACGGCATACTCAAGGAGGAGGATATCCAGTTCCTCTCCGAGTCCGCCTACGCCGACGCCTGCTGCCCGGGCAATCCAAGGGACACAAGCACCCAGGAGATCGCAGAACTCTATCGGAGCCTGCTGTAAGGATATTCTGCCAGAATACAATAAGAGGAGAAGTCACCCAACATCAGGGGGACTTCTCCTCTTATTGCTTTATGACGCTTTATTCCCTGTTTAGTATCTCCATGAACTCGTCGCCTGTTATTGTCTCCTTCTCATATAGGTACTCAGAGAGTTCATCAAGCTTCTGCCTGTTGTCCTCGAGTATCTTCTTCGCCTTGTCGTGCTGCTGGGAGATCAATTCCATGACTTTCCTATCTATAAGCGCCTGTGTCTCGGCGGAGCAGGCAAGGGTGGTGTCACCGCCTAGATACTGGTTCGTAACAGTCTCCATAGCCACCATGCCGAACTCATCGCTCATGCCGTAGCGGGTTATCATGGCCCGGGCAAGCTTTGTGGCCTGCTCAATGTCGTTGGACGCACCTGTAGTCACTATACCAAACTTGACCTCCTCGGCGGCACGGCCGCCGGTGAGGGTGGCAATCTTGTTCTCCATCTCATCCCGGGTCATAAGGTAGTGGTTGCCCTCCTCCACCTGCATGGTGTAGCCAAGGGCGCCGGAGGTGCGCGGTACTATGGTTATCTTCTGTACAGGGGCCGAGTGGCTCTGCCTGGCCGCCACCAGGGCGTGACCCGTCTCGTGGTATGCCACCACCTTCTTCTCCTGGTCGGTGAGGATGGCGTTCTTCTTCTGATATCCGGCGATGACAACCTCTATGCTCTCCTCGAGATCAGCCTGATTGGCGCACTTGCGCCCGTCCCGGACGGCCCTCAGCGCCGCCTCGTTGACTATATTGGCAAGCTCCGCCCCGGAGGCGCCGGAGGCCATGCGGGCTATTTTGTTAAAGTCCACATCGTCGGCGACTTTTATCTTCTTTGCGTGGACACGGAGTATAGCCTCACGGCCCTGCAGATCCGGAAGTTCCACAGGTACGCGCCTGTCGAAGCGGCCGGGGCGCGTGAGGGCAGGGTCAAGGGACTCGGGCCGGTTGGTGGCCGCCCTCCAGTCCCACTCCGCTCCGGTGCAGAAGATCACCATCGTGCCCAGGACCTCCGGCGCCCTGGGGTACACCATGCAGGTGGAGGAGGGGAACCACTACCTCATGAGCCAGGCGGAGCTGGAGAACAAGATCGCCACCCTCACCGGCGGCCGGGCCGCGGAGGAGCTGGTGTTCCACGCCGCCTCCCCCGGGGCCTCCAACGACATCGAGCAGGCCACCAAGCTGGCCGGGGGCATGATTACCCGGTACGGCATGAGCCAGGACTTCGGCATGGTGGCCCTGGAGACGGTGCAGAACCAGTACCTGGGGGGCGACGCCTCCCTGGCCTGCTCCGCCGAGACGGCGGCCCAGATCGACCGGCAGGTGGTGGACCTGGTGAAGCGGCAGCATGAAAAGGCGTCCAGGCTCCTGGCGGACCACCGCTCCAAGCTGGATGAGATCGCCAAGTACCTCTACGAGAAGGAGACCATCACCGGCGAGGAGTTCATGTCCATCCTGGACAAGCCGGCGCTGAAGGCCTGAGCAGACCGGACCGCGCCCCGCTCAGCGGGGCGCGGCCTTTTTTTGTAGTCCCAATTCTTTTGTGTGTTCCCGCCCCCGCAGGGGGCGGGAACAGCAAGAAAATTTTTGAACCTGGGAACACGAAATCGAATTGGGGATTTCTGTATGAGA
>CALXAF010000166.1 GCA_944386185.1 uncultured Oscillospiraceae bacterium
GTCTGTAAAAAGTTGACACTCTCCAATGTCCCATCCTTCGCTAGGCACAGGGCATATGATACTTTGGCCAGGCTCCACCCCGGGGCGGCAATTTTTCCTTCCCTCTCCAGTACCCGGTAATACTCAGTCAGCGCCTGTAGGATCATCCTCTCACCTCCCCGCTGTCCATGGCCGGGACGTTTAAGACTCCATTTTGGAGTGATGCTCTGAAAAAAAGCGGCCGTATGTTCTCCTGGTCGGTGTAGTCCATGTCGTACAGCATCCACCCCAGATCCAGCGTCCTGTCCCTGAGTTCGTCAGGGCACGGCGGCAGCTCCTCACACCACCGGAACCGGGCGGGGAACTCCCGGCAGCCAAGACAGGGCTGGTGATAAAATTGCCCCCGGCTGATGCGGCGTTTCACAATATCCTGGAACTTACCGGGGTTATCCCCTTCTGCTGCCCTTTCCGTCATGTCAAAGTGAGCCTCAATCACATAGCGTACGTCCCGCAGCAATAGTGCTGCCCTCTGCTGGATGTCCTCTGATGTGCACAGATATAGTTCCCCCTTTCCCCGCTCCATGACGGTTCTGGCGGTTCGGGCAGGTATAGTGGATTTTACCTCGTTTCGCCGCAGGTTTGTGAAGCGGATTGGCGCGCACACGTGGATCTTGTCGATTACCCACCGCATTCCCGGGTGCCAAAATATTGCCTCAATAAGCCCCCGGGCGGCGGACGGGGTCATCACGTCATAGCTTACCCTCTCAACTTTCATCTCCTGGCGGGTGAACAGGGCATAGTCCCCCCAGACTTCTACAGAAATCGCCATAGATATCACCCCTTTCTTTGATTTTTATATGGCGCGATGGACTTGTCTCGCTAAAAAGCGCACGGGTTCTTATCGCATTTATCAGGTCTCTCACTTCCATCATTTTGTATAGTCATATTATATGGTATGTATAGGCGAAAGTCAATATCTATTTTTCGTGTATTGTTTTGTGAAAGTAAATTGATTGACTTGTTTTAAAAAGTTGGGTAGACTATGACCGTCAGGATATACCTGTGGGTTGAAACGTGTATTGTTTGGTGAAAACCAAAAGCAGGATAGGGGAGGCAATCTGCCTCCCCTATCCTGCTTCTCCTAAATAAACAACCCTTTCCCGCTGTCTGCCTCTAAGCTCAGGCCGGTAACCGCCGAATAGAGCGCAAGGTTGGAGAGTACGGCTGAGCCGTCCTCCAAGAGTTCCAGGTCTCCGGATTTATATAGCGCGTTGAAATGCTGCTCATAGATGGACACACCGTACTGTCCCAGCTGACGGTACAGCTCACGGCTGTGTTCACCTTCCCTCATCCGCGCAATAAGCTCTGCTCCCGCTCCCTCAGGGATGTAGACAGTGACGGTTGCGTTGTCGATCAGATGGAACCGTTCAGACACGGTTCTGAAAGGAAAGAGCTCATATTGCATGAGCGGCAGGATACGGTTCCTGTCCTGCGCTTCCGTCCCCTTTAAATCCAGCAGGCTTGTGAAATAGACACGGATCGCCTCCGAAGAGGAGATGTCCTCATAGCGGGCCATTATCTCGCGTCCCACTTCGATTGCCGTGGCAAAGAGCGGAGGCACTCCTCCCTCACCTCGAAAAATTGTTACAATACTGTCAGCAGCTTGGCGCTTACCCTCACGGTTGCACCTCCCGGCGGCCTGCAATATGGAGTCAAGTCCAGCTTCTTCACGATAAACAGCCGGAAAGTCCACGTCCACTCCGGCCTCGATAAGCGAAGTAGACACCACCCGGCATGGCAGGCCATCCTTTAAGCGGCGGCGTATCTCCTCCAGCTGTGCCCTGCGGTGGGCCGGATACATAAGTGTGGATAGATGAAATATTCCCTCACCCTCCAACCGTGAGAATACCTCCTGTGCCGACTTTCGCGAGTTGACAATACACAGTACCTGTTCCTGCGACTGAAGCTGCAAAGCCAATTCATCGTATGTCAGAAGCCCCACCTTCAGGAATGTCACCCGGCGGAATACTCCCCAGTTAAAGCGTTCTGAAGGGCAGATCTCCGCCATAGATAATTCCGGGACAAATTCACGAAATATAGGCGCAAGTGCCGGTTGCGTCGCTGAACACAATACCGCTGAGGCTTTGTAATTCTTCACTAACTGCGCAATCGCCCAGACACATGGGCGCAGGAATGGCAGCGGGAGCATTTGCGCCTCGTCGAAAACAATGACACTCCTGGCTATATTATGCAGCTTCCTGCACTGAGATGGTTTACAGGAGTACAGAGATTCAAAAAACTGTACTGCGGTGGTAACTATCACAGGCATGTCCCAGGTCTCGGCAGCACGGGCGAATTTTATAGAATTTGGAGTTGACTCCTGATCCACATCGTAAAGTACCCCTGAGTGGTGCTCCAGCACAGTGTCTGCTCCCAATATCTCCCGGAACTTCTGAGCCGTCTGCTCGATTATGGAGGTATATGGGATCACATAGATCACTCTCTTTAGTCCCTGCGCCTTTGCCTGCGCAAGCGCAAATGCCAGAGATGCCACTGTCTTGCCACCGCCCGTTGGGACTGTCAGTGTAAATAGTCCCGGCCTTTGCCGCCCACCTTCCTGAATACACCGGGTCAAGATTTCGCATCGTTGTGTATTGAGTTCTCCCTGTGGCGGGAACCAGCCGGAAATATATTTCTTCAGGCGCCCCAACAGCACTCCCACGCTCACATTGAACCCCACCGAACTGCAGCTTCCATCCATAAACTCAGCCGTGTCAGAGTAGTCCGCATCCACCAGGCATGAGAAAAGCATACGGGTAAAAAACATCCCCTCCGTCTGTGGCTCCAGGCCGTCCGGGGACTTGGCGTCCGGCAAGGCAAGCTCTGACTGCCAGGCGCCATATTCCGCCAATTTCCCCTTGAGAACGCGGTTTATACGGCCAAAAAACGTGCTGGAATCCGTGTAATCCATCTTACTCCCGGCATTTGGCAGGCCGCTGTGGTGTCCCGCCACAGCAAATGCCGCATATGGCTGCGTCCGCCGGAAGCACTCATAGGCGCCAGCAGTTGAGTGATCAACCTTCTGTCCGTTTTCTAAGAGCCGCTGCTGAAAAGCATACGAATATTTCCCGAGATCGTGTGCCAGACCAGCCAAGTTCCCCTGCTCTTTAGCATCGAAATCTTCCGCAAAGGCTGCACAACGTTTTGCCGTACTTTTCAAATGATCGAGGACCGTCTGTACTCTGCCGTCATCCGTGACGTGGGCCAGGTATCTTGACATACATATTACTCCTATCATCAAAATAAGCTTCTACTATTTCTCCGCTTTATTCAATTGTATTTTATTCATGTAAACTTTGCAATTTCGTTCATGTAACGTTTTAAAAGATTTTCGATATTATTAATCCATTGGATATGTTTTGCCAATCTCTCAATCCTATAAACGGGATGCTGTCCTTATCCAGAATTAAATGGCTGGATTTTCTTTTTATTGAATATCTTACATATGTTTTCTCAGAATATAAGCGCTTGCATGGGAAAACATATTAGCGAACGACGCGAAACGCGTTTTCAATATACAAAAGGAGATGCAACAAATGGCTACAAAGTCCAATCGGATCAATGTTCCCGAGGCTCGCACCGCCA
>CALXAF010000167.1 GCA_944386185.1 uncultured Oscillospiraceae bacterium
GTGTCCCTATCTGTAAATACTGCTTCATAGTCGTAATTTAATACATCGGCAATCTGCTTCAAGTCTTTTTCTGAGAAGTTGTCTCGCGACATTTTTCCGCTCATTGTTGATAGGCTCTTATTTAACAGCCTGGACAAATCAGTGAGTGTCATATCACGTTCAACTAAGAGTATTTTAATTTTCTTTGCAGCAGGCAATTTATCACCCCATTTTCTTAATTATATTGTCATTTCCGAATATTTTCAATTGAAAAACGAATTATATTCGTACACAAGTAAATCTGCTGTTGACACGGTTTTATTTTTAACGTATAATATTCGTAAATAAACGAATATTATACGTTAATCAGCAAAGTAATCGAGGTGTAAATTTTTTATGAACTACATTGACGAGATATTCTCAAGGGCGGATATCCAGCAAATCAGGGCGTTTCTATTGCACGGCGTTGATGAAATAAACCTGGACCCACGCCCATACAAGGAACGGATAGAAGCAGCCCACAGGGCAGTTACCGTACGTTTGCGCAGGGATTACCCCGACGAGGAGGATTTTGAGGAGATTACCGGATATATCTATGACTACGCAGCCGCGATAGAAAATGTCTATATGGAGATCGGCCTGCAGGTGGGCGTAATACTCGCCGCACAGGCGGCCCAAAATTTAAAAAGGGCCCTCACTGTCGATTGAGTCTGGATACTCTTTCGTCACGTTTCCCCTCTGGTAGAGAGGCTTTCCTTAGTTTTTCGCAGACACGGCACCGGAGCCCGGCCATACGGCTGGGCTCCGGTGCCTTTGGTATAAAAAGATTGGCAATCAGAGGTATCAGGTGAAATCCTTCAGGTACTCCTTGTTGTTCTCTATGAGCTTGCCGGTCATCTCACGGATCTGGTCAAGATCCAGGATGGCGGATGTCAGCGGGTCAAGCTGAATGGCCTGGTAGATCCACTCAAGCTTTTTCTCGTTGGCGGCCTTGGCCATGAGCTTGTGCTCGTTTACATTGGTGATGTTGAGGCCCACGCAGCCGTCAGGCAGATCGCCCACATAAGCCGGATGTATGCCCTCCCGGTCGGCATAGCATGGCACCTCGACACAGGTATCATTTGGTATGTTGGTGATGAGGCCGGTGTTCATCACGTTCAGGTTGGCTCTGAATATCTCGCCTGTCAGGTTCGCCCTTATTACCTTTGGAGCGTACTCGTCGGACATCTTGAACTCCACTGTGGCGCTCTCATCATCGGCAATGGATTCGAGCTGATCAAAGTAATCGTCGTTGGCCATCTCGTGGGCGAGCCACCAGCGGTAATCAACCTTGTACTTCTTTATGGTGTCCATGTTCTTACGGAAATACGGAGTGTACTCAGACATATGGTATGGTGACTCAGACACGTAGTACCCAAAGTTCCTCATGATAGTCATGCGGACGGAGTCGCTGAAGTTCTTATCGATGAAGTTGTACATCTTCTCTTTCTTTGAGACTTCATGCATCTTCTCAAGGGTGTCGGTGATTTCGAAGAGCTTCGGGTATGCGTCCTCGCCCTTGCACTTGAGCGTCAGATACCATGCCATGTGGTTTATGCCGGCGGCCCAGTAACTCATATCCTCGGGCTCCGCATCCAGATACCCCGCCAACTCAGCGGCCGTGCCCTGAACACTGTGGCAGAAGCCGAAGGTCTTTATGCTGGTATCCTTGAAGAGAGCAAGGCAGATAGGCGCCATGGGGTTTGTGTAGTTGAAGAAGTAAGCATTGGGGCACAGCTCCTCCATATCCTTGGTCATGCCGACTATCTCCGGGTAGGCGCGGAGCATACGGAAGATCCCGGCGGGGTTAATGATATCACCCAGTGCCTGGATGACACCGTAGGAGTCTGCTATCTCAAGGTCCCTCTTATAGATATCCACGCCGCCCACGGCGATGGTATTGATAACATAGGTGGCGTCCTTCAGCACATCACGGCGGTTTGTGGAGGCCTCAATGACCGTGTCCTTGCCGGTCTGCTTCACCATCTTCTTGGCTATCTTCTCCATTACCCGCAGCTTTCTCTCATTGATGTCCACAAGAGAGATATTGTCGATCTTGATGTCATCAAAGAGCAGCAGATCGCCTATCATGTTGCGGGCAAATACCGCGCTGCCTGCACCGATTATAACTACCTTTGTCATGATTTTACCATCCTTTCAAGTTCAATTTATTTCCGAGGCCTTCTCTTTGCCTCCGAAAATCTTTTTGATACCGCTTGAAACAGCAGTTTTCACATTCTCAGCCATAAGTATGACCATAAACAGGAATATGGCGCCTTTTATGAAGGCCTGCGTAGTCGAAGATACGCCCAGGATACTGAGGCCGTTATTGAGTACGCAGAACATGAAGCTGCCCACTATTGGCGCTGAGAACCGGGCCTTTGCTCCTCCGCCGTTGGGGAAGCCGCCAAGGGTCAGGGCTATCATTGAGTTGAACATCATGTCTGTGCCGGATGTGACGGCGGCAGTTCCTGAGCGTATAGCCACCAGGAAACCCGATACCGCGCAGAGGCCGCCCGCCATAGTGTAAGATATCATCTTTATCTTTCTTACGTTTATACCTGAGAATATGGCTGCTGTCTCGTTTGAACCCACCATCCTCATATAGTGTCCCAGCTTTGTGTGCCGGAACAGGAAATACGCGCCGATGAGAAGCACAAGCACAAGGGGCAGTTTGTACCAGAACTCATCGAAGAAGTAGAGTTCCGCCGGCACCGTCACCGCGGCAGAAGCTATGAGCTGTGTCATAAGGCCGGTGATTATGTACTGAAGGCACAACGTCGCCAGGAATGAGGGCATCTTCAGGATGGATGTGGTAAAGCCATTGAAAGCTCCCATACCGATGCCCGTCAGCAGGGCTGTTACAAGCCCCACAAATATATTCACCTGGCAGACCTTGGCCACCATGAAGCAGCATATGCACACCACAGTGCCGCACGAGAGGTCCATCATGCCAAGAGTCATCACTCCAAACACTCCGGTACACACAAGCACCAGTGTAAATGTTTGGTTAATAAGCAGTTTGAAGTTGCTCAGCTGTATGGAAGCCCCATCTGTGAGTATGGCGAAAAGCGCGATAAGGAGTATGAGTCCCAAGAAGGGCGCTAAAGCTGTACCTATTCTTTTGAGTTTTGTCTTATCCATATTGCCCTCCCATCAAATCATGCTCTTGACTATCGTCTCTTCGCTCAGATCCGGGCTGCGCAGGAATTCGTCAACTATCCTGCCGTCTTTCGTCACAAGGATCCTGTCGCACACACCTATGAGTTCGAGAAGCTCCTCGGATATGACTATCATGGAGCACCCCTGATCCTTGAGCTTTGTCAGCAGGTCATATATTACCGCCTTCACCGCTACATCTATTCCTCGTGTGGGGCTGTCCATAACGAATATCTTTGTCCCACGGGCCATCCACTTTGTAAGGGCAACCTTCTGCTTGTTTCCTCCGGAGAGCTCCCCTACAAGTTGATCTACATCCCGCATCTTCACCGAAAGGGTGTGAGTGCTCTCATCGGCGAATTTTTTCATTTTCCTTGGGGACAGGTATATGCCGCGGCTCAGCTTGTCCATGCAGGTGACATTTATGTTGTCCGCTATGCTGGCCTTTGCAAAGAGGGATTCTACATCCCTGTTCTTGGAGACGTATCCCAGCCCCGCGTGCATCGTCTGCTGGATGCCTTCCACCTTTTTGTCGCCTATTATGACGTCGCCCGTAACGTCGTACTCTATTCCGAATATCGCCCTGCCGATCTCGTGCATGCCCGATTCAGAGAGTCCGCCCAGTCCGAGTATCTCTCCCTCATGCAGCTCAAGATCGATGTTTTCAAAATGCCCCGGACAGGTAAGTCCCTTTGTCCTGAGAACCACCTTATCCGAGATAGGCGTTCCATAGTCTTCCCTGTAGTAGTGACCTGAGACATCACGGCCAACCATGAGCGCCTTCAGTTTGTCCTCATCCACATCCTTGGCATTCACAGTGTCAACTACCCTGCCGTCACGCATAATGGTTATCCTGTCGCAGAACTGGAATATCTCCTGCAGGTCGTGGGATATCAGGAGCACACTGCCGTTTCTGGCCCTGGTGTCTTTCATAAGTTTATACATCTCGTCACGGCCGTCGTGGGAGAGGGCTGTTGAAGTCTCGTCTATCATCAGAAGCTCGGGCTTTATGTATGATGCCTTCACCATCTCTATAAGCTTCCGCTGCTCCAGGGAGTAGTGGCTTATCTCCTCATCCGGCTTTATTAAGTCAAGTCCGGCTTTGTTGAGATACTCCCTGGCCATTTCATTCATCTTTTTTATGTTACGGAAGCCATACTTTGTAAAGAGATGCTCCTGGCCCAGGAATATGTTCTCCGCCACGGTGAGTCCCGCGAGCGTGTTTATCTCCTGGACTATCATGCTGACTCCCCGTTGGCTGGCCTGGGTATTATCATGCGGGGCATAGTCCTGTCCGTTGACTGTCATCTTCCCGGAGTCCGGGCGGCGTATTCCGGCTATAAGCGAGAGCAGCGTGGACTTACCGGAACCGTTCTCTCCCACAAGGCCGTGGATCTCGCCTCTTGTCACCTCCAGTGTCACACCGTCAACAGCGTGGGTGATGCCGAAGTACTTATACATATTCTCAAAGCGGGCAAGCACATTGGAGTTATCTGCCATATTATTCCCTCCTCCTCTCACTTGCTCACATCGTACTTTCTCGACTTGTTGGAGAAACGCACGATGACTATCATTGCAAGGCCAACCACCACGTTCTGAAGTGACGACTCAAGGCCCATGCACAAAAGCCCGTTGGATACCAAGTTCAGGAAAAAGCACCCTATGAGCACGCTTATCATGGGGTTCAAATACTTTCTGAAAGCAGTGGCGAACATACAGGCCATCATTGGCTTGAACACCGATGTGGCGCTGGCCATATTCTGAGCGTATGCCACAGAGGATGTGTAACAAGTATTCACTATTCCGTATATGGCGGCACATAGTCCGCAGAAAAGCCACGCCAGTGTCTGGTATTTTGTCACATTTATGCCAGTATTCTTGGCTATTTCAGTGTTTGACCCTATGGCATGAATATACAAGCCGAATTTACTTCTGCTTATAAGAACCATTGAGACAAGTATCAGCACTATGCCTGGTATCAGCACCCAGGGTGCCTGGCCTAAAATGCGGAATTCATCGTCAATAGGCAGGCTGTACTTACCCTGTATCAGTTTTGTGGACAGAGCCTCATATATAAGTACCAGGCCAACAGAGATTATCATGGGCGGAGCCTTCAGGCGTATCATCAGCTGGCTGCTTATCATCGACATAGCCAGCGCTGTGACAATGGATACTGGTATCATTCCGGCCCAGCCTATCGCGTTGCCGGCCATGGTCCCAAGAATTGCGCTTATCATGGCCACAGCTCCCACCGTCAGGTCAAAGACCCCCATGGTCAGTATAAAGTAAAGCCCGCACGCCAGCAGGCTTTGTATCATGGCCTGCTGAAGCAGTAGGAACAGGCCGCTTGGAGAACCGAATCTGGCCGGTTCTATTATTTTGAAGATCACGTACGCCAGTACCAGTGCCAGAAAAGGCATCAGAGCGTGCAGCACGCGTTTTGATTTACTCAAGAGACGATCCTCCTTTTATGACTGGCGGCGGATAACCGCCGCCAGTCCCAAATCTCATAGCTAACCGCGATTATTACTCTGCTGCGTGACGCTCCATTACATCAGCAATGGATATGCTTGACGCCGCATCCAGAATATCCTGGACAGTGAAATCCGGATTGTATGTGATGGTCATCTGCTGAATCTCCTCTTTGTTGTAGGCCTGACCATTCTCCGGATCGTTGAGGCCGTTGGCGAAGTAGGTGGCGTAATCCTCATACTCTTCAACAGAACTGATAGTTATCATGTTGTTGAGGACGTCGATGGGATATTCACTGGAATCGAAGGCGCCCTCAAGGGCGTTATAGACAAGTAGCAGGGCGAACAGGGGGTCGTTGTGGTGCCCGCCGGCAATTGCCGTAATCGTCTCATTCTCGATCATCTCAAGCAGTGTTGTGTCAAAGTCAACACCGCACATTGGCAGAATGGTTCCCGTATTCTCCATAGCCGCGAGTACATACGGAGCGAATGAGCAGTTTATAAGCAGGAAACCGTCCACCTCAGGATATGCCGCCAAGATATTAGTCGTAGTGTTCGTCACTGTATCTGTGGTCTGATCCCACTCCTCAATGATTATATTGACTCCATGCTCAGCGCAGGCGTCCCTGTATCCGGAAGCGCGTGTCTCGTATGTATTGTCCCCGTGGACTGAAGAGAGCATGGCCAGATTCTGGCATCCGGCATCAATCATCGCCTCAGCCAGAGCATACGCGGTGCCGTACTCATCCTCATGGACACGCCCCACATAGTAATCGCTGGCCTCGACTGTCGCTATGACATCCTCATCCGAGAGGGTACGGTAAAACTGGGCGAAGTACACTCCCGCGTCATCACAGAGCTTTGATATCTGGACCATGGAGGACTCGGAGAAGTTGCAGCATATTACAGCGTCACAGCCGGCGGCTATAAAGTTCTCAACTGTCGTAATAGTCCCCTCAGCCGACAAATCCTGAGAAGCACCAAATAAGATCTCAATGTTCAATGCCTCGGCGGCAAGCTTCAGGGCTGCCGCAGCATCTCCCGCGAGACCAGCTGTGGCTCCGTCAGGGAAAGTATACCCAATCTTATACTTCGGTTCGGAGGTATCCCCACCGTTTTCGTCATCAGTCTGTTCCCCACCAGGTTCATCCGTCTGCTCGTCATCGCCGCCTGAGCAGGCTGCCAGTGACAGCACCATCAGTAGCGCCAGAAGGATGGCTAAGAGTTTCTTAAACTTCTTCATCTTTTTTCTCCTCTCTGTTTTTTTGGATATCTCCATATTTTTGAGATCTCAGGCATAGGATAAAGTTTTAAAGGCCCCCTTCTCGCCCAGAAACCACTTCTCATCATTCTTTGGCGAAGCCAAAGAATAGCAAAGGGCGCCCTTTGCTATTTCCAAAATATAGTCACCTCAAGGCCATATATTCCAGAAACATCTATCCATATTTCCTTGTCTCTCTGATCTCATGTTACACTCAACATGACCAATTTGTCAATATTTTTGGTATTGTTTTTGTGCTTTTTGTAGCTTTTTCCATACAAATTTGTCTTGGCCGACGTTGAAAAGTACAGACAATTCAATAAAAAGGCACGATTTAGCATTTTATTTGCTCTATTGTTCTCGTTCTATTGTACAATGTTATTGTTCAAATTGCTCCTAAATGATGTTAAATCAACTAACCAGCACATTTTCCTATGTATTGCATTACAAATTTATATGGTATTTTACTTTTAATTGTCTGTATTTTCTGCTTTAAATATACTGTTTTCCATCATTACCAGTTGTTCTTCCAGCCCTTATAATAAGGAAATTATTTGGCAGTTCAGATCTCATCTCTTTGTTTGATTTGGAAATATAGAAAAAATATCTTTTAATTTTTTAAATTAATTATTGCTTTTGCACAAATCGTCCTGTATTATTGTATTATAAAGTATTAATTATTTATACATTCGAAAGTGGTAATATGTATGAATGAATTATTGAAATACATCCGGCTGTACGACCTTCTCAAGCAGCGAATTGAAAACGGCGAATATAAAAATGGTCAAAAGCTTCCTACTGAGTACCAGCTCACCCAGGATTTTGACCTGAGCCGTCAGACTGTGCGCCAGTCACTCAAAATGCTGGAAAGTGATGGGTACATAGAACGTATTCAGGGCAGCGGCTCATATGTGAGATATGAGAATATCGTTCCAAGGCAGAATATGACCATAGCCGTTATAACCACCTATATAAGTGAGTACATATTCCCATCGATACTCCGCGGCATAGAGGAGGTAGCGGCGGACAGCTCCTATTCAATAGTCATAAGCGCCACAAACAACTCGATCGCCACAGAGAGGCGCGTATTGAACAATCTTTTTAATAATCCGGTAGACGGGATAATAGCCGAGGGTACAAAGACCTCGCTCCCAAATCCAAACGTAGACTATTACCTCCGTCTCGCGGATTCTGGCATACCTGTCGTTTTTTTCAACAGCTTTTATCCTGACCTTCAGCACAGGAATATTAAGTACGTGGTGGCAGACGACTACGGCGGAGGTATGGAGGCCGCCAGGAAACTTGTGGCGGAAGGCCACCGTGATATCGGCGCCATCTTCAAAAGCGATGATCTCCAGGGGACAAAGCGCTTCTCCGGATTCATCGACGGTCTGATACAATATGGCGGAAACATGAATGACCAGAATGTTATTTGGTACACAACGGAGACCAGGCATACTTTTATAAGAGACATGTGCAATACCATCGAGGACATCCTCAGCTCCTGTACAGGTTTTGTCTGTTATAACGATGAGGTCGCCGCTCAGCTTATGCCTCTGCTGGAATTACCCAAATCTCGTGTCCGCTCAGTAGTCAGCTTCGACAGGAATAAACCCCTAGGTTCAATCAATAAAAATATCCAGTTTTACTCCCTGTCGCATCCAAAATCAGAATTAGGAAGAACCGCCGCGAGAAAATTACTAAATATAATTTCCGGCAATCATGAGGAATCATCAGTTTTAATGTGGGAACTTTAAGCAAAAAAACAGCGCCAGGACACATACTGTGCCCTGGCGCTGTCCCATTTTACACAATTTTGAGAACATCTTCCGGTTTTTCCGCTATGTACTTGGCGCCTGCCGCTTCCAGGAAATCACGGCTTCTGAAGCCCCAGGCAACAGATATGCAGTCCATTTTTGCGGCAGCTGCGGTCTTTATATCTACCTCCGAATCTCCCACGTACACGCTCTCCCATGGACTGCTGTCAAGCTCACGCAGCGCCGCCAGAACAGTGTCCGGAGCCGGCTTACGGCGTATGCTGCGGCTCTCCCCTATAACGACAGAGACAACATCACCGAGGAATCGTCTTACCAGCTCCTTTGCGGCGGCATCAGACTTATTTGATACCACACCAAGCTTAAATTCCTTCGCAGACAAACTTCTGAGCATCTGATGTACACCCTCATAAGGCTTTGTCTTTATCGTATTGTGGGCGAGATAGTACTTGTCGTAGTCACTCAGCATTTCCTCAAAGCCAGGCGTCGCCTCCCCATCAGGGAGCGATTTTGCCAGCAGCACCCTGGCTCCGTTTCCGAGGGCCATGCGTATCTGGTCAGAGGACCTCTCAGGGAAGCCCCGTTCCCTGAGAATGTGGTTCACGCTGTCGCAGAGGTCCTCGAGAGTGTCCATCAGGGTACCGTCCAGGTCAAAAAGTACAGTTGTGTATCTCATTAGTCTATATCGACTCCCCAGTCAGAAACTATTTTATTCAGCAGTTTTGCCAGAGCTATGGTCCCCTCACGTGTTATCAGCACACTGGCCACCTCATCCACCACCTGGGCCGACACATCAGATAAAGTACCATTCTTCATGTTGAAATTGTGGTCCGTATAGATGTGTGCAAAACTGAGAGCCACCTCAGATTTGTTCTTGTTATGTGTGACATTAAAAGTATTCGCGAAAATCGGCTTCACTGCAATTTCTCCTCCTCCAACGCCTCTTTCAGCGCTATAGATATCTGATCGGGACAAGATGTACTCTTGCTGCCACAGCGGATACCGCTAAGCCTGTCCACCACATCCTGAGCCCGCTGGCCCCTGAGCAGCGCCGCTATGCCCTGCAGGTTTCCATGGCAGCCGCCCTCTATCTTTATATCCTCTATTATCCCGTCATTAATGTCAATAATATACTTCCTGGAGCAGACGCCCCTGGGTATAAAAATCTTCTCCATAGTCTGTACCTCCGACAGATATTCTAGAAAGAGCTCGAACTATAGAGATTATAATACGTATTTTTCTCCGGCGCAATAATCATATTTTCCGTTTTCTAAGCATAATATAGCCTCATAGATGTCAATATACACCATGGAGGCATAGTATGGTCCGAAATAGCAGAGACGGTGGCGGCAATGGTTCCCAATGGGCGAGGATCTGCGGAAAGCTGGCAGCCGTAGTGGCGTTATGCCTCGTGATAAGGGGCGTCTCGGACATGCTGGAGTCCTCCGGCATGGAGGTTTCATTGCCAGAAGGCATATCGGAGTTTATTCTGATGTCTGAGCTGCCTTACCATGACAACTTTAAGGTTTCCGGAACACCATACCTTTTCTCTGAACTGCCGAGGATCAACCACAAAGATGACACAGGCACCGGCAGCGGCGACGATACCAGCGCTGAAGTGGAGGTTCCATCTGTCCCTGACATATCGGGCGCCGCTGGCGAAGGCGAAATTACGGAAAGTGAACCCCAGGAACCACAGGAATCCACAGATGGCTCTGACAGCAGCACATCCGATGAGCCTGATGCGGAACCCGGCGGCGCAATAAAGACGACTATCACAGGCGAAGGAGGCGGCTACCAGGGCGGGGCGCAGGGGATCTATCTTAAAAACAAGACCGAATACGAGATAGATGTGGAGGGCCTTTTATCCGAACCGCTGGATTTCTCAGCGGATGACGGTGCCCGTGTCCTTATTGTCCACACCCACGGCAGCGAGGCATATATGCCGGATGGTGAGGACATTTATGAGCCCTCCGACCCATCCCGGACTGAGGATACAAACTACAATGTTGTCCGTGTTGGAGATGAACTGGAAAAGATTTTGACTCAGCGCGGCATATCTGTTATTCACGATAGGGAACTCTACGACTATCCAAGTTACAATGGCTCATACACCAGGTCCCTGGAGGCCATAGAGAGCTATCTTGATGAATACCCGGATATAGCAGTCGTCATTGATCTGCACCGCGACGCTCTTGAAGGAGACGGCACAATATATAAGACAGTAGCCGATATCGGGACCACACCGTGTGCCCAGGTTATGCTTGTAACAGGTACAAACTTCTCCGGCCTCTCCCATGATAACTGGCAGAAAAACCTGAGCTTCGCTCTGAAGATCCAGTCCGCCATGGTGGAACAGTACCCAACCCTCGCGCGCCCCCTGAATATTTCTCAAAACAGGTACAATCAGCACGTCACTACAGGTTCACTGATAGCCGAGATCGGGTGCAATGGGAATACTCTTCAGGAGGCTCTTACGGCAGTCAGATATTTTGGAGACTGTCTGGCCGATGTACTGCTCGGCGAGTGACATACCGCTAAAAATATTTACTTGACAAATCTGAGTTTGTGCGATAGAATCCCAACATAAAACTGTTGATTCAGAGTAGTAGGCATGTATATCTCTCTCAAAGAGAGCCGCCGGCGGTGTGATGGCGGCAGAGAGGATCCTGCTGAATGGACTGATGAGGGCGTGCCGAAAGGTGACGAGTAGGACACGACGGTATTCCTCCGTTACAGGAAAGATGCGTGATGGCGCATCGCAGAGTGGGCGATCTTTTCGTCAATTTGGGTGGCACCGCAGAAGCGTTAAGGCTTTTGTCCCGAAGTATTTTTTCGGAGACAAAGGCCGTTTTTTCTGCCTTTTCTCCGGATATTCTGAAAGGAGAAGGAACATGAAAAACCAGGAAATCCCCTACAAGATCTATCTTAGCGAGTCTGAAATGCCTGAATATTGGTACAATGTGCGGGCAGATATGAAGAACAAGCCCGCTCCACTTCTTAATCCTGCCACATTGAAACCGATGAGCTTCGATGACCTGCGTCCCGTTTTTTGCGATGAGCTTATAGAGCAGGAGCTGGACGATACCACAAGGCTCATCCCCATACCCGAGGATATACGCAGCTTTTATAAGATGTACCGTCCGTCCCCTCTTGTCCGGGCGTACTGCCTTGAGGAAAAGCTCCAGACGCCGGCAAAGATCTATTATAAATTTGAGGGGAACAACACCTCTGGCTCCCACAAGCTCAACTCCGCCATTGCCCAGGCGTACTACGCCAAGCATCAGGGCTTGCGCGGCGTGACGACTGAGACAGGCGCCGGACAGTGGGGTACCGCCCTCTCCATGGCCTGTGCCTATCTGGGCCTGGACTGTAAGGTCTATATGGTGAAGGTCTCCTATGAGCAGAAACCTTTCCGCCGCGAGGTCATGCGCACCTACGGCGCCTCTGTTACGCCGAGCCCTTCTGATACCACCGCTGTGGGCAGAAAAATACTGGCCGAGCACCCCGGAACCACCGGTTCCCTGGGCTGTGCCATCTCCGAGGCGGTTGAGGCCGCCACCTCTCATGAGGGTTACAGGTATGTCCTCGGATCAG
Organism: uncultured Oscillospiraceae bacterium; assembly: GCA_944386185.1. GTDB lineage: Bacteria > Bacillota > Clostridia > Oscillospirales > Oscillospiraceae > RUG626. The sequence goes on from CALXAF010000167.1 coordinate 12,282, forward strand.
TGTTGAACCAGGTGCTTCTCCATCAGTCCATCATAGGGCTTGAGACTAAGACAGCCCTGGATAAATACGGCGTGAAGCCCGATATAATAATTGGATGTGCCGGCGGCGGTTCCAACCTTGGCGGGCTCATCTCACCTTTCATGGGTGAGAAGCTTCGCGGCGAGGCAGACTACAGGTTTATCGCTGTAGAACCCGCCTCCTGCCCAAGCTTTACCCGTGGCAGGTTCGTCTATGATTTCTGTGACACTGGGATGGTGTGCCCTCTCGCTAAAATGTACACCCTTGGCTCCGGCTTCATCCCCTCTGCCAACCACGCCGGCGGGCTGCGTTATCATGGTATGAGCCCGGTGCTC
>CALXAF010000168.1 GCA_944386185.1 uncultured Oscillospiraceae bacterium
ATATGTAATACTCAGCCGCCTGCGCGCAAAGCTGCGCTGTTACCTCTCGGAAAGGGGCTTTGATATATGAAAAAAGAGACTTTTTTTGAGGTATTCGGGGACATTGACGAGAGTTATGTGGCGGATGCCGAGGCCGCTAAAGGCAGGATGCCCCTCCGGTTTAAGCGGTGCCTTATTGCGGCCTGCCTGTGCATTGCAATCAGCATCGGCGTTATGATACCGGTGGTACTTGAGCACTCGGAGCCGGAGCAGCTCTCCACCGGAGGCCATCTTGAGATAATAGACGTAGAGCTTGTCGAGTGGCAGGACGACGGTTTTAAGGCCACCGTGGTAGATACCGGGAACAGCAGTATCTTCCCTGCAGGGGCGGAGCTTACCGTGATTTTCCGAGAGCACCACACGGAGATCGTGCTGCATGACGGCACCAGCTTCGGCTGGGGCGAAGAAGAGATAGAGGATATCGGCTGCTGGGAGGCCGGTTTCGTCATTGAGGTGAGCTTTGGCACATACGAGAGATACGACGCCCTTAAAGGTTATGGAAACAGGGTCTACGCATACCGCGTACAGCCGTATTTGGGAGAATAGGCGGATGTTTACTGTCCATAGGGCTCCTATGTCTGCCCGCCCGTCTCACATACATATGGTTTTTCCCAGAAGATCATGGTATAATAGCCGCAGGGCGGCTATTATACATGCATTTAAAGCGCGGCCTGCGGCCATGCGCAATTATACCACTCGCGTAAAGCGCAAATGGTATAATAGCCGCAGGGCAGCTATTATACATGCATTTAAAGCGCGGCCTGCGGCCATGCGCAATTATACCACTCGCGCTTTGCGCTCATGGTATAATTGCCGCAGGGCAGCTATTATACCATCATTTAAAGCGCGGCCTGCGGCCATGCGCATATTATACCACTCGCGCAAAGCGCAAATGGTATAATGAATCAAAGAATCGAAAGAGCAAAAAGCCGGCTGCTGGGAGGGAGATATATGGATGAATTTGTGACATGGCTGTACGTTATAGGTGTAGGTGCCGCGATTTTCTATTTTGTCATCTGATTTGCTATAAAAAACGGCATTGTGGCGGCCTACCGGGAGATAACCGGCAAGAAGACGGCAAAGGAGCTCCGGGATGAGCTGGAGGATACGCTGGGGATGGATCAGCCTGATGACGGGAACCGCCCCGGGCAGGATGGCCACAGCTCCGGCCAGGGCGATGACAGCCGCCAGGCTGGTAATAGTGACGGGGAAAAATAACGGTAATAAATCTATGACGGCGGCCGCTTTCGCGGCCGCCGTCTTTAAAGACACGGTGGAATCTTTTTTACGTCTCCAGAACGTTTTCCTGATCCCACGCTTTTGACCTTTCATCCTTATTTGGATACCGGTCTAATTGAAAGCTCATCCGTGTCTGATTCTATTATGCTCACGGAGCCAGTTTATAAACAAGGAAAAATATTGAAAATAAAAGGAGCTGCCTTTAGAAAATCTTAATGACTTTCCCCCTTTTTTCTTAAACTTGCCGCTGTTAAAATTACATTACAAAAATAAGGCTGGTGATCAGTTTGTACAATATCCTCGTGTGTGACGATGAAAAAGACATAGTTTCGGCCCTCAACATATACCTGAGTTCTGAAGGGTACAATGTTTTCGAGGCCGCCAGCGGCAGCGAGGCTCTGGATATCGTCAGAAATAATGAGATACACCTTGTACTCATGGACATAATGATGCCAGGCATGGACGGCATAACCGCTACCCGGCTTTTGCGGCAGGAGAATAACATACCCATAATACTTTTGACAGCCAAAAGCGAGGACACCGACAAGATCATGGGCCTTGGCATAGGCGCCGACGACTATGTGACAAAGCCATTCAATCCCTTAGAGCTTATCGCCAGGGTGAAGAGCCAGCTGCGCCGGTATACCAGCCTTGGAGGCATGGAGAAGAAATCCGATCTGCTGGTCATCGGAGGCGTTGAGTTAAACGACAAGGCAAAGACCGTCACCGTTGACGGCGAGGATGTCTCCCTGACCCCCACAGAGTTTGCCATACTTCGGCTTCTGATGGGTGACCCGGGGACGGTATACTCCTCCGGACAGATCTACGAGAAGGTATCCGGCATGGCCGCCATCGGCAGCGAGAGCTCCATTGCCGTGCACATAAGGCACATCCGGGAGAAAATAGAGATCGACCCCTCCGACCCCAGATATATAAAAGTGGTCTGGGGCCAGGGGTACAAGTTTGAGGGGGGCAGAAAGTGAGAAAGCTTAAATACAAGTTCAGCGCTAAGGTTGTTGCCACCTCCATATTTGCGCTGGCTGTCCTCGTCCTGTTCCTGTGCGGCTGCTTTGCTGTGGGCTGTTATGCCATTGGCGGCTATGCTATGTCCGGCACTCAGGAACTGGTTGAATACGCCGAGGCATACGCTGATTTTCAGGGTATGAACGCCCAGGAAGAGGCATATTTTTTAACTTTTATCAAATTGCTATACGATTTCCGCTGGTGGGCGATAGTCCTAATATGCCTGGGCTTCCTACTGTCCGTCGCCGCTTTCGTCTTTCTAATGTGCGGTGCCGGGCACAGAGACGGATCCTCAGACCCTACGCTTAGTTATCTTGACCGGATACCATTGGACATCACCTTCCTTGCTGTGTCCATGCTCATACTCCTCATCTGGTCTTACGTCGGCAGCGAACTACTGTATTTCGCCGTCTGGCGGCCTGACGAACTGGTATTTGAGATGATCGTCTTCTCTCTGCTGGCCACATTTACGGCCCTGCTGTGCCTGCATTTTTTCCGTACACTGGCCGCCCGGGTGAAGGTCGGGCACTGGTGGCAAAATACCGTGGTGTATACTGTCTGCCGCCTTATATGGATCGGGCTGCGCTGGCTCGGCGGCTTTTTCCTGCGGTTTTTTCGCTCAATCTCTATCGTCTGGCGGGCGGCTGTATGCGTATTTTCGGTTATAATTATATTTTTTGTTCTGGCCATCAGGGCTCTCTATGACGGCTTTGCGTTTTTCCTGCTCATATTTGCCGCTTTCCTTATCCTGGCCTGCTCCGTCCTGGCGGCGGCACAGATGAAGCGCCTGCGGGAGGCCGGAGGGAAGCTTGCCTCAGGTGACTTTGACTATAAGACGGACACCAGCCACCTGTTTTGGGATTTTAAAAAGCACGCGGAGGATCTTAACTCCACAGCCGACGGCATGAGTCTCGCCGTTGAGGAGCGCACCCGCTCCGAGCGGCTGAAGGCGGAGCTTATCACAAATGTGTCCCACGATATAAAGACCCCTCTCACCAGTATTGTAAATTATGTGAGCCTTCTAAAGACTGCCCGCGATGAGGAGACGCGCCAGCAGTATCTGGAGGTGCTGTCCCGTCAGGCGCAGCGGCTAAAGAAACTGACGGAGGATCTGGTCGAGGCATCAAAGGCCTCCACGGGCTCCCTGCCTGTGGAGCTTGTACCCACAAACTCCACAGAGCTTGTGAACCAGGCTGTGGCCGAATACTCCCAGCGGTTTGCTGACAGCCGCCTTGAAATAGTCTTTGACCCTCCGGAAAATCCGGTCACTGTCCTGGCCGACGGGCGCCACCTGTGGCGCGTGCTGGATAACCTCTTCTCAAACGCTATAAAATACGCGATGCCTGGCACCAGGATATATGTGGATATCTTCTCCGGCGCCGGTGAGGCCGTCATAGCCGTTAAAAACATATCACGCGAAAAGCTGAATGTGAGCCCCCAGGAGCTTATGGAGCGGTTCGTCCAGGGCGATCCCTCCCGGCACACCGAGGGCAGCGGCCTGGGTCTGTCCATAGCACGCAGCCTTACGGAGCTTATGGGCGGCTCATTCGACATACAGATAGACGGCGATCTTTTCAAGGCAGTAATAAGCCTGAAGATCCCTTAAAAACCTTGAAGGATACCGGCCATGGGGCAGGCATTAGTCCAAGCCCCATGGCCAGTATCCTTTGTCACTATCCTGGTACAGTCTGTCACTCGCCGGCTCTCCGGTCCCGCAGGTGCTTTATCCAGTACACAGCGCATATAACCACCATGCACACCCCTCCATAGAGGCTGCCAGCGTCGTACGTGATGACGCCGTTCTCCACAAATAGCTTTGGGCCCATGAAGCCCAGCAAGTCCTCCAGGACTATGAAAAGCCCAACCAAGCCGAGGATAGAGACTATTGCGCCTCCAGGCTTGTCAAGACCGTCGTAGGCCTCCTTGACTATCAGCCCTACCGATGTGGCCAATATGGATGTCCACAGCTCAAACATGAAGGCAGCCATCTCCTCTATCTCCACATGGAGCACCTGGGTGGC
>CALXAF010000169.1 GCA_944386185.1 uncultured Oscillospiraceae bacterium
TGGAGTATTTGCCGTATTTGGCGAATATGGGCGGCAGCACCCGCTCCAGCACGGCGAACACGTCCTCCTGGCTGGCGAAGGCCATCTCCATATCAAGCTGGTAGAACTCGCCCGGTGAACGGTCGCCCCGGGCGTCCTCATCACGGAAGCAGGGCGCTATCTGGAAGTATTTGTCAAAGCCCGAGGCCATCAGGAGCTGCTTGAACTGCTGCGGCGCCTGTGGCAGGGCGTAAAACTTGCCCGGGTGCTTGCGGCTTGGCACCAGGTAGTCCCTGGCCCCCTCCGGGGATGAGGCGGTGAGTATCGGGGTGGTTATCTACAGAAAGCCCTCCTCGGTTATGGCGGAGCGCAGGGCGGACACCACCCGGCTCCTCAGGACTATGTTGGACTTGACCTGTGGGTTCCGAAGGTCCAAGTACCTGTACCTGAGCCTTATGGACTCGTCGGCCTCCCGGCTGTGGTTTATCTGGAAGGGCAGCTCGTTGTGGCGGCAGCGGCCCAGGGTCTCCACCCGCTCCGGCAGTATCTCTATGTCGCCGGTGGGCAGCTCCGGGTTCTTGCTGGCCCTCTCCCTCACGGTGCCGGTGACTGATACGACGCTCTCCCGGCTCAGCGCCTTGAAGGCTGCCACCATGTCCTCTGTCTCCGCCACCACCTGTGTGACGCCGTAGAAGTCGCGTATCACGGCGAAGGCCAGCGCGCCCCCCACTTCACGCAGGTTCTCCAGCCAGCCGGAGATGGTGACTGTCTTGCCCGCGTCCTCTATCCTCAGCTCCCCGCAGGTGTGGGTGCGAAAAGAAGTCTCGTTCATATTATCTCTCCTGTCAATTTACTCGTCTATCGGCTGCACGGCGGGCCTCTTTGCAAGCTCCCCGGCAAGATACCCCGGCGCCTCCAGGATACCCACCCTGGCCTGGGCGCCGGTGGCCATGTCCTTTATGGACACCTGGCCGTCGGCTATCTCGTCCTCACCCAGGAGCGCCACGTACGGCACCCGCAGGCGGTCGGCGTATGTCATCTTGGCCTTGAACTTCTTGTCCTCGCCGTATAGCTGGGCCCGCACCCCGGCTCCCCTGATGGCCGTAGATAGGGCCACCGCGTGGGAAAGGTCGCCTGTCATGGGTATCACCAGCACATCGGCCGGGGACACCGCCTCCTTTGACAGCATATCGCAGTCCGACAGCACAAAGAAGAGCCTCGTGAGCCCTATGGATATGCCAACCCCCGGCAGCTTCTTGTCCGTATAGTATCCGGCCAGGTCGTCGTACCTGCCGCCGGAGCAGATGGAGCCCACCTCCGGGTGGGAGAGCATCACAGTCTCGTAGACCGTGCCGGTGTAGTAGTCAAGGCCACGGGCTATGGTCAGATCCACTGTGAAGTTCTCCTCCGGCACGCCAAACTCCCGCAGGTACTTTGTCACCGTCTTAAGCTCCGAAAGGCCGGCGTCAAATGTCCCGTTCCTGCCGGAGAACTCCTCAAGGAGCGCCAGCACCTGGTAGGTTGAGCCGCTGATGGAGGTGAAGTCAAGTATCTCCCTGGCCTTTGCCTTATCTATACCCAGGTCGTCAACAAGGAGCGCCTCCACCTTCTCAGGGCCTATCTTCTCCAGCTTGTCCACAGTGCGCATTATATCCCCGGACCTGTCCTGCAGCTCCAGCATCTCATAAAAGCCGGTGAGTACCTTCCTGTTGTTCACGCGGATCACAAAGTTGCGGAGCCCCAGCTCCGTAAAGGCCCGGTAGATTATGGAGGGTATCTCCGCCTCATTTATTATCGAGAGGCTCCCGTCGCCTATCACGTCTATGTCCGCCTGGTAAAACTCCCTGAACCTGCCCCTCTGGGCCCGCTCTCCCCGGTAGACCTTGCCTATCTGGAAGCGGCGGAAGGGGAATGTGAGCTTGGAATAATTCATGGCCACGTACTTTGCCAGGGGCACCGTCAGGTCAAAGCGCAGCGAAAGGTCGCTGTCCCCCTTTGTAAAGCGGTAAATCTGCTTCTCAGTCTCGCCGCCGCCCTTGGCCAACAGCACCTCCGAGGCCTCTATAAGCGGGGTGTCCAGGGCGGTGAAGCCGTACAGGGAGTATACCCGCCGGAGCGTGGCCGCTATCTGGTCGAACCTGGCCTGCTCCTCCGGCAGCAGCTCCATGAAGCCCGACAGGGTGTGTGGTCTAACCTTTTCCATCGAAATCTCTCCTTTATCAGCGCAAAAAGCTCTCGCCCTCAAGGGCGAGAGCGTCAGCACCCGGTTGTACCCGGGCGCCCCTCAGTGCTTTGGGTTTACAATGTCCCTCCAGTCCAGCAGCCCATCGGCCAGGCCGCGGATAAGCACCTCGGCTGTGGCGCTGTTGCTGGCAAAGGGCACGTTCTGCTGGTCACAGAGCCTGGCTATCATATTCACCGAGTTCAGGCTCTCCTCGCTGGCTGTGGGGTCCGCGAAGAATAGCACCAGGTCCAGCTCGTTGTAGGCAAGCCTCGCCCGCATCTGCTCATCGCCCCCCTGGGCACAGGACAAATAGAGATCTATCGGCAGTCCTGTGGCGTCCGCCACCATCCTACCTGTGGTGTTGGTAGCGCAGATAGAGTGCTTGGCCAATATTCCGCAGTAAGCTATGCAGAATTGGACCATCAGTTCCTTCTTTCTGTCGTGGGCCATTAACGCTATGTTCAAAGTTTACGCCACCTCTTTCTTTTATATATTGGTCACCGGGCGCGCCCGGATATCTTCATATGTCAGTCGGCCCGCAGCCGCTTTGGCAGGGGCACCTGCTCGCCGGTCAGGCGTCGGACCATATCCATAAACTGGCCGTAGGCGTACTTGGCGCCAAAGGCCATAAGGGGCCGCTCGAGATTCACCGCCTGGGGTATTGATTCGTCCTCAGACACCACCCCCAGGAGCCGCGCCCCCACCAGGTCTATCGCCTGGTCAATGTCCATGCGGGAGGCTCTCAGCGCCCTTGGACACACCCGGTTCACTATGAGCCTTGTCTCGCTCACACCCAGTGCCGCCAGCTCCGCGGCGGTCCTCTGCCCGTCCCTGAGGCTGGTGAGCTCCGGCGTGGTGACTATTATACCCAGATCAGCCCCCTCTGAGGCCAGGCGGAATCCCGCGCCCAGCCCGGCCGGTGAGTCTATGAGCACATAGTCAAACTCCTGCCGCATCTGCTCTTTCAGGTCCATGAAGGCCCCCGGGGCCACCTGCTCCGGCCCGGACACCGCCGGCGCCTGCAGGAAGAAGAGCCCCTCAATCTCAGGGTGGGGCTCGGCTGTCTCCAGAAGCTCCCTCTCACCTGAGAGTATGTCCGAAAAATCCCATACTGACGCCTCCGTAAGCCCCAGCACCATGTCCAGGTTCCGAAGCCCCACGTCGCAGTCCACGCATAGGGTCCTGTGCCCAAGAATGGCAAGGCCGGAGGCCAGAGCCGCCGTGCATGTGGTCTTACCGGTGCCTCCCTTTCCGGAGGTGACAACTATATATGTTCCCAATTTTACACCCCTTATATCCCACAGCACACTTCTCTATGAAACCATTATATCCGACCTACCGCCACTTTGCAAGCCGGGAATTGCGCAAATCATATAGATTCACAATATTTTTTCACATTTCGTTTAGTCAAATGCACTTTTTTCCGTCTCAGCCGTCTATTATATCGAACTCCTGCACGTGTCCGCTGCGGCACCATGGTTCCCAGGGCGTGTCCGCCGTACTGGGCGAGCCCGTCTTTATAAAGGCCGCCCAGCAGTCCAGCATCCGGCGGCTCA
>CALXAF010000170.1 GCA_944386185.1 uncultured Oscillospiraceae bacterium
TAAGAATATTTAGAAAATTTATTTTCATTTTTCAATTTCATGGAGGAAGATTTTACATTGGCATGTTAATCTCTCATTGTAAGCGAGAGAAACAAGCGCAAATATAACAAAAATCGTCTTTGGAGGAATCGAAATGGAAACCGCGAAAAAACAGACAGCGAATCAGTCACAGAAGCTGATGATATTCGTGCTGACTATGTCCCTCTACGGGCTGGCCACACTGTTGACGGAACTTATACCCAGCTTCCAGGTTGGGATAGTGGAGTTCTCAGTTGAGTATTTCCTGTTCATACCCCTGACCCTGGCGATGCTCTTCGACCCGCTCTCCGCCGCCCTGGGCGCCGCCACCGGTGAGCTGGTTTTCAGCGAGATAATGCTGGGCCAGTTTGGCGGGCTTGGGGAACTTGAGAAGTTCCTGACTGTCACTATCGGCGTGTATGTGGCCGGCAGGATGGTCCGTGACCCCAGGAACCGCAAAATGGTGGGCATTGCTGCCCTCACAGGCACAGGGCTCCAGCTCCTGATGGGCACCATAGTCGACATACTGAAGGTACAGTTCGCCGTAGAGGATTTTGAGGCCGTAGCCGGTCTGCCGGAGAGCGTCTTTGCCACAGAGGGCTTTGCTTTCCTTAACGACTTCCTCTTCTCCGGTATACTATTCTGCCTGCTGCCCACCCTGTACCTTGTGCCAAAGCTCTACGGAAAGATAGAGCCTCTCCTGGGCATGTCCCCCAGGACAGCCGGAGCACAGGGCGATGGGTTCGGCATAAAGGCTGTTCTAATGTGCCTGGTGGGCTTTGCCGTTGCTGCCGGAGCCGAACTTCTGGCCACCGCCGGCACCTCCCTTGTGGACTGGGAGGCCAGCTGGGCTGAGAGCGGCACAGCTCTTGCCATCGGGCTTGTGGTCGCCGCGGCTTTGTCCGTCATAGTTCTGCTTGTGATACGCTCAAAAGGCACAAAGAAGAGCGTCCAATAGAGATATGCCGGCAGTTGAGATACAAAACCTCACCTTCTCCTATCCCGGCGTCACGGAGCCTGTGCTCCGTGACGTCTCCCTTGAAATAGAGAAAGGTGACTTTATCGCCATTGTTGGCAATAACGGCTGCGGCAAGTCCACCCTGTGCCGGGCTATAAACGGCCTGATCCCACATTTCATCGACGGGAAAATGGAGGGGCATGTGCTGGTAGACGGCCTGGATACAAGAAGCACCAGCGTGGGACAGCTTGCCCGTAAGGTGGGCTATGTCTATCAGGACTTTGAGAACCAGATAGTGCGCCCAACTGTTCTGGACGATGCCTCCTACTCCTGCCTGAACTATGGCTTCCAGGACTATCTCGACAGAGGCCGCAAGGCCCTTGAGATGTGTTCCCTGGAGGGGCGGGAGAACGAGTACATATGGCAGCTCTCCGGCGGCCAGACGCACCTTCTGGCACTGGCCGGGGCACTGGCGCTCCAGCCGGATGTACTTATACTTGACGAGCCAATAGCTCAGCTGGACCCGATGCACGCTGACAGAATATATGAGGTGCTGCGTGAGTTAAACGAGAAGCACGGCAAGACGATCATCGTAATAGAGCACCACACTGAATATATCGCCGACTATTGCCGGAATGTGATCCTCATGGGCTCAGGCGGGGTCATATGGAAAAAACCTGTGGGTGAGGCTCTGCAGCAGGTGGAGGAGCTTATAAGCCACGACATCTTTCCGCCCCAGGTCACCCAGGCCGCATTCGGCGAGAGGGCCTGCGGCCGGCTGCCAGAGGACGGTCCCCTGCCGGTGACAATAGACGAGGGGCGCCGCGCTTTTTCCGGACTTGCTTTCCATCCCGCCCCGCCAAGTCCGGCGGCCAGCCATGCGGATGAGGCCGCAATATCCTTCAAGGGGGTGTCCCTGTCATATAAATCGGTGGAGGGCGAGCCCAGGCGGGTCTTTGACGGCCTTGACCTTGAGATATTCCGCGGTGAGAAGATCGCCCTTATCGGCTCCAACGGCGCGGGAAAATCCACGGCGATGAAGCTTATGGTAGGGCTTCTCCGCCCCCAGGAGGGCAGCATATCCATAATGGGACATGACACCCGCGGCAGGAAGGCAGAGGATCTGGCAAAGCACATATCCCTCGTCTATCAGAACCCGGAGGAAATGTTCATAAAGGACTCCATAAGGTCGGATATCGCCTTTGCCATGGTATCGCACGGGATCCCCGACGCCCGTGAGCGTACCGACAGCCTTCTGTCCCGTTTCCGGCTCACAGATCTGGCCGAACATGACGGCCGGCTGCTGTCAGGCGGCCAGATGCGCAGGGCCAGCCTGGCGATCGGCGTTGCACTTGAACCCGATATACTGCTGCTTGACGAGCCCACAGCAAACCTGGATATAGCCACCAGGAGGGAGATAATAGATGTGCTCAGCGATATGCGCCAGATGATATCCACCGCCGTCATAGCAACCCACGATATGCAGCTGGTCTGTCAGTGGGCTGACAGGATAATAGTCCTCTGTGACGGGGCTGTTGCTGCCACCGGCACCAGGGAGCAGATATTCTCCGACAGCGGCCTTGCGGAGCGTGTCGGCATACGCCCGCCTGAGATCTTTACTATGGGTAGGGAGCTTGACGCCAGGGCATTCTGTTACACAGTGGATGAGTTCACCTCTTGTTTTCATTAAGGAGCGTTTTTAATGGAACGGTTAAAACAAAAGCTCTCACAGAGCGTCCTTGACAAATTTTCAATGGACTTCCTCCGGGGGCAGGTGCTGAAGAACGCATACGGCAATTCCGGCACCGTGATAGCGGCTCTTGACCCCAGGATCCTGCTGGCCTGGTATCTGTTCTTCGGGCTGGTCCCATGGTTTGTGAATGACCTGCCATTCCTGCTTGGTTCATTCCTGCTTGTTATGATCACCACCTTGCTGGCCCGTGTGGCCGGCCTGGTGCTCTTCCTCTTTGCCCTGGGCGTATTCTCGCAGACAGGTTATCTATTTATCGTCACACTCATCTTTGGCGGCGATGCCTCGTCTATTGTGCCGCTGCTCACGCTCACTCTCAAGGTGGCGACCATCTCCCTGGCCTCGGTCACCGTATTTTCTGGCCTAGACCCGGATAAGCTGTCCAACGGGCTCATGTGGTACGGCTGTCCGGAGAAGCTCTCATTCTCCATATCCTACGCCTACCGGATGCTTCCCATGCTGATGGAGGAGTTTCAGAACGTCCTTCTCTCCTACCGGCTCCGGGGTAAAGCGCCGGCCCACGATACTCTCTGGGGCAAAATCAGGTATCTTTGCTATCAGGTGAAAATAATAATGCGGTCCTTTTACCCGCTTATGCTGAACACCGCCAAGCGTTCCCGCACCACAGTCGAGGCATTGGAGCTGCGCGGCTACAGATATGCCGCTGAAAACCGCACTGTAAAAAAGATGAAACTCTCCACACTTTGCGTCACCAACAACGACCTTCTGTTCCTGGCAATATCCTTTTTGTGGGTGGCCGTATCCATACTCATATCAACTCTCATTTGAAAGAAGGCTCCATATG
>CALXAF010000171.1 GCA_944386185.1 uncultured Oscillospiraceae bacterium
GTTTTGTATCCGCTTGTGACATATCCAATCATCCTCATAATGTCACTCTCCGCTCTTCTTTGCCTCGTCAATAAATTTTAAAGCCCTCTCTAAGACAATTGGATTGCACAGGTTGCCATTTTCTTTAAGCGAGCTTCCCACAATGGCACCATCACATATTCTGTACTGATCACGTACATTCTTTACAGATATACCGCTTCCGACAACCACAGGGATATTTACTACCTTTTTTACACGGGATATAGTCTCAAGCGGAGTCTCCGCACCTGTATCGATACCTGTGACGATTATGGCATCCGCGTGGCCACTTACAGCCCAGGCTGCCGACTGTTCTATAGGGATCGAATCACAGAGCGGATATGTGTGCTTAACCTGTATGTCAGCGAATATCTTTACATCCTCTGCTCCAACTTCAAAACGTCTCAGTACGGCTTCCGCACCATTCGGCTCCTCGACACCGAGTGCACCTACACGGACATCTACAAAGGCTGGGATACGCACGAAAGTTACATCTCCAACTATTTTCGCAATCTCGATACCAGCAATGTGGTCCCCGCAGGAGTCAATGCCGACATCTATCTTTACCGCCTCACGCACTTTCTTTGTAATTATTGACATTGCGGCAATCTGCTGTACTGTCATTCCGCTTTTGTGGTATGGCGCGTCGTTTACATTCTCAACTATCAACGCGTCAAACCCTGCTCTCTCAAGAGTCTTCGCATCAGAAACGGCACGGTCGATTATTTCCTGCATACCGCATGTATTCCCATATGTGCCTGGCAGCGGTAACGTATGTACCATCCCGATGGATATCTTCTCGCCTCGAGCCATACGATCTACAATACTCATCCCAATACCTCCTAAATCATAGTCTTTGCAATCAGCTTCGCGTCAATCTACATCAATTGGAATCTGTAGCTTGTCTCAAGCTGTGGCGTCCGGTCTGGTCCTGTTACGTTCGAGCATTTTCTGGAAATTTGGAAGATTTGTAACAGCCCCTTCCTTTTCTATCACAAAGGATGACACTGTATTTCCATACTGTGCACATACGTCTGCAGGTTCGCCTCGTATCCATCCGGCCATAAATCCGGATACAAATCCATCGCCTGCTCCTACCGTATCCGGGCGCTCGGCAGATGTTGGCGTTACGGGAACTATTCTTTGCCGGTATGTGTCACCGTCTTTCTCATATACGACACATCCATCCTTACCCAAGGTTGTAACGATAACTTCCGCAGTACCCCTCTGAAAAAGATCCGTGATTTTTGCAAGCCCCAAAGATCTCTCAACATACTCGGCCTCAATCTGATTTGTAAATATGAACGATGACGCATAAAACAGCTCTTTTATCATCTCCAAAGGTGCGAGTATAGGATCATTCCTATATGAGTAAACCAACTTGGTACCAAACCTGCGGGATCTCTCGATTATATCCATATATCTGGGGTCTCCCACGGCAATCAGCACATAGTCACTATCTGAAAAATACGAATCCTTTAGCTGTGAAAGCCCCGGCGACTGTCCAACAGTTGCGTCCTCTCCGCAGAAGCACGATAAGGTCAGATGGCTTCCGTTGTCGTCCTGTATCATGATGCAGTGATAAAAGTTCCGGTCGTTGTGCGGTAGGACAGCATCTGTGGGGAATCCGTAACTTTCACACTCCTTAAATAATCCATCTGTACATGATGGACTTGTCGAGGACATCACCGGGTAAATCTTTGCTCCAAGCTTTGCCAGGCCAGAGAAAATGTTATAACTGCATCCTCCAAAATCGTAATTGAAACAGTCAGTATTCAACACCGTCTCGCTCTGTCCGACAATTGGGAAATTGTGTACTTTCAAAAGCTGCACCGAACATACGGAACCAATCACCGTAAAATCGTATTTTCTCATTTAAAATACCCCAGTCTCTAATCTCCTGACCGCTTCGTCTGAATCAATAACCTTTGCAAAATACTTGTCCATCTCAGCAAGATGGTATTCCTTTATCTCATCGTTGTTTGTGGAAGTCATATCCCTCAGCATATACGTCCTGAATCCGTGAGAGACAGAATCTATCATCGTCTGCCTGCAGCATACATTTGTCTTAATTCCGCATATGAGGACGTTTTCAATGCCCTTTTGTTCCAGTATCTCAAGCAAAGGTGTCCCCCAAAAGGCGCTGTACGTGAACTTCCTTATTATAACGTCCCGCTCAGGATCTACCGGAAGCCTGTCATCAAGCTCCATCCACTTGTCGTCTGACTCGGGCATTAATCTTCCAGACAGTTCCTTGTTGAACTGGTGCGGCCGGCAAGTGAGTCCCGAGCTGTTGCCCGCTTTGGTCCAGATATATATGAGTTGTGCCCCCGCACTGCGCATTTTAGCCAGCTGCTCGCAGACTTTCGGCATCATCTCAGCGGCACTGGGATAATAGTTGCTGCCTCCCTCACGTGTAAGGTTGTTCTGCAAGTCCACCACAATAACAGCTGTTTTTTTAGAAGCATTCATATTTATAGTCCTCCACGCTGAAAATTAAAATTCATTCTCTCTCAGTCGCCGTATGACTTCGTTCGAGTCGATCACTTTGGCAAAATACTTGTCCATCTCCGCAAGATGGTACGCCTTTATCTCATCGTTGTTGGTTGAAGTCATATCGCTTATCATGTACGTCTTATAGCAGTGGCTGACAGCATCTATAGCCGTGGCGCGGCAACAGACATTCGTTTTGATCCCACATACAAGCACGTTCTCAATACCCTTTTGTTCCAATATCTCCTGCAATGGGGTGTTCCAGAAAGCGCTGTAGGTAAACTTGTTAAGCAGGATATCCCTATCCGGATCTATTGGCAGCCTGTCATCAAGCTCAAGCCCCTCCGCATTATCCGCGCCATCTAGCTTTGACATATTCCGCCCGGACAATTCCGGATTTATCGAATGAGGTGTAGCTGTTAGTCCCGATGAATTCACAGGTTTTGACCACACGTATATAAGCTGTGCTCCCAAGTCGCGCATCTTCTCTAACTGTTCACATACCCTTGGCATCATCTCGCCCGCCGTGGGATAATAGTTGAGTCCACCCTCCAGGGTAAGGCTCTTCTGCAGATCCACCACAATAACAGCTGTCTTTTTAGATACATTCATATTTATTACCTCTCATTTATCACTCTTCGCGGAAGAAGCGCATAGTCGTCTTCCGGGCAACCGAAGTCTCTGTAATTATGAATACAATAATGATCGTCAAATAAGGGATTATCTCCAGTATCAATGTTATGTTCGGTGAGACAAAGGACGACAGCATAAGCTGCAATGCACGTACAAAACCGAAGATCAGAGCATATAAGCAGGATTTCACCGGCCTTCTGCTGCCGCAGTTAATAGCAGCAAGGCATATAAGGCCTCTGGCAGCAGACATGTTCAAACTGTAGGAACCCGTTTGTTCGAATGTGAGGTTGAGTCCTGAAAGTGCGCAGCAGCAGGCGGATATCATCAGAGCTATCCACTTTATCTTGTCGGTATTTATACCCACAGCTTCAGCAGACTGCTGGTTTTCACCTGTGACCTGTACATACACGCCGAACTTAGTCTTATAATAGACGATCGTTAGTATAATGATCACCAGATACACCAGATATGTGAGTGGTGTCTGGTTATTCAGCATTGGCCCAAGTATAGGGATCTTGTCTAAAAACGGGATGTTTATCGCCTTGTTTACATCAATGAAATCTGTCGCCATAAGCAAACCGCGGCTGTCAAAGAACGCCTGAAGCAAGTACGGCGGCACAGCTGTCATCAACATATTTATTGCAAGGCCTATGAGTACAGCGTTTGCCTTGAATCTGACGACGAAAGTTCCAAATATGGCATTTATGATTATGCACGACAGGAACGCTCCGACTATCCCCCAGAATGTATTGCCCGTTATAACTGTAAAGAGCACCGAGAAAAAGCAGCTTGTGTTGATCGCCGCTTCTAACGCGAAGTTCATCGTCCCTGCCCTCTGGACAAACACTCCGCCAATCGTACAAAAGAGGAGGGGTGTAGAAAGCTTAACCGTGTAGTATAAAAGGTTCTCAATAAAATCAAACATTCTGCTCAGCCTCCTCCTTACTGTCCGACAAAGCGGCCGCCGTTTTCTTGGTCCCGAAGATATTGAATATTCTCGATTCCGGCTTAAAATATCTTATAGCGTAGAAGAGGATCATCGTTGCCTTGATTATGTTTAGAAGGTCAAGTGGCATACCGATCTGTGACTGAGCGGATATGCTGCCATAGCGGAACCCGCCAAATATGATGGCTATTATGAAAACAGCGATTGGATTATTGTTCGCCAATACCGCTACGAAATAGCCCTCCCAGCCGAGTCCCGGATCCCCTGACATGCCCGGCGTAAAATTCTTGTTTACTCCTAGGACTTCCGTTGCCCCCGCAATTCCGGCGATAACGCCGCTGACCAGGAACAAGATGATTATCTTCTTTTTGACCCGCATGCCAGTGGCCTCTGCAAATTCAAGCTGACGGCCAATTGCATTGACCTCATACCCAAACTTTGTCCGTTTCAATATAAAAGTTATTACTACCACTATAGCTATCGCGATAAATATCGCATACGTCACTCTGAACCTGGAGTCAAGTTTTGGCAGGATAGCGGTGTCCATCACGGCATAAGTAGAGTCGTAGGACTGATCCCCCTGATGTATCGCCTTGCACATAAAGTTTGTGAGTCCTGTGGCAATATAGTTGAGCATCATCGTCGAAACTACCACATTGACGTTGAGCAGCGCCTTGAGAAGAGCCGGTATAAGGGCATAGAGCGCCGCAAAGAGTGCTCCAGTCAATATTGCGAGTGGTATATGGATATAAGATGGCAGTCCCAGTGAACTTATACCGTAGTATCCTCCGCCAACCAGAGCCGCAGCATATGCGCCGATGTACAGCTGTCCCTCGATTCCGATGTTCCAGACACCGGCTTTGAATGAAAACGCAGTCGCTATGCCGGTCATGATTATCGGACAGGCAAACCCCAACGTCATCATCAAGTTATTTGTACTGAAAAAGCCGCCCTTAATAATACGCGCATATACATCGAACGGATTAAAGCCAATGATCAGCGCGAATATTGCTCCAACCAAAAATGCCAGAAACAGTGGGATCAGCTTGTTCAGAATATTACAAATGCGTTCTTTTGTAGTTGTCAGCATCGTGTTTTCTCCTTATCTGAACTCTCTCATGCCGGATCTCTCATGCTCTTCGCCCCTGACATATAAAGGCCAAGCTCATAGAATGATACCTCATCGGCAATGAATTCACCGACTATCTCTCCATTGTGGAATACTATGATCCTGTCCGCCAAGCTTTTTACTTCACTCAGCTCAGAGGAGATCAGGAGAATGGCTTTGTTTTCATCCCTCATACGCAATATATTTTTATAGATGAACGCCGTTGCGCCCACGTCCACCCCTCGTGTAGGCTGGCTCATCAGCAGGACTGATGGATCGCTGCTGAATTCTCTGGCGATAATGACCTTCTGGCCGTTTCCGCCAGATAACTGGCTGACCTCCGGGTCATCCTTTGAAAGGCGGATATCATACTCGTCAACCAACTTATCCATGTTTTTTCTAATACTCTTCTTGTCCATAATGCCGTGATGGCAGAATTTCTCCTGACCGTGGTATCCGGCTATAAGGTTGCTGCTCACTGGCATTGAAAGGCACAGGCCCTGAAGATAGCGGTCCTCAGGCACGATACCGAGGCCGTTTTTCCTGAGCTGGTCAGGGTACATCTGCAGTACCTCCTGGCCATTTATCTTCACGCTTCCTCCCGCCGGCTTCATAAGTCCGGTCAGAAGGTACATAAGTTCTGTCTGGCCGTTCCCCTCTATTCCTGCCACACCCAGAATCTCATTTTCATGTATTTTGAAGCTCACATCGTTTACCACCATGCGGCCTTCGGAGTTTTTCCCGCTCAGATGTGACACCTCATATAGTACTTTCTCACTGTTTACTGGCTTGCCGCTCTTTATAACCGACAGCAGGACAGGACGTCCCACCATCATCTCTGCCAGCTTCTCACTGGTGGCCTCATCGTCATTTTGTACGGTACCGATCATCCTACCTCTCCGCATGACGCTTATGGTATCGGCACACCGCTTTACCTCTTCAAGTTTATGCGTGATAATTATTACAGTCTGACCCATGCGTTTGAGTCCATGTATAGTTTCGATAAGCTCGTCAATCTCCTGAGGTATTAGCACCGCCGTGGGCTCATCAAGTATCAGCATCTTGACATCGCGGTAAAGCATCTTCAATATCTCGACCCGCTGGCGGGCGCCAACGGAAAGATCTCGTATTTTTGTATCTGGATCCAGATTAAAATTATATTTCTTTATCAGCTCATCAACTTTTTTTCGCTCAGTAGAATTATCTATTATCGGCAGTTTTACTGCCTTTTTTCCAAGTTTAATCTCTTTTTTGATCTCAATGCCAAGCAGTATATTTTCATAAACCGTCAGGCTGGGTGATAGCTTAAAGTGCTGATGCACCATACCTATTCCATTTGCTATAGCGTCAGCTGGGCTGTGCATCTTGACCGGCTTTTCGTCAAAATAGATCTGGCCGGATGTCGGCTGCAGAAGTCCGTAGAGCATATTCATCAAGGTCGTCTTTCCTGCGCCATTTTCACCTATTATCGCCCGTATTTCGCCCTTTTTAACTTCGAAATCGATACTGTCATTGGCGGTAAAGTCTCCGAATTTTTTCGTGAGTTTTTCAACTCTCATGATCGCGCTCAATTTTGTTAACCTCCCTGCTAACCGTTAACAGTAAAAAGTCATCTCTCTCTTGTTTTTAGGGCTACTGCCATACCATTACGGCAGTAGCCCTAAACGTATGTTTACTAGGTATTTACCGCGCGGTCATAATGAACGGACTTACTGTCTGCCGCCATTGACCCACTCTGTGTAATCCACGCCAGGATGGTTGGCCTGCCAGTTCTCAAACTCACCGGCATCCGGGTCATACTCCTGTTCAAGGAAATAGTTATAGATCACAAATTCACCGCTTATTATCCTGTCTTCCCAGGCTTCGATGTTGTCACGTATTCTCTGCCAGGCCTCCTGATCGCACCCTTCCACATCCTTTACAAAGGACATGTCTGTGAGTCCGACAACACCTGACTCGACGCCCCAGTAATACTCGTTAGTACCGGACAGAGTGCCCTCCTGCCACTCGGTGATGATATTTGTCACCATCGCTGTGGTGTTATGCAGTACGGATGTTGCGACTACGCCCGGCTCAATGTCGTCCTGATAGCTGTCACAGCCCAGTACATAGGCGCCATACTGCTTGCCTGTTGTAAACGTCGCCAGCGCGCCTGTGCCGAGCACCGGCCACATTGATTCAACTCCATTATTAACA
>CALXAF010000172.1 GCA_944386185.1 uncultured Oscillospiraceae bacterium
CGACAGGTGGCGTTACAATTATCCGAAATATGATGAAGCCTCCGGCTATGTAAAAGTTCCGTCGCAGGAACTCAGCGACGCAATGGTCGAAGCATTCAAAGACCAGCTGAAAGATTGAACGGAAAAAACAAAAGAGCTATCTGACTTCAACTTGAAATCAGATAGCTCTTTACTTTTACAATAATTCAAATAATGTTGCCATTTTGTTGCCACGAGGGACACTCAAACGGCTAAAACCGCATAACTACGGGCTTTTTTAAGTGTGAGAATTTATTCCCACTCGATGGTGGCTGGTGGTTTACCTGTGATATCATAAACTATTCGGCTAACGCCTTGTACCTCGTTTATTATTCTTGAGGTGGTCCTTGACAGTACTGCATGGGAAACAGGCGCATAGCGGCATGTCATAAAGTCAGTGGTCTGGACGGCTCTAAGCGCCACCACGTAATCGTAAGTTCTGAAATCGCCCATGACACCCACGGAGCGCATATTCGTCAGCACAGCGAAATACTGGTCCGCCTTTACCTTCGACTTCTCCATCTCCTGGCGGAAGATGGCGTCGGCGTCTCTCAATATCTCCAGCTTCTCCTTTGTGATATCGCCGATGATCCTTATGGCAAGGCCGGGGCCGGGGAATGGCTGGCGGTTTACTATATTGTCGGGCAGACCGAGAGAGCGGCCCAGCTTTCTGACCTCATCCTTGAAAAGTCCTCTCAGCGGCTCCACGAGGCCGATAAACGACATATCCTTCGGCAGGCCGCCTACGTTGTGGTGGCTTTTTATATTGGCCGATTTATTCGCTCCGGACTCCACTACGTCAGGATATATGGTGCCCTGAGCTAGGAATTTAACGTCTCCCAGCTTGCGGGACTCCTCCTCAAACACCCTCACGAATTCCTCGCCGATTATCTTTCTCTTCTTCTCAGGCTCCGTAACGCCGGCCAACTTCCCTAAAAACCTATCCTCGGCGTTTACCCTGATAAAGTTCAGCGCCCTATCTTTAAAGGCCGCCTCAACCTCGTCGCCTTCGTTTTTACGCATGAGACCGTGGTCAACGAAAATGCAGTATAGCTGGCCGGGTATAGCCTTTGCCAAAAGGGCGGCGCAAACAGATGAGTCGACTCCTCCGGACAGGCCCAGTATGACGCGCTCAGATCCCACCTGACGGCGGATCTGCTCTATCATAAGCGTCTCATAATCGCTTATATCGTAGTCTCCCACGGCGCCGCAGACCTGATATAAGAAGTTTCTTATCATCTCGGTGCCGTTTGGTGTGTTCTCAACCTCAGGATGGAACTGCACACCGTAGAGCTTTCTGTCGTCACATGCTATGGCGGCATTCGGGCAATTCTTCGTATGAGCTGCGCTAATAAAGCCCTCAGGCAATACCGATATCTGATCCGTGTGGCTCATTAGGCCCACTTGCTTCGCTTCCAGCCCCTTGAAAAGAACGCAGGACGTATCTACCGTCACATTCGTGCGCCCGTACTCGCTCACCTTGCATGGAGCTATCGTACCGCCGCAGGAATAGGCCATCAGCTGTATGCCGTAGCATATTCCCAGTACCGGCACACCCATATTAAAAAGCTCCGGGCTGCATCTTGGGGCGTCGTCATTATATACGCTGTCAGGTCCACCTGTAAGTATAAATCCTATCGGATCAAGTTTTCTGAGTTCATCTAAATCAGTGTTGCCTGGCTTAATTACCGAGTACACGCCGCACTCGCGGACACGTCTTGCTATAAGCTCCTTATACTGCCCGCCAAAGTCCAGCACAACAACAGTCTGGTTCGCCATTAGATCTCCTCCTAATACGGTCTATTTCGACAAAATAACATAATAAATGTATCATTATAAAAAATAAGTGTCAACTGTAATAATAATTCATTTTTTATATAAAAATCTGCCACATTGGTAGAAAAATGCCCTGTTTTAATTATAACCTTACAAATTAGTCCATTTTATGTACCTTGCGTCCGGATAAAAAAGCACCCGCCGCTTTCGCGACGGGTGCTCGGGGAGACTTTACACAGCTGCGCTGCTTATTGGCTTTTTATAGGGCCGCCTTATAAATAGCTATTATATCTTCCTTCTCAAGAGGCACGTACATGCCGTTCTTGCCCTGTACAGCCTGATTTGCCATGTCCTCAAAGTGCTTATCGTCAACGCCGATCTCAGAGAGCGTTCTCGGGATCTCCAGCTTGTTGAAGAAGAAGTCCTCAGTGGCCTCGATGGCTTTCTCAGCGATCTCCTTCTTCGGCAGATTAGGATCGATGCCGAATACGTTTACGCCGTATTCCACAAACTTATCTATCGTCTTATCGCTGAGGATATAGCGCATCCAGTGGGGCATAAGGATAGCAAGGCCCTGTCCGTGGATGATGTCGTAGTAAGCGCCGATGGGGTGCTGAAGGCCATGGAGCGTCCAGCCGGACATACGTCCGCCCCTTACAAGGCCGTTGATGGCCCAAGGAGCCGCCCAAAGAAGATTTGCTCTCGCCTCAAAGTTATCAGGCTCTTTAAGAGCTATGGGGCCGTACTTAACACATGTTCTCATTATTGCCTCGCCGAATCCGTCCACAAGATATGTGTCGTCGGCAGGGTCAAAATACGTCTCGGATGTGTGGATAAATATATCAGCGCAGCCTGCGGCTACCTGTCTCTTAGGAGCTGTGTATGTATATACAGGGTCCATGATGCTGACCTTCGGGATGAGAAGATCGCTGTGATATCCCGCTTTTACATTTATATCTGTATTTGTGATTATGGCGCCGCCGTCCATCTCGCTGCCTGTTGAGGCCATTGTACATACGCACACAAGAGGCAGTACCTTCTGGATAAGGTTGCTGTCAACAGCGGGGGCCCAAGGATCGTCGCCTTCATAGAAGGTTATGGCCGCTATACCCTTAGAGCAGTCGATAACGCTGCCGCCGCCGATAGCGAGAATGACCTCTACGCCATTCTTTCTGCAGATCTCCGCTCCTTCAACCACTGACTTAAGGCGTGGGTTGGGATCAACGCTGTCAAGCTCCCACCACTCATAGCCTTTATCTTTGAAAACACCTGTGACTACGTCATACAGTCCGGTGAATTTCGCCGTGTTCTTATCAAACACCATAAGAACTTTCTTGCCGAACTGTGAAAGCGCCTCGTCTAAATGCTCGATCGCGCCGTCTCCAAAGAACACTTTGGTGGGAGTGTTGTGAACAAACTGGTATGTCCTCATTTTGTTTTACTTCCTTTCTCACTGATTTCGGATCTACTAGGCACCCAATAATTATAGTTGCTTAAGAATAGTATTTCAACAAATTCACACTATGTTAACTGGAATTTACCGATATAATGCGAGAAAGCAATATTATATATTCTAATTTATAATATATTGAACTTGGTCAATTATAGATCATGATACATCCCTGAAATCGCGACAATTTTTTCTCAAGCGAGAAGGCCCAAGGTGGCGGAGACAGCCACAGGAGACCACACCGGCGCGCCGGCGGTTTGTGTGAAAACGCCTGCGGCTGATATGCCCGCAAAACAAAAACCGCTGATAGCTGACATGCCGGTGTAAAAAGCTCATGACAGGCAGGCAGAAAAAACGCCAATGGCGTTGGTCGGCAGAAATGACGCCATTGGCGTTGGCCGGCAGAAAACGCCGATAGTTGCCAAAAAAACATCTACGGAGATGGCCGGTAAAATAAAAAAACACCGCAGGCTATTGCCTGCGGCGTTGTGGCAGGGGTCGAAGGACTTGAACCCTCGGCACGCGGTTTTGGAGACCGCTGCTCTACCAACTGAGCTAGACCCCTATGATGTGGTGGGCCTTCGGGGACTCGAACCCAGGACCGTCCGGTTATGAGCCGGATGCTCTAACCAACTGAGCTAAAGGCCCACATCGATTGCGATTTTGTCGCTATAAGACTATACCATACTAAGCCAAAAAATGCAACACTTTTTTATTTAAAAATAAACCGGCATTATAAACCGGCATTTGTAAAACTGAGCCTATACAAATGCCGGCCATTATCATTTCATCCGTTTATGAGACGCTTTAATCCTTGCCATAGCTCTTGAAAGAGCTATCTGGGTGGCCTTATATTCCATTAGGCTATGCTTCTGACGGAGCCTCTCCTGAGCTCTCTTGGCGGCTCTGTCGGCTCTGGCCACGTCTATATCCTCAGGGGACTCACAGGACATGACAAACAGATCCACGCCTGTGGGGCTGACTTCCATAAACCCATTTGTCGTTACAGCGGTCCTTGTCTCCGTCTCGGTCCTAAAGGATATCTCCCCTACCTCAACAGCGGTGACAAGGGGCATATGTCCGGCCAGAATGGTTATGGACCCGTCTGGCATGTTTACCGTTAAGGACTCCGCCTTGCCGGAAAAATATTCGTGCTCCGGAGTCATGATATTCAAATCAAACGTCGCCACCGATATCACTCCTTATGGCGATTAGTCGCCGTCTTTTCCGCCTTCCGTGCGGGCCTTGCGCCTTGCCTCATCGATATCTCCCACAAGGTAGAACGCGGACTCAGGCAGATCGTCAGCCTTGCCCTCTACTATCTCCTTGAAGCTGCCTATTGTGTTGGCAAGAGGTACGAACCTTCCCTGCTGGCCTGTGAACACTTCCGCCACGGAGAACGGCTGCGACAAGAATCTCTGAAGCCTTCTGGCTCTGTGGACTATCTCTCTATCGTGGGTCGACAGCTCATTCATGCCCAGGATGGCTATGATATCCTTCAGCTCGTTATATCTCTGGAGGCACTCCTGGACCTGTCTTGCCACGGAATAGTGCTCCTCACCTATAACAGAGGCGTCAAGTATTCTAGACGTGGACTCAAGCGGGTCCACAGCGGGATATATACCCATCTCGGAAATGGACCTGGACAAAACCGTCGTAGCGTCCAAGTGGGCGAATATTGAGGCAGGGGCCGGGTCGGTCAGGTCATCGGCAGGCACGTATACCGCCTGTACCGATGTGATAGAACCGTTTTTGGTGGAGGTGATCCTCTCCTGCAGCTCGCCTATCTCCGTCGACAGCGTAGGCTGATAACCAACGGCAGAAGGCATTCTGCCCAGCAGCGATGACACCTCGTTGCCCGCCTGCACATACCTGTAAATATTATCTATGAACAGAAGCACATCCATGTGCTCTTCATCTCTGAAATACTCGGCCATGGACAGACCTGTGAGCGCAACACGCATACGTGATCCTGGCGGCTCGTTCATTTGGCCGAAGGCCATTGCCGTCTTTGAGATAGCTCCGGATGTCTCCATGTCGTTAATAAGGTCGCTGCCCTCACGGCTTCTCTCACCTACGCCGGTAAATACGGAATATCCGCCATGCTTCACGGCGATATTGTGTATAAGCTCCATGATAAGCGTTGTCTTACCAACGCCAGCGCCGCCGAAAAGGCCGATCTTACCGCCCTTGGCGTAAGGGGCCAAAAGGTCGATAACCTTTATACCGGTCTCCAATACTTCAACAGACGGCGACAGGTCCTCAAACTCAGGAGCCGGCTTGTGTATGGGCCTTGTCTCCTTTGTCTCTATTGGCCCTTTGCCGTCGATAGGCCTGCCCATGACATCGACGACTCTGCCCATAACCGCGTCTCCCACGGGGACCCTTATGCCGCTGCCGGTATCTGTCACCTTGATGCCGCAGCTAAGGCCTTCCGTGGCGTCCAGAGCTATGGCTCTGACCGTGCCCGGAGCCACATGGGCTGAAACCTCCATGTGCACACCTGTATCTGTTATGAGGAGGTTCTTTATATCCGGCATCCTGTTTTCAAACCGCACATCCAGAACAGGGCCGCTTATTTTAACTATTATTCCCGTATTCTTACTTTCCATAGTTAAACTCCACTTCACACTGTAACTTTAGCCGCCGAACTTATACTCCGCTTATATCGCTCATAGAGGCGCCGGCGATCTCCGTTATCTCTCTGGTTATGGCAGACTGTCTCGCCATATTGTACTGAAGCCTCAGCTTTCCAAGCATTTCGTCCGCGTTATCAGTGGCGCTTTCCATGGCGTTCATCCTCGCAAAGTGCTCCGCGGCGCACGCCTGGACCATTGCCT
>CALXAF010000173.1 GCA_944386185.1 uncultured Oscillospiraceae bacterium
CGCTTCTCTCAGAGCCGGTGAACTCTGGCAGAAGGGACAGTGCCGGCGAGCTGGAGGCCACGAAAAAAAGGCTTGAGATGACGCTCAAGAGCTTCGGCATAAACTCAACCATATCCAACGTGGTGAATGGACCTGCCATAACCCGCTATGAGATGGAGCTGGAGATAGGTGTGAAGCTCAACAAGCTCACAAACCTGTCAGACGATATAGCCCTCTCACTGGGTGTATCTGGTGTCAGGATTGCCGCTATTCCAAATAAGATTTCAACGGTGGGTATAGAGGTGCCTAACAAAAATGTGAGTACAGTATACCTGCGGGAGATAATCGCCTCGCCGGAGTTCAGAAACGCCAAGTCTAAGCTCACATTTGCCATAGGCAAAAACATAAGCGGCGATGTGATGGTGGGTAATATATCCAAACTGCCGCATCTGCTGGTGGCCGGTACCACAGGCTCGGGAAAATCTGTATGCCTCAACTCACTCATACTCAGCCTCATGTACAAGTCCACCCCTGAGGAAGTCAGGTTCATAATGATCGACCCCAAGATGGTGGAATTCAAGATATATAACGGCATACCGCACCTGCTTATACCTGTGGTCACAGAGGCGAAAAAGGCCGCCGGGGCCCTGCAGTGGGCTGTGACAGAGATGATGAAGCGCTACAGGCTTTTCTCGGACACAGGCGCCCGGGATCTTGCCGGATACAATGAGGCGATAGCCGGGACAGAGGAGCCGCAGCTGCCGCAGATAGTGGTCATAATCGACGAGCTGGCCGATCTTATGATGATAGCCGCGAAAGAGGTGGAGGAGTCCATCTGCCGCGTGGCGCAGATGGGCCGCGCCGCGGGTGTCCACCTGGTAATAGCCACCCAGAGCCCTAGGGCCGACGTTATAACGGGACTTATGAAGGCCAATATCCCATCCAGGATCGCCTTTAAGGTGGCCTCTTCGCTTGAGTCCAGGATAATCCTGGACGCCGGTGGAGCCGCTGATAAGCTGGTTGGCAACGGCGACATGCTCTTTGCACCCATAGGCACCTCGAAGCCCATAAGGATTCAGGGAGCCTGGGTGTCCGACGAGGAGCGGGAGCGCGTGGTCGAATATGTGAAGGCCGAGGGACAGGCAAGCTATTCGGAGGACGTCATAGACCAGATCGAGCGGGCGGCCGCAGAAAAAGGCGAGGGGCGCGGCGGCATGACGCAGGAGGATAAGCTGCGTGATTATGATGAGCTGCTTCCCCAGGCCGCTGAGGTGATATTTGAGACGAACCAGGCCTCGGTCTCCATGCTCCAGCGTCGTCTGAAGCTGGGATATGCAAGAGCCGCAAGGCTGGTGGACCAGCTTGAGGAAGTGGGTCTTGTGGGCCCGTTTGAGGGCTCAAAGCCGCGCCAGATACTCCTTACCCGCCAGCAGTGGCAGGAGATGCAGTTTATCAACGGCACGGCGCCGATCGGAGCCGTGGCTTCACCGCAGCAGGTACCTCAGGCGTCTCCGGTGCCTGCCCGCAGCGACGTACCGGCACAGCCGGCTGAGCATGGCAGGGCCCAGCAGAACATGTACTCTGCCGATGACCTCTTCGATGGCGGCGGGGCTGATGGGAATGATGATTAAAGAAAACTGAATAATACAAAAATAGAGGATGCATTTGAATGCATCCTCTATTTTTGTTGTTCTATAGAATTTTTTAATCCATATTGATGGTGTCATCCTGGCTGGGACCTTCGCTCCTGGTTCCATTGAAAATACCGCGAATATATGCCGCTATAAAGGCATAGCAGGCGGCGGACAGAAAGCTGGCCGCGAACACGCCAAAGCCGTACCACCTGAGCCCGTCGATAAAGATAAGATCCATGAGCCAGCTGCCCAACACCATGTAGAAAGCCGTGCAGGCAAACGCCACCAATACGCCGGTGCCGTGTCCTGATTCCTTGGCATTGAGGGCCATAACACCGATATAACCGCAGGCGCACAGCCCACTCAGTATATCCCAGGCCACCGAAGACGAGTTACTGCCAGCGACCATAAAGAGGAGACTGAGGGCCATTGAGAGCACAGCTGTATATTCCATTTTACCGTGGCCATTAAGGTAGACGACCACAAATCCGAGAAGAGAGATGAGCAGGCTGATGAAGGACAGATCACCGAACACACCTGTGAGGAACGGCCAGAAGGTACTGAAAAACTCACCTATGTAGATAGCGCCGCAAATACCACTCAGGAGACGGAATATCGCGGAGCAGAAAAAACCATACACAGAAATTTTCCGTCCAAGTTCTTTACTGACAGTCATAGAAGCTACCTCCAGATACAAAATTTCGGCATGTACGTACCTCCACGTACATGCCGAGTATATTATATATCGTGCGCCAAAGTCAATAATATGAGCTGAAGTTACCGCTCATAGAACGTTTTTTTCCATGGAAAAAGACAGGGAGAGGCTGGAAAGCTCAGCCGTAGGCATCAGTGTAGATACGATAAGATCATACCCGCTGTTGTCAATATCACATGCGACGGTCACTCCGGCCATTTCATAGGAAAAGCCCTCAAGACTGTTAAGGGCGCTATTCTCCATAATGATGGCCATATCGTCGGAGATCACCCGCACCTCCGGCTGGGCGCCCACGAAAGCTCCGGCGGAGATCTGCATCATCTGCATTATATCCAGTATCCCAACAAATGCACTGCCGGAGACATTGTAGTCGAAGGACACGCCCACCAGCTCCCCATCAAGTGTTTTAAAGCTGAGCTGGGGCAGCGGGGATGGTGTATATCCTCCATCATCGCCAGTGACTATCACAGGCTCGCCGGCGGAATCGGACACGGTGATCTGGCTATTGCCAAGGTACGTCTTATCCATCCGCCAGGTGCCGTCAGTGAGCAGCGTCCCGCCAAGCTGGCAGTCAAAATACTTCGCTAGGTCATTGAAGTTTTCCACAAACTCCTCCTGGGTGATCGCTCCCCGGTGGCGGGGCATCTGGGAGCGGAGCACAGTGATGGAGAGCGCGAAACCCAGCACAAGTGCGGCGCCCAAATAGGCAGCCACACGCCAGCGCCGGCTGTCCAGCGGGGAAACAACGCACTCCTCATCCCAGGGAAGTTCCTCACCGGCGAGGACGGCCTTGCGGCTCTGCCATAACCTCCATATGCTGTAGATCGGCACATTAAAACCCAAACCGCGCACTATCACGCCCCAGGTGCGGCGCAGCCCTTCCGCATATGTGAGGCGCCGGCTGCCGCCGGAAGAGACGGCATATACCCTGATGCCAAGTATCCATTTGCCAGGGGTGGTTCCCCAAAGCTTCAACATAAGCGGCTCTATAAACAGCATAAAGCCAAAGGCGATGAAAGTATCCACATACTCCCATATGACCTGCCGGCTGAATACGGACACCCTCAGCACCAGCTCAAGGAACACGTACCATATAACAGTGTATATGGATATATCCAGCATCCTGGCAAAATACCTGCGCCATGGGCCGATATTCTGTACTGATACCGAGTCCTCCCTTGGCACAGCGGCTGCAGGATCGGCCGACAGCTGGCGGAGGTACGGCTGCGGGTCCAGGGTGGAGTAGTCCTCATGGTTTACCTCCAGGCTGCGGCACACCATATCGGAGACCTGAAGCCTGTAGCGTTCATGGGCGTTATTCTCTATGCGGTCGCCAAGCGCGGCAGCCAGCGACAGCTCGCCCGCTTCCAGTGACTTTATCTGGGCCAGGGATATGCCGAGGGAACGCAGAAGCTTTATCTTCAAAAGCGTATCCACATCGGCACGGCTGTAGTCCCTGTAGCCATTGCCGCCGCGGAGAGGCGACAGGAGCCCCTCCTTCTCATAGAAGCGTATATTTGCCCGGTCAAGGCCGGTTATGTTCTCAACCTCGCCAATGGTCATAGCGGAACATCCCTCCTTTTTTACCACATCATAAGGCGTAAAGTACCTTTACAGTCAAGAGAAAAAACAAAAATAAATTATAATTCCCGTCTCAAGAAGAAAGATCAGGGGCACACCTATAGTAAATTTCCTGTGGTGCGTCTTGTGATGGAATACCCGCATGCCGATAAACGCCCCAATGGAACCTCCAAGGAGTGCCGTGAGCAGCAGCGTAGACTCTGGTATGCGCCACATGCCCCGCCTTGCCCTGCGCTTATCTATCCCGAAGAGGGCAAAGGACAGGAGGCTTATGGATGCAAAATATATGAGCAAAACTCTCCAGTGCTGGAAAATAAATTCCCTTATGACAATCACCACTTATATAAGTCTAAGTAAATATTAACATATAAAAGACGCAGCCGCAACGTTGTAGAGGTCTATATCTTAGCTGTGTACTTATTTTAAAGAAAAAGATACAAACAGAGCCAAGTTTAGTAAAAACAGGAACAAATAGTTTTACTAAATTATTTAGTAAAACTATTTTAATATATCCAATGCGACAGA
>CALXAF010000174.1 GCA_944386185.1 uncultured Oscillospiraceae bacterium
GGAGCTCCATGACAGGGGAGACAGAGGAGGAACCACCGACGGTGATGTCACCGGCAACGGAGTTATCCTCGTAAGGAGTTGTCTCCTGCAGGGGGATGTAACCCTCTCCCTCAATAATGGCCTGGCCCTCAGTGCTGAGGATGTAGTTGATGAAGTCCTGAGTGGTATCGCTCACGTCCTCGAGGGTAGCGATGTTGAATGGACGGGAAACAGCGTAATCACCGGCGAGAATGTTGTCAACGGTCGGCTCTACGCCATCTACCTTAAGGGCCTTGACGCTGTCGTCAAGAGAACCGAGGGATATGTAACCGATAGCCTGTGGGTTTCCAGCAACAGTGGTCATCATAACGCCTGTGGAGTTGGTGGTCTCAGCGGTGTTGATGGTACGGTCGCCGCTGTCGTCCTCAATGCCCATCAGCTCAATGAAAGCGCTGCGGGTTCCGGAACCGTCCTCGCGAGTGCAGACGTTGATGTCACCGGTCATGCCAGTTGTCTCACCGCCATCATCGGGGGTGTTCTCTTCGTTGTTTTCTGGCTCGTTGGTTTCTTCGTTTTCGTTTGTGTTGGGCTCTTCAGCGTTGTCTTCGCTGCTGCATCCAACAAGAGCGAAAACAAGTATAGCCGCAACAAGGATCAGACTGAGGATTTTTTTCATTTCATATTCTCCTTTTCTTACTTGTTACTTTTTTGATTTATCTTTCCTCGTCAACGGCTCCAATGATAAATAGTGTAGGTAAAATAGAAAAGCACATATGTGTTAAATCTATGTAAAATCATAAAATTGTTTCATCTTTCCCGGGTATTCAGGCAAATCCCCCTGAACTTTGTTAGCAAGGGTTAATAATTACTTCAAGTGGTTGTTAGTCATTATGACGTGATTTAATATTTTACATATAGTGGTTTTATGTAAAAACCACTATATATTGTGGTGATGAACATTGTGTTAAACTTTTTTGAAGATGTTGAATTTGACATAAAAGAAATATAGAATTGATATATACACAGATCTGATTGAAAAGAAGGGAGCAGGATATGCCTAGCGCTTATGCCCATCTTAAATTGGGCTGGGAAGTAATGAATCATATTCCGCAAGAGCTCTGGAGCGTTGTCAGTGAGTATATCGAGCTCTATGATATAGGACTCCACGGGCCGGATATATTTTTTTATGATTTGCCGCTGATACCCAACAAAGTAAACGGCACAGGCAGATCAACACACTATTTGATAGGGAGCAAGGTTTTCCCTGAAGCCTGGCAGACGGCAACTAGCCATGAACCTAGGGGTGCGTATCTGGCCTATCTATACGGTTATTTGTGCCATTTTGCGTTGGACAGCACCGCGCATGGATATGTGCGGTATCTGGCCGAACACGGTGATATAGGACACTATGAGATCGAGATGGAGTTTGACAGGATGATGATGGTTAACGATGGGCTCGATCCGTTCAAGTTTGATGTTACCGCGCATCTCATACCGTCTATCAGGAACTGTGCCGTAATCAGCTCATTTTATAAAGGTATCCATATTCGTGATGTAGAGAAATCACTGAAATCTATGAAGTACTATGTGGACTTCCTCCGCATGCCAGACGGGAAGAAGCGAAGAAGTGTACTGACGGCATTTAAGCTCACGGGCCGATATAGAGATTTGAAGGGGCTTTTGATGAGCCTTGAACCAAATCATGGCTGTGATGAGAGCAATGCAAGGCTTTTGGAACTTTATGAAAAGGCGATTCCAATTGCCGCACGGCTGATAACAGATATCGGCCCTTCTATGACCGGCATGAAGCCAATGGATCCCCAGTATGACCTCAATTTTGAGTCAATGAAAGATTAAAGGGGTTGGGACGATAATCCGTCCCAATCCCTTTAATATCTGCAGCCTTCTAGATGAAATGGAGACTTCAGATGAAGAGGAATCGGAAAAAGACTCGCTTGCAGATTAAATAGTTTCAGACAATTTGAAAGGGCAGCCGATTTCGGCTGCCCTTTTTCTATGCGTGTATGTAGCAGGATCAGACACCTGACTTTAAAGTGGATATTTTGATATAAGACGGCTCGACCAGGAGAGCAGCAGGGAGGATAGTTCATCAAGGCTCTCAGCTGTTATCTCGTCTTGGGAGAGTGAGAGCGTGACAATACGCTGTTCATCCCTGGAAGCAAGCCCGGCTAGCTCGCGGTGCCGGTGAATATATCTCCCGTGTTCAAGGAAATACAGAGCCTGAACGATAAATACGGCGGACTTGTAGAGGGATTTCAGCATCACAACATCCCTGCTGTGCAGCATGTTATGACTGCACCCGTGGTAGATAGCGCAGGCGCCGGAGCGCACAGCGTCCCGTGCCTCCGGCACTCCGGGCCTTTTAATGAGATGGTCTAGCGAGCCGTAGTGGGGTATTGTATCATAATAAAACTGGAAAAGTTCCCCGGAGACCCAACCGGATATTTCTGCTCTGCCGGAGACAAAACCGCACAGAAGATCAGAATGAGGCAGCGCTGAAGCTGCCTCTCTGTACAGCGTCAGATCTTGAGAGGTGACTCGGTCTAATATGAGTACCGGATCTATATCGCTTGACCCTTTGGCCTCGCCCCTGGCGTAGCTGCCCTGGAGCCCGATAAACAGCACACGGCCGCCAAAAGCCTCGAATATGGCTTTGCGGTATAGTTCCATCCAATTATTGATGTCATTGATGTCAATCATAGATAGATCATTCAGACTTGAAAGGAACAACATCCCTTACGGCGTCCTTCAGGGAAATGACTGCGTCACCGTTATCTATGTCGATAAGGTCATAGAGGTCATTACCCATACCCAGCTCTTTCATATAAGTCAGCTGCCGGAGCCCATGGCGTGTCTCAATGCGCTCCCTAAGGTCGTGGTTTTCATCAGGCTTCATGGCGTACACAAGGTCAACTGACGCCTGATCAATTGCCAGAATATCAAGAGAAGCCAATATGCCGACATTCGGCGTCACCACAGGCGCGGCGGCGGTGCCCTCGCAGTCACATGATACAGACATGTTGCGCAGAACGTTAACGTAGGATATATGCCCGGCGAAATGATCCACCACAGCTTTGGCCGACTCTGTCATCCTCTCCATGAACTCCTCATAGGAGATATCCCACATGTCGTCGGACCCGGGGGTCGTGTGTATCATGCGTTTACCCTGGCGGCCGTCAGCGCAGCCAATGCCGATGTTCTTGTTTGAGCCTCCGAAGCCTCCCTTGCTGTGCCCCTTGAAATGTGTCAAGACAAAGATGGAGTCATAACTGGCGAGACTTTTTCCCATGGACATTTCAGTAAACCATTTGCCGCCATTTACAGGGAAGTCTACAGTCCCGTTCTCATCTATTATATCTACCGGGCAGAAAGTCCAGCCGTTTATTGCAAGGGTATTTCTATGATCCTCGGTAGTGTAGCGGCCACCCTCGTAGTAGGAGTTTGTCTCAACTATCGAGGCGCCTGGCAGATCCTGGTCGATCAGTGACTTTACCCAGGGGCGCGGGATGATATTAGGCCCGTGGGGTTCACCTGTGTGGAGTTTCACACCGACTTTTCCAGTGAGGCAGCTGTTTACTCTCTCAAATATGCGCTTGAGCCCGTCTGCCGACAGGTCCCTTGTGAAATAAACTATTGATTTATCGCCAGAGCGGTCAGAAACAGGTATATAGCGGTTTCCATCAGTACCTGGGATTGGCTTTACATTTGACATATGCTCTTCCTCCTTTGAATATTTTTTGACTTAGGTTAACCTTTTATCTCAAAATCCCTATAGAGACAGTGGCTGCCATGCTGAACAGCAATTCCGGCGCATCCGGATGTTATGGGATTGGGATCCTCCCATGAGAGCAGGGGAGAACCATCGACCTCAAGGGTGACGGTGGCCCCGCGGACTATTATTTTAACCTGGTACTCATTATCAGTTTCCCAGGGGAATGGGGTATCTTTTACTACCATGTACCCGCTATCGTTTTTTAATATGGCTATGCTGCCATTTTTATAAAAACCGGCAGCATAACTTGACATGGCACCCTGGACCCGGGCGAGGAGAAGGTGGATATCTCCAACCAGGGGGCGCATTACACAGGAGATAGAGTAATCGCGCCAGCTGTGATGACCGGTGTACATCTCGCCAAAATCAGCGCACGATAGGCTCAGGAACCCCCCATCAAGATATGTGTGCCCTTTCAAGCGCCCGAACTGAGGTACCTCCTGGTGAAGAGGTGTCCAGATATCCATGGCGACACCTGAAAAGCCGATCATATAGTCCGGTGCTCCGTCAACGTACATATCGTCAAGATACGCCGCAAGATCGACATTATTCCGGCCGGAGGACACGCCGCAGAGTA
Organism: uncultured Oscillospiraceae bacterium; assembly: GCA_944386185.1. GTDB lineage: Bacteria > Bacillota > Clostridia > Oscillospirales > Oscillospiraceae > RUG626. The sequence goes on from CALXAF010000174.1 coordinate 4,350, forward strand.
TTACGCCGATTTCACTTATATAACCGGCCTGCCCGCCTGGGATGGTGAGCGATAAATCGTGCCAAACACCGTCAGAATTTATTTTTTCACCACGGAATATCTCGCCTGTGGTACCATTTTTTGCATACAGCCTTGCAAAAGCCTCAAAGCCATCCACAGGAACCGGCAAAAGGCTGGCGTGAAGGGTCTGCCCCGGATATGCCAGCGGGGAAAAGAATGGATCATATCTTGAATTATCAAAATCACATGAGCCGTAATAGGACTGTTTATAAAAGAAATTTTCATCTCCGGAACCGGACATGGACGCAGTCAATTTGAGGGACCTCTTGCCGGAACGGGCTGCCTCATCTGTGTTCCGAATATGGCAGACTGCGCTTGAACTTGTACGTATTGCGTGGGTGCTGCCTGGAAACTCAAAATGGCTTATCTCCACATCACGTTCAAAAAGACTTTTCCAGGGTTCAGGCGGCGTTTCTCCTGCTAGTCGGTATGCCATTGACGCCATGTACGCGGCGCCGGATGGGATATCTGTGGCATTCATGGATGGGACAGCACAGGAGCAGGCGAGAAAATCGTTGATAGGAACTCTCCATTTTTCATAATCTATCCCGTCGAGCCCACAGTATACGCCCATTATAGACCCCAGATTCCCCACATTACAGTCAGTATCCCAGCCGCACATATTGCATATGCACAGCGTCTTTGAAAAGTCGCCGTTACCATAAAGGAGAGAGAGTATCATTACGGCGGCGTTGGGTATTATATGGCACATGCCTGGGTATTTGTCATAGCCGTAATTATCGTAGATGAACTTGTAGCACTGGCGCCAATCATCAGGGTGTTCATCGTGGAACGCTATCACAGCCTTCACGACCCTGGCGTACTCACAATCTTTAGGGATATATCCAAGGGCTTTATCTATAATTGAAGCGATGTCCTTCTCAACAAAACTAAGGCTTATTGCACATGCTAGGAATATGCCACCATATATCCCGTTCCCGTCGTGAGTGACGCTGGCGGCCCGCTCAGCGAGGTATGCCGCCTGGACAGGATTGCCGGGAGAGACAAGCCCCCATGGATCTATGAATATTTGCCCGCCTATCTGCTCGGCCATTGTAGAGCCGTTTTGAAGGCTGCTCCCGCTGCGGGGAGCAGGAATACCGTTTCTCAGGTTTAAGTAGGCGGTATGTTCTGTGGACACACCGTATCCGCCCCACCAGAAAAAACCATGCTCAAAGGGGGCGTAATTGAGCAGCGACCATGCCACGTCGCTGGCGGAGAACTGACGTATATCACGGCATCGCTCGAGGGCACGCACAAAGAATAACGGCCCGTTGCTGTCATCGTCTGCGGCAAAATTTCTGTATGCCACCGGGTAATCCCACAGCTCCCCGAACACATCCTTTATACGCTCGTATGTCCAGCCTTCAATGGCGGAACCCATCCTTATGCCGACGATCTTTCCGAGCCAACCGGCATATATACGCTCAAAGGTGTCACCTGGAAGTTTCAAGACTTGTCCCTCCTTTGTTTAATTTCCCCATATAATTTTACTGCCACAGTGCGGTTATGACAATATGCCTTTGTGAAACTTGGCCAGAAAATTTGAGAGTGAAGAGGTATCAAGGGAGTTTTTTACCACAGTTATTACAGTATTCAAAATCACTGCTTACGGGCGTCCCGCAATACGGGCAGAACTTGTTTTCACCGTCGGAGTCCATTGGTTCGCGACTTATACTGTTTCCAAACCTTTCGTTGAGTGGGTCAGGCTCCTCATTGCTGTCGGTGATATCAAAAGCGGAATAACGATTTTTGCTGGCGGCATTTTTAAAATTATATACAGCCATAACGACTGCAATGATAACGAACACTATTCCGAACATGCTGAACAGGCCGCCGCCGATTCTAAAGGCAATGACAGTCCAAATAACGCCGAATATGCCGATCAATATGCTTACAACACCGCTCATGAACGATGGGCCTCTTCCGGGCTTAATACTTTTCATAAAGCAGTACCCCCTTTATGTCTTACTTAATATGAATATTATAACATAACATGTTGACGCTTAAAATGATAAAATGGCACGAAGTAAACACGTCAGGCTGAAGACCAGATAAGGAAGGGGCTTGTTTTGTAAGTCCATTCCTTATCTTGGAACGAACAGTCGGAATAGGTTCCTTATCTGAGGCAGAACATACGCGAAGCCGCGGTCGCAAAGTCGCAACCTAGTATACAGCGATCGCTGTCTGGAAACGAGGAGCAGCATGAGCGCGCGATGAGCTTTGCGATGAAATGAAAAAGCTCGTCGCAAGCGATGTATCGCTTGCGACGAGCTGGTACGCCCGATGCGATTCGAACGCACGACCTTCAGAGTCGGAGTCTGACACTCTATCCAGCTGAGCTACGGGCGCGTACCGACCAAAAGATTATAACAAAAAAATTTTCCTCTGTAAAGTGTTCTTGTTGTTTTATTTCGTCGAATATGTTAATATAATTTCCGAAGAAGACCCTGTGAAAATGGAAAGGCGGGTATTCTATGACCCAGGAGCGTGGAAACTTCAGAGGCCGGTTATTCGGCGGATTTAACAGAAAAGACGTTATAAACTATATTGAGGCCCTGGCCGAGGAGCGAAACAAGTTGGCTCAGGAGAACGCCCAGTTAAAAGAGCAGATGGAAGCCATCGCTGAAAGCCAGCAGGCGTCGGAAATATCTGAAGGCGGTAATGGTAATAGGGATATACAGGAGAAAAGCGAATATGTAAAAGTTGAGCCGTCTGCAAATTACGGAGGCGCTGCAGCTGAAATCAGGGAAACGGTTTTGCAGATGAGGAACTCAATTGAGGCGTTTCAGAGGGACATAAGAATTAATGTGATAAATGCACAGAGTGAGATTGCGGATATTACAGCAAAATTTACCGAAATACTAGGAGCTGTTGAGTCGGTTGAGGAGCGGTTGGAGTCTTTAGACCGAGAGTTTATTGACATTGGAGAACAGAGTGAGAAGGGGGGGACTGAGGTTGCAAAGATCATTCGACGTACAGGCAAGCGAAATAAGAAAAGCCGCTCTTGAAATGAGAGCGGGGGATAGGGTGCTGCTTTCAGGGGTGATATACACTTCGCGGGATCAGGCCCATATGGCGTTATTCAAGCTTCTGGATAACGGTGATCCCCTCCCTTTTGATCTAAAGGATGCTGTTATCTATTATGCCGGTCCCACTCCAGGAAGAGAGGGTATGGCCGCTGGCGCATGTGGACCTACCACATCAAGCAGAATGGACAAGTTCACGCCAAGGCTTTTGGATCTTGGCCTTGCCGCTATGATAGGTAAGGGTATCAGAAGTCAGGCGGTGATTGATTCAATTATTAAAAATAAGGCGGTATACCTCTGCGCAGTCGGTGGCGCAGGCGCGTTGATAGCGAAGCGCATCGTATCGATGGAGGAAATAGCCTTCCCAGAGCTGGGCTGTGAGTCAATAAAAAGACTTGTAGTGGATAAGATGCCGCTGACAGTTGGGATAGACTGCCAAGGCGGAGATATTTTCAAGATGGGGATAGCCGAGTACGGATCAAAGCCTATCGAAAAATGAGATGGGAAGATAAGGACGCCCGCTGCCGTGGATGAACAAACGGCAGCGGGCGTTGTTTGTTATTCAGCTAATGCCTGTTTTAAGGTGTGAGACGGATCACCTCAAGCCCTTGGCGCAGAGCATAATTTATTGTATAAAGAGTACCGCCGCCAGTTCCACCATACACGGCAATAAGCAGCGAGGAATGGTCCACCATGTATTCGTTCCTTTTGTGCATGCAATCAGGTGTGTACTGATGCTGCAATATAGTTTCTACGTCGCACTGGTGTACTATGTAGTCATACCTCTGACGCTGTGAAAGGCTCCAGGAGGAAGATTGGGAGTCGCACGGAATGGCAGCCTCCAGTGTTATACCCGGCCTCTCGTCACGAAGGGCAATAACCGCCTCAGCGAAATACATGTCACACCCTTTCGCCATACCACATATGAAGTGGCGTATTCCAGAGGAATAGACGGCGCCTAAAGTGTCAAAGAGCCTGCTTTTAAGTTTCACACAGCCGATCTGGCGTTCGTCATCGCCCCATGGCAGTTTTTCAGGCCTGGGTCCGGTGAAGCAACAGGAAGCACCATTATATACATCCAACATCGCCTCAACTCCTATTTAAACGTTGAAGTTATTATAACATCCACAGGTACACGTTGTCACGAAAAAAACTGTTGCAAATTATATTTGATAGTCATATAATGTATTCGCTTAAAACTTGATATGGTCGTCTTCAGGGCAGGGTGAAATTCCCGATCGGCGGTAAAGTCCGCGAGCGCTCAGGCGCAGGGTTCGGTATGTTCCGAACCGGGATTTGGTGAGATTCCAAAACCGACAGTACAGTCTGGATGGAAGAAGATGTACACATGCGGAAGGGTTCCTTCGTGTTTTTGCGCGCATATTCCATGTAACGTCTTGAACGGCAGTATCAAGGCGTTATTTTATTTTTTCTGGAGGAATAAAAATGCTTGAGGAACTGAGGGAAAACCTTGAATTTGTGGGTATTAGCATTGCGGTGTTTATAGGCCTTCTGTTATTGGCCATAGCCGCGGAGAAATGGATAGTCGGCGGTGTGAAAAAGCCGCCAGTGGCAAAGAGAGTGGCATACATAGGCATGTTCGCCGCCCTGGCTGGAGCGCTCATGTGCCTGGAGATCCCACTTTTCTTTGCTCCGTCTTTTTATCAGCTGGATCTGAGCGAGATACCCGTTATGATCTGCGCTTTCAGTATGGGACCAGTCTCAGGTGTTGTTTGTGAACTAATAAAGGTGGTAGTCAAATTGCTTATCAAAGGTACTTCAACGGCCTTTGTAGGCGACTTCGCTAATTTTGTAGTTGGTTGTTCAATGGTACTGCCAGCTTCTGTCGTCTACCATAAAGTGAAGACAAAGAAAGGTGCCGTTATCAGCCTGGTGTGCGGCGGTGTGGTTATGACCGTGTTTGGGAGCCTATTCAACGCGATATATCTTATTCCGGCTTTCGCAAACCTGTATGGGATACCGATTGATACAATAATAGGTATGGGAGCCGAGGTGAACGGGTCAATAACAAGCGTGGCTACACTGGTGCTCTTTGCAGTTGTACCGTTCAACCTGGTAAAGGCGGTAGTTGTGTCCGTAGTTACAATGCTACTATACAAGAGAGTAAAGAGAATAATAAAAATGGGTTAAGCAAAATACTCCGGACGAATATTCGTCCGGAGTATTTTGCTTGTTGCTAAATTATAAGAAAACTTTACTTTGCGTCTCTGGGAACGTAACTGCGGCGGGAGTTCGCTCTTCCGCTTTCGTCGTTGTTTTTCACGCCGTCCTGACGATCAGCATCATCCATATTTAGTGATCCGTCGTGATCAGTAATGAGGCCTTCGCCGTTTCCTGAGTCAGTGACGTCTCCGCTGGTTATGTCGTCGTCTATTATACCATCAGTGGTATTGTCGTTTCTATCTGCGTCACGGCAGCCGGACAGAGACAGAACGCAGGCCAAGGCCAATGCAATATATGCTGCTTTTTTCATAATTCCTCCAAAAAATCCCGGGATGTGTCCCGCTTTTTTCTTTGCACGGTGATATTATCTACTGAAATCTTGTTTTTAATACATAGGAAAATGGACCGCATATCTGCGGCCCATTTCAAAATTAGATGTTCAAAATATCAACTATATCGTATATTCACTGTGAATAATCGCCGACAACATAAAGCGGCCGCCATACTCTTCAAATACAAGCCGCAGCGTGGACCAGTCCTGGTTTTCACTGCCAGACGTACCTGGATAGCAAAGATCTACAAACTGTGCTCCGGGAAATGTATCGCCAACATTTTCTATAGAATTTCCTGACCTTATAATATAGTTAACACCAATGAGCGGCGCGACGGTGTAATCATAATTAAACACGTATCTGGAAAAATAATCAGAAATTCCCATTTGAATAAGCTGACCGCCATCACTTGTCAGCCCCCACACATACTGTTCACTATTACTTCCAAATTCTTTGACCTCATCAGATGTAAAACACTGATTTGAAGATAGATTTACAGTAGCATATGGAGAAAACACAACTCCATACTCAGGGTGAACATGCTCAGCCAGTTTTTCAAAATCATTTGCTTTGATTGCGTCTGCTATCTGGAAAGCGAGGTCGGCAAGCTCTCCACTGCTGACAGAATCAGTTTCAGTGAGGGTAACAGAAGGAATATTATTGTTATCAGTTCTTATAACCCTGGTAATGAAAACAAATAAAAGTATTCCTACCAACGCACCGCCCAGCGCGCAGAGTAAGAGAGTAAGTCCCTTTTTCACAGCACTCACCTCCAAATTAACAATTTCTTAATGTTATTCTATACCAAAATGGATAAAATGACAACTACAATCAATTACAAAAAGGAATCAACAGCAACATGGTAAAAATATACAATAAATTGTCAAAAGTCTTGTAATGAAACAGATTTTAATATAGAATTATATCATCAGATTTTTGTAACTGTCTGAAACTCTAAAATGGAAGGTGAGATCTAGATGAGTGAAGGACTGCAATATCATATCCAGTGCCGCCCGGGCGATGTGGGACGATACTGCATACTGCCAGGGGATCCGGGCAGATGCGAGAAGATAGCCGAATACTTTGATTCCCCGAGATTTGTAATGAGTAATAGGGAATATACTACATATACAGGTCTGATCGACGGAGTTGAGGTGTCAGTCGTATCTACCGGTATAGGTGGTCCGTCCGCCTCCATAGCCATGGAGGAACTGAAAGCGATAGGCGCTGATACATTTATCCGTGTTGGCACGTGCGGTGGTATCAATATGAAAGTTATGAGCGGTGACTGCGTAATTGCGACGGGTGCGGTGAGGATGGAAGGTACAAGTCGTGAATATGCGCCGATAGAATTTCCGGCTGTGGCTGATTTTGAGGTAGTGTCCGCCCTTGTAGAGAGTGCCAAGGCGTTAGGATACAGATGGCATGCCGGCGTAGCACAATGCAAGGACTCTTTTTACGGGCAGCACTCACCGGAGCGCATGCCTGTAAGTGGAGAACTTTTGGCAAAGTGGGAGGCTTGGAAACGTCTTGGCGTGCTGTGCAGCGAGATGGAATCCGCAGCGTTATATACAGTGGCGGCGGCACTTGGGGTAAGGTGCGGTACTGTTCTCTCTGTCATATGGAATCAGGAGAGAAAGGCTGCTGGTTTGTTTGAGGATGATTCTCATGACACATCGCCTGCAATACGGACGGCCGTTGAAGCGATACGCAGACTTATAAAATCTGATGAGCAGAGGTAAAAACGTTTGAAAAAAGTTGTAGAGCGTTACGACAAATTCATTAGAGTTATAACCATTGCCCCAATGATTGCCCTATGGCTGCTTCTGGCTCTGTACTTTGCGACACCTGAATATGGGATAAGAGGCTTAGATCTGGCATTGTCGATAGTCTTTCTAGTTATTTTACCTGTGCTGGCCTACCCACTACAGCCATTTATTCCGGGCTTTAGAGATGGGGGAAGAAAAGCTCAACGGAAGCTGGCGATAGTGACGGCACTTATTGGATACATATGCGGTATTGTGTATTGTTTCATGTTTCCAGTGCCTGATGTGCTGCTGGTGGTATATCTCACATATTTTATATCAGGCGTAGCAGTGGCTGTGTTCAGCAAGTTCACACAGCTCAAGGCGAGTGGACACGCCTGTGGCGTCATGGGGCCGATCTCTGTGGCTGTGTACTATATAGGACCATGGGCACTCGTGGGACTTATTGTTTATGCGCTTGCGTTTGTATCAAGTGTCCGTATGAAAAGGCATACACCGACTGAGTTTATTGTTGGAAGCATTATTCCGGTCATAGCGCAGTTTATATCTATAGCAATATGCGGAGCTGCCAGATAGTGTATTCAACTGCAGCTTTGCTTTATCTTCATTAAAACAAAACGTGAGATAAGCGTTAATTAGCTTATCTCACGTTTTGTTTTCAGGACGTGCTTGTCATCTCATGGGACAGACTGTGGTTAATAGTCAGATTTTATCATATGGACAAATAGGCCGGGAATATTAATAGATTATCCAAAAAAATTGGGGGTGTAAAATTTGCTTGCGGCGGTTTTCGCGGCGCTTCTGTCCTATCCATTTCTGCTGCTACGGCTGACAGGAACGGCTGGTTCTTTTCCAAAGCCACTGACGGCAGAGGAGGAGAGAGTGTATCTGGAGAGGTACGCATCTGGAGATATAGAGGCGAGAAACGTACTTATTGAGAGAAATCTGCGTCTCGTAGCCCATATAATCAAAAAGTATTATACTCAATCCTGTGATCAAGATGACTTAATATCCATAGGAACCATTGGACTCATAAAAGGGATATCCACATATAAAACGGATAAGGGTGTCAGGCTTGCAACTTATGCCAGCAGGTGCATCGAGAATGAAATACTTATGCACTTTAGAAGCCAAAAAAAAACAGCGGGGGACTTATCTCTGTCGGATTCCATAGATACAGATAAGGAGGGGAACGATCTCTCGCTGATGGATGTTGTCTGTGTTGAGGACGATATATTTGAGGAGCTTGGCTCAAGAGAAATATATGCCCAGCTAAGAGGGTATGTTGAGGACACACTAAACCCGAGAGAACGTGAAATAATCAAAATGCGTTATGGATTAGGTGGGCGAAAGCGTATGACTCAGAGGGAAGTGGCTGAACAATGTGGCATATCGCGTTCCTATGTATCACGCATTGAGAAGAAAGCACTGGAAAAGTTAAAGGATAAACTCATTGAAAATGGTGGAATCTAGAACAACGAGAGCCCTGCAAAATGAAGGGCTCTCGTAATTGCAAATAGACAGATAAATAGTGTTATATTTCATTTTTACTCTGACCAACTAAATTTATAAATAAATACAATTGAAGAAATATCTGATATAATGGTATTATATCTGTAAAATAAAAATAGACAGGGACTGTGTATGTTTTACATTGGGATTGATATTGGAACTACGACTATAAGCGGACTACTTATAGATGGCTCTAGCGGCCGAGAGGTCGCGAGAAGGACAATTAAAAATACAGCACATGTTCCATCTGATGTTAATTGGGCGAGGCTTCAATCGCCTGAACGGATTGTGGAAATTTGCGAGAGCCTTATTGAGCAGTTTTACTCAAGCTATGGAACGAGCATAAGTGGAATTGGACTTACAGGACAGATGCATGGGATCCTTTATGTTGACAATAAAGGACTGTCATGCAGCAATCTGATATCATGGCAGGACGAGCGGGGGAATACATTAATTAATGACACGCAGACATACTGCCAAAAGATATATGAGATTACAGGCCGCAAAGCCGCAACTGGGTTTGGACTTGCTTCACTATACTTTGACACTGTAAACGGAATGGTTCCAGCAGAGGCATTCTCAATCTGCACGATTGCAGATTACGTTGCTATGAGGCTCACAGGAAGTATAAAGCCATTGATACACATTTCAAACGCATCAAGCCTAGGGCTTTTTTCACTAGATAAAAAGCAGTTCGAAAGGGAAAAAATAGCCAGGCTTGGTATTGATGTCAATCTCCTTCCAACGGTTATCAGCGATGAATGTGTTATAGGAGAGACATCCGATAAACTGCCCGTTGCTATTCCAATCGGGGACAATCAAGCGAGCTTCCTTGGTTCAGTGGGAAACGACGCTGACACACTGATAAATATAGGGACTGGAAGCCAGATTTCACGCCTATCACACAACCAAGAGAACATAGTGGGGGTGGAGTGCCGCCCGTATGTTAATAACGAGTTCCTGCTGGCAGGGGCCAGCCTGTGCGGAGGCAGCTCATATAATATACTTGTAAATCTATTTTCAGAAGCTGTGCGTTCGATCACAGGCCTAAGACCTGATGAAAAGGAAATTATTAGAAAGATGGATCAGGCGGCGTCAGAAATTTCAGATAAGAAAATTAATCAACTGAAAGTTGACACACGCTTTAGAGGAACAAGGGAAAATCCGGAAAAGCGTGGGGCAATCTTGAATGTCGGGGCAGACAATTTTACTTTTGGAAACGTATGTTATTCTTTCCTCAGTGGAATATGTGAGGAGCTTTATGGATTTTATAGTAAAATGAGATCAGAGTTCAGGCCAAAGTTCCTTGCTATCAGCGGCAATGCTGCCAGAAACAGCCGGATCCTTAGGGAAATCGCGCAACAAGTTTTTGAAAGCGAAGTGCGAGTGCCGGTAAACGCGGAAGAGGCGGCATATGGGGCCGCGATGTTAGCAATTTATACGGTAGAAAACAGAAAGTGGGAAGATGTAATCAAGATGATAAAATATAAATAAATTTGCAAAATAAAAAGGGCCTGATGCAGAATTTCCATTTTGCATCAGGCCCTGAATAAATGTAAAATATTTTCCATCAAGAATTAATCTGGTACATAGTTTAGGGATGTACGAAAAATACACTCCATAGTGTCAAGCCTATAGTATGAGGCGATGTCCTGTTCCACTACTCCAATTATACCGCCAGAAAGCGAGACGTACTCACCCCATCCTGGATCTGTTTGTGAAAGCTGAGAAAGATGGGTTCCGTCATCAAGATAGTATTCAATGGTGACACGGATACCACCGTTTTCCAGTATGCACTCGTTGCGCACATACCAAAGCCCAGGCGCTTCGGCGCCATACAAAGAATCCACTATTCTATCTGCGCCAGAAATGGGAGGCTCCAGAGGCGTGGCCGGTTCTGAATCATCAGGACCGCCGCTAAATGCCTCCTCAGGAGTTAAGTATAGCAGCTCTCCACTAGAGAGGTCAAAGAACTGTACTTTTGTATAGTCGCTCCCATTATCCCACCCTACAGCAAGAAGGTTGCCGATCCGTTCACCCGCATAGCCCTCGTGTGCGGCAAGCTCAAGGAGCATATAATCATATTCATCTCGTGACCTGCCGATCTTATCTGCTGGCCAGGTGCGCTGGACATCACCGTCAGGGGATACTAGAGTGATGCCGCTGCTCTCAAATATGATCAACCCCTCAGGATAGGCCCTGATTATCCAGTCTTTAAAATTTGTACACCAACTGCCGTCTAGGGCTGATATGGCACTCAATGTGCGATAATCATATTCACCTTGCTTTTCTGCATGAATAGCCGAATCCAAAACAATAAAGGGGAGAGAGAATCTATTTCCAGCATTATCATACCACCCTGGGTAGTATACGCTAGCGTATATAGGTGCTGTAACGGGCACGCCCTCCAGAGTCATAAGGCCGTATAGGCACCCGCTGGACGCCGGCCAGTCGTTCATCAGTCTTTGACCTGCATACGCAATAAGGGTACCGTAGTCATCGGATGGAACAAGATTGTCTACTCCGAGCTCATACCATTGGGCACCGACTCTTGGCGCGGGATCATCTATCTCATTTGTTCCCAACTTTGACCAGTCGGTGGAAACAATTATCTCGGTTTCATCCAAATCTTCATTGGAATAGAAAGGCTCATTTTGGGATTCTGGAGGTTCTGACGGCTCTAAGGTCGAATCTGGACTGCCGCAGGAGGACAAGAGCAGTATAAGCATAGATATAACTGCAACAGCAAATTTCATGGGGACACCTCTTTTATTGAGATGTATCCCTCATTAGCCACAAGTTTTTGCCCCTCTTCGCTAAGCAGCCAATTAAATAGTATACGATTAGGAGCATCCTTTGGGGCATCGGCGGGGATAACAACATATTTGGGGTTTATCAATGGGTAAACGGAGTCCCTTATCGTTTCGGGAGTGGGACTGACACCATCAATTGCCAGGATTTTGAGTCCATCAGCCATTTCCATCTCTTCCACATAATAATAGACACTGTAGCCTATTGCCCCGGGTGAGCCATCGTAGCTCTTTACTACCTCCATCAGTTGCGCCATTGTATTTGCTATATAGGCCTTGGGAGGATCCATCATTGGCTCACCATTCATCACAAGCTTTTCCATCAACGTCTGACTTCCAGCTTCGCTGTTGCGCTGAAATGGTATAATCTCTATGTCTTCACCGCCGAGCTCTTCCCAGTTTGTTATTTCACCAGTGTATATCTTTCTCGCCTCATCGAGAGTGATTGAATCCACAGGGTTATCAGCATTTACGACAAAGACAAATGCGTCTGTTGCAAAAGCCGCCTGTTCCCACTGGAAACCGCGTGCTTCTTTTTCTGTTAATACATCTTCATTTGCTTCACCAACAATAAGCATGTCCGCGTCGCCGTTAATTAGATTATAATAGGCGTTAGTAGTCTTTGAGAACGACACGAGATCAGATACATCATCGCGGCTCTCGCCGAGCAGCACTGAACAGACGGCTGTGGCGAGCGGGGCCGTGGATGTAGAGCCGTCTAAACGCGGTAAATTGTCCCTTGTGAATGTAAAGACAAGCTGCTCTGCTTCATTGTCTGTTGACGAACCTTGCTCATCTGCTGAAGGATTATCTGTGACACTTGAGCAGGAAGAAAGAAGCAGGCAAAAACATAGAGATAATAGGAATGTTATAAATCTCTTCTGCATGTGTACTCTCCTTTCCATAACTACGTATGACGAACTTCTTATATTTGCGATATCGATATAATTATTATAACATCGTCATTATATGGAAGAAAAGAACGGTTGGGTTACAAGTGCTTACAATATAATCACCATTAAAGAAGGTTTAATTTTTTCAAAAGTCTTGACAGACGGATAGGTTTTGAGTATAATATCCCTTGCCTGTTTATGGCGGCGTAGCTCAGTTGGCTAGAGCACGCGGTTCATACCCGCGGTGTCACCGGTTCAAATCCAGTCGCCGCTACCATATGACCTTACGGGCTAGTCCCCGTAAGGTCATAAAAAACTTATGAGGCCCGTTGGTCAAGTGGTTAAGACACCGCCCTTTCACGGCGGTAACATGGGTTCAAATCCCGTACGGGTCACCATTTTTCTATGTTTCATTATTGGAAACATGGAGGCTTAGCTCAGCAGGTTAGAGCGCCTGCTTCACACGCAGGAGGTCACTGGTTCGAGTCCAGCAGTCTCCACCATATAAACCCCTAGAGTTTGTGCTCTAGGGGTTTATATTATCTGGTAAGAAGCAGCTATCCGTAAGTGACATATCAACGTAAGAGATTTTCCATATGTCGGCCACCGCGCCAGCGTATAATATAAATAAGGCTGAGACTTTCGTCTCAGCCTTATTTATCATGGAAAAACTATTAATATTCTAAAATTCAGCCGACGAACTGGCTTGCCACCTCTACGATGTGGTCGGCGCAGAGGCCAAACTGCTTGAGAAGGTCTGCAGCAGGTCCGGAGTGACCGAACTCATCGTTTACACCGATACGGCGTACAGGGGTTGGCATCTTTTCAGAGAGCAGGGAGCTGACAGCCTCACCCAGACCGCCTATGATGCTATGCTCTTCACATGTGATAACCTTGCCGCACTTTTTAGCCACATCGAGGACAAGAGCCTCGTCGAGAGGCTTGATAGTACCGATGTTCACAACGCAGGCAGAGATGCCTTTATCCTTCAGGGCGCGGCCTGCCTCAACAGCCTCGGCCACCATGAGCCCGTTGGCCAGGATTGCAACGTCGGTGCCGTCCATAAGGACCTCGCCCTTGCCTATTTCGAAGGTATAGTTGTCTGCGTCGTGTATGACGGGGACAGCTGCGCGGCCAAAGCGCATATAAACAGGACCGTGATAATTGTAGGCGGCCCGCACCATTGCCTTGGCCTCAACATCATCGGCAGGGGACATAACTACCATACCGGGTATTGAGCGCATAAGGGCAAAATCCTCACAGCACTGGTGGGAAGCGCCGTCCTCACCGACGGATATGCCAGCGTGAGTAGCTCCAATTTTGACATTGAGGTGAGGATATCCTATTGAGTTGCGGACCTGCTCAAAGGCACGTCCAGCAGCAAACATTGCGAAAGTGGAAACAAAGGGTACAAGTCCCATTGTGGATGCACCGGCTGCAGCGGCCATCATGTTGCACTCTGCGATACCGCAGTCAAAGTGACGGCTGGGATATGCCTTTTTAAAAATGCCGGTCTTCGTGGCGCTGGCAAGATCAGCGTCAAATACGATGAGATCATCGTGCTCGGCGGCGATCTCAGTGAGGGCGTTGCCGTAGCTGTCTCGGGTAGCGATTTTCTTGATATCTGCCATTTTACATAGCCTCCACTTCTGCAAGCTGAGCCTTCAACTCTGACATAGCCTGCGCGTACTCGTCGTCATTTGGGGCTTTTCCGTGCCATCCAACCTGGTTCTCCATATAGCTGACGCCCTTGCCCTTGGTCGTCTTCATAACAATGGCGAAGGGGACACCCTTAGTGGCTTTTGCCTCATTGAAAGCGGCCTCTATCTCGTCAAAATCGTGGCCGTTTATCTCTTTGACGGCAAAACCGAAAGCACGAAGCTTTTCGGGGATGGGGTAAGGACTCATAACCTCTTCAACAGTTCCATCAATCTGGAGATTGTTGTTGTCGATTATAACACAGAGGTTGTCCAGCTTATAGTGATGAGCGAACATGAAGGACTCCCACACCTCGCCTTCCTCGATCTCACCATCACCCAGGAGCGTGTATACACGGCAGTCCTTGTTTTTATATTTGGCGGCCAGAGCCATTCCGGACGCGACAGAGACACCCTGACCGAGAGAGCCGGTAGACATATCCACACCAGGAGTCTCGTTCATATTGGGGTGCCCCTGAAGATAGCTACCTATATGGCGCAGAGTTTTGAGGTCCTCATACGGGAAAAAGCCGCGCAGGGCCAGAGCTGCGTAGAGGCCTGGGGCGGTGTGCCCCTTTGAGAGCACAAAACGGTCCCTGTCGTCCCAGTGCGGATTTTTTGGATCAATATTTAGTTCCTTAAAATACAGATAAGTGAACATGTCCGCGGCGGACAGGCTGCCGCCGGGGTGGCCAGACTTGGCGGCATGAGTGCCCTCGATAACACCCATACGCACCTTGCAAGCAGTGGCCATAAGTTGTTTCTTCTCTTCGAAAGTCATAAGCCGCTCCTTCTCATTCCATGATAGTAGACCGGTATCCTGATAGGTAGAAAAACACACATATCAGGATCCAAATCTGTGGGATTTAGACTGATACAACAATACATCACACTTGCTCTCATGTCAAGATATGTGATATTATAATAATGCAATTATGGCAAAAAACGACTATATATGGTGTTATATAAACATATATATGGGTATTTTGCTGCTAATTAAATTTAGAAACAATTCACAGGTGACTTTCTATGTGTAAACTTGCCGACTTGCTGCCATTCTGGAAAAAGATCCCCCGCGACGTACAAGAACTCTTTACATCCACGGCTATCCATCGAGACGCTTCAAAAGGTACACGCCTCCATGCGGGGCACGGTGACTGTGTGGGTTTGATCATAGTTGAAACCGGGCAGCTACGGGCATACACCATCTCTGAGGAGGGAAAGGAACTTACCCTCTACCGCCTCTATGAGAGGGATATCTGCCTGTTTTCGGCCTCTTGTGTATTTGGAAACGCCGATCTCGACATTTTTGTAGAGGTGGAGGCAGATGCGTCGTTATATTACATACCTCCAGATGTGTATAAGCGTGTCATGGAAACAAATGTGGCAGTTTCAGTATTCACGAATAAGCTGATGTCCGAGAGGTTTTCTGACGTAATGTGGACGCTTGACCAGGTACTGAACAAGCATATTGATTCACGGCTGGCCGCCTTGCTGCTAGAAGAGCGTGACAATTCAGGATCAGACACACTGTATATTACACACGAAAGGCTGGGCAGCCATTTGGGAAGTGTCCGAGAGGTCATAACAAGGATGCTGCGGCGCTTTCAGGACGAGGGGCTTGTCAGATTGGGAAGAGGAAACATACAACTCGTTAATATACACGGGCTTGAGGAGATGGCAAGAGATAGCATTAAGTAATTGAAACATAAATAGAGAAACGGGAAAAACGGTGCGGTAACGCCGCTTTTTAAACACAAAGTGGATTCTACTGACGGTAGATTGCACGCGCTAGGCATGTGGTGTAATATATGCCTCATATTGAATGTGAAATTCAAGGGGGCGTATCGATGTATCAGATCGATCAGGAGATATTTGGTAAGACCGTCCGCGAAAGACGGATAGCCAAAGGGATGACTCAAAAAGACCTGGCGGAGAAACTGTTTGTGTCGGACAAGGCTGTGAGCAAATGGGAGAGAGGAGCGAGCCTTCCAAATGTGACGCTGCTGATTCCCCTGGCGGAGGTACTCGGCCTCTCTGTTGTACAGCTTCTTGGAACGGAAGCTGGAAACAACGGGGATATAAAAGAAGATGAAAAGAAAATACAGCAGCAAATAAAAACAGTATTTAAAAAGGAAAAACGTATCTGGAGATTGACGTTTGTGGCTGCTGCACTCATCTCATTCCTGGAGATGGCAGTTCTGTTTGCTACATTGAAAGATATATACTCAATGGGAAAAGTCATAATGACATGCGGATTGATGCTTCTGTTTGGAGTGTGGCTCTTCTTTTTTGCCAAGGATACGCTGCCGTCATATTACGATGAGAACAGGATCAGTTATGTGGTGCAGGGACCCTTTAAACTGCATATGTCTGGACTTGCGATAAATAATAATAATTGGTTGTACATAAGAAGGGCGCTAATGGTATTCATAGATACTATGCTCACAATATATCCGCTGATATCTATTGCATTAATCATCTCCGGCAACAAGACGGCGTGGGATAGTGCGGGCCTGTATATAATGCTGTCCGCCATGCTCTGTTTGATTGTCTCAATCTATATTGTAGGGAAAAAACACGAGTAGGTGAATTAGCTATGTCTACTTGTTGCAATCATTGCAATTCGTGGCTATAATATCTTTAGGTGGATCTTAGTATTTCCTGAATGTATCAAAGTCACTGAGGAAATACAGTATTAGGTGTATCTTATAAAAAAACAAAAGGAGTGAATGCCATGTCAGTGTTGACCTTAGATCAGACAAATTTTGATAAAATAATATCAGAAACAAGTGGATACGTAATGGTGGATTTCTGGGCTGAATGGTGCGGACCCTGCAGGATGCTCTCACCGGTCATTGATGAGATCGCGGAGGCCAGGACAGATGTTACAGTCGGTAAAGTGAATGTGGATCAGAACCCGGACCTGGCCAGCAGGTATCAGATCATGGCGATCCCTGCGGTTCTGATATTTAAGGATGGTCAGCTTGTTGGAAACTCCGTTGGGGTCAAACCTAGAGCGGCATTAGAGAGCCTGCTTAAATAAGCAGGCTCTGTGCCATATATTGGAGGAAATTTCATGAGAGTAGTTATAATAGGCGGAGTTGCGGGAGGGGCTACGGCCGCTGCCAGGCTGAGGCGTCTTGATGAGCAATCAGAAATAATCATTCTGGAACGCAGCGGGTACATCTCATACGCCAACTGCGGCCTGCCGTATTATATAGGTGGTGTCATCAAAGAGAGGGCTTCCCTCACACTCCAGACGCCAGAGAGCTTCAAAAGACGGTTTAACATAGATGTGCGTGTGAAGAACGAAGCACTGAGAATAGACAGGCAGAAAAAAGAGGTTGCGGTTAGACGCCTTGAGGATGGCACGGAGTATACACTCGGTTATGATAAACTGATCCTGGCACCGGGCGCCAAAGCCATACGCCCAAACCTGCCGGGCGTGGATGACAGCAGGGTGATGACGCTCAGAACGGTTGAGGATACTTATAAAATACGCGAATATATAGAAGGCGCAAGGCCGAAAAAGGCCGCTGTAATAGGCGGCGGGTTCATAGGACTTGAGATGGCAGAAAACCTTATCGGCCTGGGGATTGATACTACGCTCATACAGCTTGATCCACAAGTGCTATTGCCTCTGGATATGGATATGGCCAGCCAGGTGCACGCGTATCTGAGAGATAAGGGCCTGAAGCTTATGCTGGGCGCCGCTGCCGAGAGTTTTGAGGACACAGGGAACGGCCTAACAGTGCACATAAAGGATAGGCCAGATGTTGAGACGGATGTCGTTATAATGGCGGTCGGTGTGGCGCCAGACAGCTCGCTGGCAAAGGACTGTGGCCTTGAATTAGGTCAGAGAGGCGCTATTGCCGTAGACAGGCATATGCGCACATCTGATCCGGATATATACGCTGTTGGCGATGCTGTTGAGACATACAATATGGTGACGGGGGAAAGGGCGACGGTCGCATTGGCTGGCCCAGCCAATAAGCAGGGGCGTATCGCGGCGGACAGCATATGCGGCATTGCCAGCGCCTTTGCTGGCGCCGCGGGCTCCTCAGTGGTTAAGCTGTTTGAAATGACGGTGGCGTCAACGGGGCTTAATGAGAGAGCCGCGAAGGCAGCGGGAATAGACTATGATAAGGTGATAAACTTCTCAGCGAACCACGCCACATATTACCCCGGGGCGGAGAATATGACAATCAAGACGATTTTTGAAAAGTCTACGGGGAGGATACTCGGGGCGCAGATTATCGGTTTTGACGGCGTTGACAAGCGTATAGACGTTATGGCGACAGCCATATACGGTAAAATGACTGGTTTTGACCTTACAAAGCTGGACCTGGCCTACGCGCCGCCGTACTCCTCTGCAAAAGACCCTGTGAACATGGCGGGCTTTAACATAGAGAACGTACTGACAGGCAAAGTGAGGCAGTACCAGTGGTATGAACTTGAGAGCATATCTAAAGACCACGACGCGGTTATTTTGGATGTGCGTACAGAACGCGAGTTCTCCTGCGGACATATCCCGGGCGCCGTAAATATACCGGTCGACAGCCTCAGGGACAGGCTAGGTGAACTGTCAAAGGACAAAAAACTGTATGTTAATTGTCAGAGCGGGCTTCGCAGCTATATCGCCTGCCGTATTCTCTCCCAGGAGGGATTCCAGTGCTGGAACCTGGCCGGCGGATATAGGTTTTACGAATATGTGGTCCGTGACAGGGCCTTTGACTCCACGCCGTCCCATCCATGCGGTATAGAGATTTAAAATTGGAAGTGATATCGTGGATATTAAATTGCGCCCCTGGGAGGAAAATGATGGTGAGGCGTTGGCAGCTGTGTTCAATGACCTTGACCGCAGTTTCCTCTCAAACAGGCTTCCCGACCCGTATACATTGGAGGACGCCGCCTCTTGGCTGAAGATGGTCAATGAACGTGACGGCCAAAACGGTGTTTACCGAGCCATAATGGCTGATGGGGAAATAGTTGGCGCCGTATCTGTTGAGAAAAAGGAAGATGTGTTCTGCCGAGATGGTGAGATTAGCTATAACCTTATGACCCGGCAGCAGTCCAGGGGCATAATGACCGAGGCTGTAAGGCAGATATGCGAGACGGCCTTCATGAATCTGGACATTGTACGCATTACGGGCCTCGTATATGAGCCAAATGTGGGCTCACGAAAAGTGCTGGAGAAAAACGGGTTTTCCCTTGAGGGAATAATGAGAAAAGCCGTAAGTAAAAATGGCGTACTTCTGGACCTGTTTGTGTACGGAAAGCTCGGGTAAAATTAAGATGCGACTGGCGAGCGTGTTTTACACACTCGCCAGTTTTTTATTGCAATATGGTTGACAAGAGTAATACTGTGCTATATAATGAAAGTGCTACAGCTGTAACACACAAGACGGGAGGTGATTTTTTGAAAGACCGGGCACGGATGACGCTGCAGGAGAGTGAGCGTAAGATAATGGAGTGCCTATGGGACAGGGCGCCCATAGGAATAGTTGGCATCTGGCATGCGCTCGAGGAAACCACAGGCTGGTCCAAGAGCACTGTAAACACCTTGTTGATGAGAATGCTCGATAAAGGCCTTGTCAGATACGAGGAGGGTAAAAAGTCAAGGGAGTATTACCCATGCTACGGAAGAGAGGATGTGGCAATAGGAGAGACGCGTTCCCTCTTAGACCGGGTTTATAGCGGAAGCGTGGGACTCATGATGTCCACACTGGTGGACAACAGGCAGCTCACAAGGGAGGAGATAGACGAACTCTACGTCATATTGAAGAGAGCGGAGGAGGGGAGCGAGAATGATTGAAATACTCATCACTTCATCTGTACTAATATGTGTGGTAGCGCTTATAAGGCTTGTGTTCAAGGGGAGAATCAGCCGGAGAATGCAGTATGGCCTGTGGGCGATAGTTGCCCTTCGGCTGCTTATACCATTCTCATTTGGGCACAGTGGAATAAGCATCCTGAACGCGGCTCCTGAGGGACGAATGGACACTGAGATTATTGTGTGGCACATGGATGATAATAGCGCACAAGCTTCCGGATTGGCCGATGTGGAAGGGCGGCCTGATGGGGGAGCTGCAGGATTCCAGGGAGGTTACCGGCAGGATACGGAGGTTGAAGGCGGCACATCACAGATGGAAACCGGAAGAGAAGTTACAGGCGGGCGGTCTGTTACACTTGGGGATGTGCTTCGGGCTGTGTGGTTATTTGGCGCGGCGCTTTTCCTTGTAAGCCTCATAGTCTCTAATCTGGTTTTTGCCAGTCGATTGAAAAAGAATTCTCACTACACTGGGCTTGAGGAGATTGGAACGCCGGTATATGTGGCAGAGGGAATAGTCTCACCGTGCCTGTTTGGAATAATTCGTCCAAGGATATATGTGACGCCCGAGAGCATGTCAAGCACGGAGCGCCTGCGGCATGTATTGACCCACGAGAGTTCCCACAGGCGGCATCTCGACCATATATGGTCTATGGTGCGTGGGCTGTGCCTTGCCGTATACTGGTTTGACCCGCTGGTTTGGCTTGCGGCGGCACTATCCAGGCGCGACTGTGAGCTAGCCTGTGACGAGAGGGTCATTGAGGTGCTGGGTGAGAAAGAACGTATATCCTATGGCAGGACCCTTGTGGATATGATGTCAATCCGCCGTCGTCCAGGCGACCTCCTCTGCGTCGCCACCACCATGACCAGCGGAAAACGCGGGGCAAGAGAGCGGATAAAGCTTATAGCGAAAAAACAGAAGGTCCTCATTTGGTCAGTGGTAGCGGCAGCCTTAATTGCCGCCGTGACCGTGGGCTGTACATTTACAGGAAAGAGTGAAGAGAAAGGCGGTACAACCACAGGGATACCTTCAGCAGATATAACTGGCGCCGTAGTATCGATGCAGGTTGCAGAGCCCAATTCCAATCAACGCATATACCACACGCTGGGCGAAGGGGAGCTGGAGGAGCTTGTAGATATCATTGACGGACTCCCAGAGAGCTATAAAAATGAGGAAAACCTGGGGGAACCTGTCTGCCAGCTTGATATAACCACCGATAGTGCCAACTACATGCTGTTGACATATGAGGACTCAGACCAGATAGTTTCCATCACTAGTATACCTAAAGACGGTACGAGTGGAGTGGCCAACGTGGGGGAGGATTGTGTCAGCTCACAGGAGCTTGTGACAATGATAAGATCTCTTATTTGCGCTGATTCACCTGATGTGCTGATCTCCGCAGCCAAAGCGGCAGTAGTTGACTTTATGGGCACGGGCTGGTGGAATGCTTATCCGATAGATGCTGGCGATCTGGAGATAGGCAGTTTTACGCCGCTTCACACAGAGAGCGGGGATGGCGAGACGGAACTCTATGGGCTCTCCCTATACAGAAGCTACAGCTTGGCTGACGATGAGGATGGGTACTCTGTCAATGAGGACTTCTATATCCCATGCGTCATAACTATTGATAATGCGACGCTTCAATATACGGATTTCTGGGTGCCTGGCGACGGGGCGTATTATGATTCTAGCATTATAGAGAAATTCCCAGAGGATATTGCAAATGGGATCGTAGGAGGGGAGTATCAGCAGGACATTGATGATATGCGGGAGCAGAGCGAACTTGAGTGCCAGGGACGGCTCGGCGGAGTTCAAAAGATTTCGTTGGCCCAGCGGCTCTCAACCATGACAGGAGAGGATATA
>CALXAF010000175.1 GCA_944386185.1 uncultured Oscillospiraceae bacterium
CTGCCCTCACCTGAGAAGGCTCCCAGGGCACACTGTCCGGGGAATGCCGGGCACAGCGGCCCGTGTACCGTAACCTCCACCTCCAAAAGCGACGCCCTGCATATCTCACGTATCTCATCCGCCGACAGCATCGGGGAGAGGCACGCCCTCCGTACACCCATGGCCGCCAAAAGGCGTACCCCTTCAACCGAATGGACGCCTAACTTCGGTCCGGCGTGGACAGGCATGGACGGCACCGCCTGCCTTAACGCCCAGATGAGGCCGATGTCGTTGGCGATTATGGCGTCAGCTCCCATTCTGACAGCCCTTCTGGCATTTTCCAATGCCGCCATAAACTCCTCGTCAAAGGGTGCCAGGTCGGCGCTATAATATATCTTGGCCCCACGGACCCTGCAGAACTCCGCCGCCCGTCCAAACTCATCCTCAGTGAGCTGTCCGGCCACCACGCCTGACACGCTGCCAAAACTCATGTACACAGAGTCGGCTCCGCTCTCTATAACGGCGGAGACGCCCTCCGGCGAGCCGGCTGGCGCTAAAAGCTCAAGTATAATCTCCACCGCCTTTCAGACAATTTTACAGTGTATGATTATACCACAAACAGCGGTGAAATAAAATATATAAAATGTAAACCCGGCCATTTCATGCCATGCCGCTTTTCTCAAATTAATATGGGACCTGTGAGCAGCAAGCCCACAGGTCCCCCAATACTCATTATTATTTTTATCTCGCGTACTCCACAGCTTTTGTCTCCCTGAACAGATTCACCTTTATCTGTCCTGGATACTCCAGCTCGGCCTCGATCTTCTTGGCTATGTCCCTGGCCATCAGCACCATCTCGTCCTCGCTGACTTCCTCGGGCTTGACCATTATACGTATCTCACGGCCCGCCTGGATGGCGTAACACGTCTCAACTCCCTTAAAGGACTTGGTCAGTTCCTCCAGCTTTTCAAGCCGTTTGATGTAATTCTCGATATTCTCACGGCGCGCTCCAGGTCTGGCGGCGGATATGGTATCGGCAGCCTGTACTATGCACGCGATCAGGGAGTGTGGCTCCACGTCCCCGTGGTGTGCCTCTATAGCGTGGATGACCTCCTCGCTCTCCTTATATCTGCGTGCCAGCTCAACACCAAGCTGTACATGGGAACCCTCCATCTCGTGGTCCACTGATTTTCCCAGATCGTGGAGGAGTCCCGCCCTCTTGGCCGTGGCGATGTCCGCGCCCAGCTCAGAGGCTATGAGCCCGGCTATATGCGATACTTCCTTTGAGTGGTTCAGTACGTTCTGTCCATAGCTGGTCCTGTACTTCTGTCGCCCGATCAGCTTTACAAGCTCCGGGTGCAAGCCTCTGACACCCGTCTCGAATACCGCTCTCTCTCCCTCTGCCTTGATGGTGGCGTCCACCTCCCGGCGTGCCTTCTCCACCATCTCCTCTATACGGGCCGGATGTATTCGCCCGTCTGTTATGAGCTTCTCCAAAGCCAGCCTTGCGATCTCACGCCGGATCGGGTCGAAGCAGGAGACTGTAATGGTCTCCGGCGTATCGTCGATAATAAGGTCAACTCCCGTGAGCTGCTCTATGCTGCGTATATTTCTGCCTTCCCTGCCGATTATACGGCCCTTCATCTCATCATTTGGCAGCGGGACGACGGAGACGGTCACTTCTGCCACATGATCGGCGGCACAGCGCTGGATGGCCAGACCGATTATCTCCTTTGCCCGGTCCTCAGCCTCCTCTTTGTACTTTGCCTCGATCTCCTTGATCTTCATAGCTGCCTCATGGGTGCATTCCGACTCAATGTTAGCTATGAGGTATGCCTTCGCCTCCTCTATGGAGTAACCGGATATCTTCTCCAGCATCTCCAGCTGGCTGCGTTTTACCACAGCCACTTCCTCTTTGGCGGCGTCCAGATCGGCCATCTTTTTGGAGACCTGCTCGTTCTTCCTCTCCAGGGCTTCTGTCTTTTTATCCAGGTTCTCCTCCTTCTGCTGAAGGCGGCGTTCCTGCTTCTGGAGTTCGTTGCGTCTCTCTTTAACTTCCCTCTCGTACTCAGTACGGTTGTTGTGTATCTCCTCCTTGGCTTCCAAAAGCGCCTCTCTCTTTTTGTTCTCGGCGTTCTTTATGGCCTCGTTGATGATCCTCTTTGCCTCCTCTTCAGCGCTTGAGATCTCCCTCTCAGAGACCTTTTTCCTGTAAGTCACGCCCACAAAGAAGGCTATTACAAACGCCGCCAGAACAGCAACGCCGTAAATAACGTGTATCATCTGGATCAACACACCTCCAATCCTTATTAAATTTTGTATGTTCAGACCGAATTGGTTATATTTACGAATCTGTCTCCAAAGATTTCGAAAATATCATACAAAGCTTATTTTAATATCAGCCGGGGCACCTGTCAAGTGATTTACACCAGTAAAATACTTATATAGGTAAGATATGGCAAGGGTTGGAAAACACATCCCCCGTTCTCCAAATTGGAGACGGGGGATCGGTTTTCTTAGCGGGGAGAGTTTTTGATTATCAAATGTCATCAATCCAGTTCCAATGCACCTGTGTAGAGCTGATAGTATGTACCCTTGAGCTTTAAGAGATCCTCGTGGGTGCCGCGCTCTATTATGCGGCCGTGGTCAAGGACCATGATCGCATCTGAGTTCCTGACCGTGGAGAGCCTGTGGGCTATCACGAACACGGTGCGGCCGCGCATCAGCGCGTCCATGCCACGCTGGACTATAGCCTCGGTTCTGGTATCAATTGAGCTTGTAGCCTCATCCATTATCATAACCGGAGGATCTGCCACAGCACACCTGGCTATTGCCAGAAGCTGTCTCTGGCCCTGGCTCAGGTTGGAGCCGTTTCCGAAAAGTTTTGTATTATATCCCTCCGGAAGCCTTGTTATGAAGTCGTCGGCTCCCGCCAGCTTGGCGGCAGCTATACACTCATCATCAGTGGCGTCCAATTTACCATAGCGGATATTCTCCATAACCGTGCCTGTGAACAGGTTTGTATCCTGGAGAATTATTCCGAGGCTGTGGCGCAAGTCAGCCTTCTTTATCTTGTTTATGTTGATGTCATCGTATCGGATTTTTCCATCCTCAACGTCATAGAATCTGTTTATAAGATTTGTGATTGTGGTCTTTCCGGCACCGGTAGAGCCGACGAAAGCTACTTTCTGTCCTGGTTTTGCATAAAGGGATATGTCGTGCAGCACTGTCTTTTCCGGCGTATATCCAAAGTCCACATTGTAGAATCTGACGTCACCCTGGAGTTTCGTGTAAGTTGTAGTCCCGTCGTGGTGTGTGTGCTTCCAGGCCCAAAGTCCTGTACGCCCGTCAGCCTCGGTAAGATTGCCATCCTTATCCTCCTTGGCGTTCACCAGCGTCACATAGCCCTCGTCAGTCTCCGGCTCCTCGTCAAGGAGTGCCATGATGCGGTGCGCTCCGGCAAGGCCCATGATAACCATATTTACCTGGTTTGACACCTGGCCTATGGATCCGGAGAACTGCCTTGTCATGCTCAAAAACGGGATAACGATGCTGATGCTGAAAGCGGCACCGGAGATGCTCACATTGTTCGCTCCCGTAAGCAGCATGGCGCCGCCCACCAGTGCCACCACAACATACATCACATTTCCGATATTGCCGAGAAGCGGCATCAGTATATTGGCGAAGCGGTTACCGTTGCGGGCATTATAGTATATCTCACCGTTTACCTTGTCAAAATCGGCCTTGGCCTCATTCTCATGGCAGAATACCTTAACCACCTTCTGGCCGGTCATCATCTCCTCTATGAAGGCCTCAGCCTTACCTAGGGTGATCTGCTGGCGCAGGAAGTATTTCGACGAGTGGCTCGTGATATATCTGGCGGCGAGAACCATGCATATGACACCCACAACCACAATGGCTCCAAGTATCATGCTGTAGTACATCATGATGCAGAAAACGCTCAGGATGGTGACGCCGGAGATAAGCATATTTGGGAGGCTCTGGCTTATGAGCTGACGGAGGGTGTCCACGTCGTTTGTGTAATAGCTCATGATATCGCCGCGGCCGTTGGTGTCAAAATACCTGATTGGCAGGTCCTGCATGTGGCTGAACATGCGTTCACGCATTTTTTTCAGTGAGCCCTGGGTTATGACTGCCATCATCTGAGTGTAGCATACATTTGCAATAAGACTTATCACATACATTATGGCCAGCAGACCCACAAGGCCAAGTATGTCGCCCGACACGCCGGCCCAGTCTCCAGACCGGAAACTGTTATCGACTATATCGGTTACATTCTGCATGAATATTGACGGGATCGTACTGACTATGGCGTTTATGAGGATACACACTATGGCCACAGGCAGCAGGACCGGATAGAACTCAAAGAGCATCTTCAAAAGACGGCGGAGCACGCCCTTAGGGGCCCTCTGGCCACGGGCCGTGGTCTTCGGCATTGTGTTCGCCTGTGTCCTCTCGTTATTATTCGCCATCCTGCTCACCTCCTGTCCTGTTCTGTGTGGTGTAAATCTCACGGTAGATATCGCTTGTCTTCATAAGCTCATCGTGTGTACCTATATCCTTTATGCGCCCGCCGTCCATGACAATGATACGGTCAGCGTCCTCAACAGAAGCCACACGCTGGGCAATTATTATCTTTGTGGTCTCAGGGATGAACTTCCTGAATCCCTCCCTTATCAGGGAGTCTGTGCGGGTGTCCACAGCGCTGGTGGAGTCGTCCAGTATAAGCACTTTCGGTTTCTTCAAAAGGGCGCGGGCGATACAGAGTCTCTGCTTCTGGCCGCCTGATACGTTGTTGCCGCCCTGCTCTATCCAGGTGTCGTACTTATCCGGGAACTGCTGTATAAACTCGTCGGCCTGGGCAAGTTTACATGCCTCAATCATTTCCTCGTCCGTGGCTTCCTTATTGCCCCAGCGCAGATTGTCCTTTATTGTACCGGCAAACAGTACATTTTTCTGAAGGACAACAGCCACGTTGTTCCGGAGTGTATCCAGGTCGTAGTCACGGACATCTACTCCGCCGACCTTCACCGAACCCTCCGTTACGTCGTAAAGACGCGGAATGAGCTGGATAAGCGTGGTCTTTGACGATCCCGTGCCGCCCAGGATACCTATGACCTCACCGGACTTTATATGCAGGTTCACATTGGCCAGGGCCATGCGCTCGGCTTTTGTGGAGTATTTAAAGCTCACGTTTTCGAAATCGATGGAGCCGTCCTGTACCTCGGTGACTGCCTCCGGCGGGCTGACAAGGTTGCTTCTCTCAGACAGGACCTCGACGATACGTTCGGCAGACTCTATGGACATGGCTATCATGACAAACACCATGGAGAGCATCATAAGGCTCATGAGTATCTGCCAGCTGTATGTAAGTATAGCGGACATCTGGCCCACGGCCACTTCTGTACCGCGGCTGGATATGACGAGGTATGAACCGAACGAAAGTACGAAAGCCATTCCGCCGTAAACGCAGAACTGCATCACCGGGCTGTTTATAGCCATGATGCGCTCGGCCTTTGTGAAGTCCCTGCACACGTCCTCGGCGGCGGCGGAGAACTTCTTCTTCTCATAGTCCTCACGCACGTAGCTCTTTACCACGCGGATGGCCTGCACGTTCTCCTGTACGGAGTCGTTCAGGGCATCGTACTTGCGGAACACGCGGCGGAATATGGGCATGGCCTTCCTTATGACCATTATCAGCGCAAACGTCAGAATAGGTATCGTCACAAGGAATATAAGCGCCAGGCGCCCGCCCATGATAAAGCCCATTACAAATGAGAATATCATCATAAGCGGCCCGCGGATCGCCATGCGGATTATCATCATAAATGACATCTGTATGTTGACCACGTCTGTTGTCATACGTGTCACAAGGCTGGACACTGAGAACTTGTCGATATTCTCAAACGAGTAGTCCTGGATACGATAGAACATATCCTGCCGCAGGTTCCTGGCGAAACCAGTTGATGCCTTGGCACATGTGTTTCCGGCTGCGACGCCGAAAACCAGCGACAGCACGGCCATGATCAGGAGAACTATACCATATCTCCATATTACATCCATGCTGCATCCGGCCTGCATCTCGTTTACAAGATTGGCGATTATAAACGGGATGACGCACTCCAGCACCACCTCTACCAGCACTAGAAGCGGCGTCAGTATAGCGGGCTTTTTAAACTCGCGTATACTGCGGGCAAGGGTTTTTACCATACTTTTCATTCCTCCTTCAAACTCCAAAACACTTCTCCACCCCTGGGTGGAACATATCAAAAAGCGCCATACGGCGCTCTGGATATCACTCTCTTCTACTGCCTGTCAAGATTGGCCGACATGGCCTCGAGAGTCTCTCTTATCTGGGACAGCCTTTTGTCAGGTATGCCTTCTGTCAGGCGGCGCTCAAGCTCCCGAAACCCTTCGCTCATCTTGGCGTCCAGGTGGGCCGCTTTCTCCGTGGGTATAAGGCTCTTCAGCCGTGCGTCACTTTTAACGCTCTCTCTGGATATAAGCCCATTCTTCTCCATCATCTGCAGTATTCCTGTTGCTGTAGAACGGCTCAGGCCAAATGCGCTCTCCACATCCCTCTGGAACACCGGCCCATCGGCGCATTTCACAAGGATGTAGTGCATAACGTGGCTCTGCATGGCCGTAAGCCCAAGGCTCTGCATGGTTATGTTTACCTGTTTTTTCAACTTGTGGGACACGATGTTTATCCACATCCCACACTCTCTGTCCATCTGTATATCTCCCCTCGTATCAGAAGTCAGTATAAAATAGTTCCGGCAAAATATAGTTCGGAAGCGAACAAAATTTTACCGCATAATATGCCGCTTGTCAATATGATAATTTGACTGTTTTTTTACTTACGTAGTCCGCGACGTATTGTGCGCATCGTATACTATATGTTATTATTGGACATGTTTCATCGTATGTGTTATACCGCCCCCCGTTCTCAGATGGCGCAGGGGGAGGCACTGCCTCCTCCTGCGCCATCTGAGTCCACACTATATGGGCAAACCTCCTATGAAAGAGCCGTGTCAATCATACCACAAGACAAGATAAGACAAGATAAGACAAGACAAGACAAGAAAGCGGCAGACTGTCACCTCTTCCTCAGAAGAACGATAGAGACATAGTGGCTGACTGTGAAGTTCTCCGGCGTGTACCGCTCCAAAAGCGCCACATGCTCCCGGCTGAACAGCTCAGTCTCCCGCTCCGGCAGGGCCGCAGATACGCCCCGGGACGCTATTATCCTGCCGTTCCAGCTCTCCCTGGTGAAGGGGATCTCCACATCGAAGAGCTCTTCTGCCTCTATGTCAAAGCTTTCTGAATACACCTGAGGTATCTCCATATGCCGGCGGGTATCGCCGCCGCTCCACACCGGGTTATACTTCAGTATGAGTTCCTCGCTCATACGGCAAATATCATCCTCTTCCGGCAGCCAGCCCATATATATGACGGCGAACAGCCCGCCCCGGCTCAGCACCCGGGCAATCTCCCGTGACGCCCGTTGGTGGTCGAAATATACGAAGCACTGGGCGGCCGTCGCGGCCTGGAACTCCCCGTCGGCAAACGGCAGCTCCTCCACTGGCGCCAGGCGGAAGTCGATATCCATGCCGGACGTCTCCGCAAGGCACTTCGCCATCTCTATCTGGTTTGGCGTGATGTCTATGCCTGTCAAAACGGCCCCGCCGCGGTACATGGCCCTGGGCAGCACGCCGGTGCCCGTGCCCAGGTCAATGATCCGCTGGCCCGGCAGGCCGACGCCCATATGGCGAAGTTTATCGTACATTACCTGCGGGTAGATGTCCCTGTATTTCCCGTAATTCTCAGACGTCATCCCCCAGTCAAAGGGCCGGCCGCTGTCGATATTCCTGTTCTCCACTCTCTGATCCTCCAAGTGATATATGATAAAAAATTATACCAGCGGCCGCTTTGAGTTTCAATTGGGCTTCGTGTCTTCCTCCCATGGTCGCGAACGCAGTTTTGACCAGGCTCCGGAAATATATTTCAAAAAAAGCATCGATTTAATGGATTAAAACGCAATATAATTGTTGCAAACAGTGAGACAACAGTGTATTATACTTCTATAAATTTGCAATAAGCAAAGGGAAAACTTACGAACCAAAAAGGAGGGGCCCCCATGAAACGTTTCGTCGCCATGCTTCTCACGTTGGTGATGGCTCTCAGCCTGACCGCGTGCGGCAATTCCGGTGAGGAGGAACCGGGAGATGTGACACAGGACCAGACGCCAGAAGAGATATTAAACAATGCCGATGATATAATGAACAGGGACTTTGAGGACGTATATAAGACGTATTTCTCGTCTTCATATGCTTCTTTCAATTATTTTACCACTTCTTACGCAACTGTCCGCGAGATAATCGCCAACTGCATCGACGGTCTCGTGGAACCGGATATATACGGTGTATACGTCCCGTCGCTTGCCGAGAGCTGGACCAGCAACGAGGATCAGACCGTATGGACTTTCAAGATCCGCCAGGGCCTCAAGTGGGTGGATCACACCGGCGCCGAGACCGAGTATGAGCTTACTGCCCAGGATTTTGTTGACGGCATCCGCTACATAGGTGACCCGCTGAACGGTGCCTACTCCCTGCGGGTGATCCGGGACCTTATATCCGGCCTTTACGACTATTACTGGACCCTTGACGATATAGACAGCGGCCTCATCACCGACCAGAACAGGGAGGATGTAGTGGCCTCCTTCGACGACATGGTTGGCGTCAGGGCCGTTGATGAGTACACCGTGGAATACACTCTTGAGAGCAGTGCGCCATACTTCCTCTCGCTTATAGAGAGCAGCATGCTCCTGCTGCCGGTGGAATACGATTACGCCATGGAGCTTGGCGCCGACTTTGCCGTTGACAATGAACACATGCTCTACTGCGGGGCGTATTATGTGTCCGACTTCCAGCGTGACAAGGCTATAACCCTCACTGCCAACCCCCACTACTGGGACAAGGAGAATGTGACCATTGAAACCGTGGAGTATCAGATGATACCGGACGGTACCACCTCACTGGAGATGTTCGAGCGCGGCGAGATAGACTATACTACGGTGGAAGCCGAGGCCTACCTCTCCCTCCAGGACACCGAGTGGGCTGATAACCTGCTGCCCACCAGCCACAGTTTTTCCACCAATTACCTGTGGCTTGATTTCGCCGGCGATAACCCGGAGTTCAACATATTCATCAACAACGAGAATTTCCGCAAGGCGCTTCAGTACGGCCTCAACAGGGAGGCAGTGGCGTCCCTCAGGGAGCCTGTCGACCCCTCCAGGATTTTGCGTAATACGATAAACGCCGAGGGAGCCATCTATGACAGCAACGGTGTGGACTACACCGACTACAGTCCACTGAAGGAAATCAAGGAGACCGACTACAATCAGCCGGAGCTGGCACGGCAGTATATGGAGGCCGCCATTGAGGAGCTCTGTGACGAAGAGGGCAACATTATCGGCTGCGAGGCAGGCACGGTGGACTACCTTCCGGTGTGCAGTTTCGACGTTGACGGCAAGCTGCCCGTCACTATCTGCTACGTTGGCACGGATGACGAATCCGAAATAATCATGGCCCAGCTCTTTAAGGCAATGCTTGAGGAGTCCATAGGAGCCGAGTACATAGACTTCCAGATACAGGCCTACAGCGGCTGGACATACGGAACTGTTGCAGACCCGCTGAATTACGATATCTATTTTGACTCACTTTCCACCGGCTACGCCGACCCCTCCGGCCTTCTCACCCGCATGACTACAGACGGCGCCGAGAATGTGGGTTGCTATGAGGTGCCTGAATTTGACGCGCTCGTTGAGAAAGCGCTGGCCGCCGATAATTTTGAAGACAGGCTGCAGTACTTCGCCGAGGCCGAGGCGTATTTGTGCGAGGGTGCATACCTTATCCCCTTCATCTCATCCCTGAGAGGCTACTATATGAGCTACTCTGTGCCATATACCTCACCTCTCACGCTGTACGGCAACACCAAGTACAAGGGCACCCTGGTGATGGATGAACCGCTGACCATAGACGAGTACAACACGCTGACGGCTGCCTACGAGCTGGAACGTGCGGAAGCTCTCGGCGCCAACGGATAAATAATCTCAGATTAAATATAGGCCCTGCTCCCCGCGGGGAGCAGGGCAAAAAATTTCCTATAGATCCGTGAAGCGGCGCTTCCGGACGGGAGGGGATCTCTTGGGAAAATACATACTCAAGCGGACAGTCAATTCGCTGATAACTGTAATAATAGTATTTATAGTGGTTTTCATGCTTCTGCGCCTTATGCCTCTCAGCGGTTATTTCCCCCAGGAAGTCTTAAAGGAGACTGATGAGGCGACGCGTATGAGCTATCTGCGCAACCAGGGGCTTCTGGACCACCCGCTGGTGCAGCTCTGGCGCTTTGTGAAAAACCTGTTCCACGGGGATCTGGGCCGCAGCCTGACGGTATATCCTCAGGTGCCTATAACCACCCTCCTCGCCGAGAAAATACCTGTGACGGCTGCTTTCGGGTTTTCCAGCATGGTGCTCGGCATCATTCTGGGCCTGTCTCTGGGCCTTTTGATGGTGCGTTTCAAGGATAAGTGGGGCGACCGGCTCGGCACT
Organism: uncultured Oscillospiraceae bacterium; assembly: GCA_944386185.1. Lineage (GTDB taxonomy): Bacteria > Bacillota > Clostridia > Oscillospirales > Oscillospiraceae > RUG626. The sequence continues at coordinate 10,617 of CALXAF010000175.1, forward strand.
GGATATATTTTGGCCGTCCGCGCCATACCTAACCTCATATACCTTTTCTTTATCCAGGTGTGGATATCCAAATGGTTCGGACTCCCCATGGTCTTCTATGAGGATCAGCCATCCTCCTGGATACTGCCTGTGATATGCCTCTCCCTCTCCAGTATCGCCTGGTATGCCCTGTGGCTGCGGCGGTTCATGGTGGACGAGGAAAACCGTGACTATGTAAAATTTGCGCTGGTGAAGGGCCTGCCTAAAAAAGAGGTCTGGAAAAAACACATATTTAAGAACGCCATCATACCGCTTGTTGTATATCTGCCAAGCGATCTTCTGAATATAATCGCCGGATCTCTTGTCATTGAGAGCCTCTACGCCATTCCTGGCACCGGAGGCCTCTTGACCACGGCTATCAAGAGCCAGGACAACAACCTTGTCCAGGTCATAGTCCTGATGTATGCCGTCACGTCGGTGGTGGGTGTATTTCTGGGAGATCTGCTGGTGGCGGCAGTTGACCCGCGCATCAAGCTTACAGAGGAGGGCTGAGCATGGAAGAGAAGAAAAAAGTCCGGCAGCTCAACCCTCTAAAGTTCCGGGCGGCCATATTCGACAATATGCTAAGCGAGGATGTGGGTTACTCCAACTACTCATACTGGCGTTCCACCCTGCGCACTTTCTTTAAGAATAAGGCCGTGCTGGCCCTGGTGGTCCTGATAGTCCTTATAATCCTCATGGGCTTTATATACCCCATTGTGTCCTCCGAGGATCCAAACAAGGCATCTCTGCTGCCCCTCACCTGGAACCAGAGGCCCAGCTGGGAGCACTGGTTTGGAACAGACACCCTCGGCAGGGACATATGGACCCGCGCCTGGTACGGTGTCCGCAACTCTTTCCTTCTGGCTTTCTGCATCGCCCTCTCTGACGTGGGAATAGGCATGATAGTGGGCGCAATATGGGGTTATAACAAGAAGCTGGATCCCATAATGATAGAGATATACAATGTCATCACCAACGTTCCGTCCACGGTCTATCTGGTGCTGCTGGCCTATATCATGAACACAAGTTATCTTACGCTCTTTATATCCATGGCCTCCAGAGGATGGATAGTGGAAGCCAGGTTCTTCCGAAACAGGATCCTGTCAATACGCGACAGTGAGTACAATGTGGCCTCACGCTGCCTCGGAACGCCAATGCGCCGTATCGCCACCAAAAACATAATTCCCCAGATAATAAGCCTCATCATCATGGAGGCGGCCCTGTGCATCCCGTACTCCATCGGCAATGAGGTGTTCCTTGGGTTTGTAGGCGTGGGACTGCCGGTGGAGGCCATCACCCTCGGCAATATCGTGAACCAGGGCCGGGCCTCCTTCACACTGCATCCCTACCAGATGCTCCTGCCCACTATCATACTGTGTATTATAACCGTGGCATTCTACGTGATCGGCAACAAATTCGCCGACGCTTCGGATCCCAGGAACCACATTTGAGGGGGGCTGTATCTATGGAAAATAACGGGCATACCGGCCCTCTCATATTCTCCGCCAAAGATGTGGAGATAAAATTCAATTTGCGCGGCAGGACGCTCACCGCCGTCCGCGGCGCCTCCCTGGACCTATACCAGGGCGAGACCCTGGCTATCGTCGGCGAATCGGGCTGCGGCAAGTCCGTATTCACCAAATCCTTTATAGGCATGCTGGACAAGAACGGGTCTATTACGGGCGGGCAGATAATTTACCGCGACCAGGAGCTCACAAAGTTTTCGACCGAAAAAGAGTGGCTCACCGTCCGCGGCAAAAAAATCGCTATGGTATTTCAGGACCCTATGACATCTCTAAACCCGGTACGTACCGTGGGAGAGCAGATAGCCGAGGTAATCACATGGCACTTCGGCACCGCCCACGCCAAGGCCAAGGAGGAGGCCATAGAGCTCCTGCGGCGTGTGGGTATCCAGGACGCCGAGGCCCGCTATAAGCAGTACCCCCACCAGTTCTCTGGCGGTATGCGCCAGCGGGTGGTCATAGCCACCGCCATAGCATGCCGGCCCGAAATTTTGATATGTGACGAGCCCACCACCGCTCTGGATGTGACTGTACAGGCCCAGATACTGGAGCTCATCCGCCAGCTTCAGAGAGAGCTTAAAATGACCGTGATTTACATCACCCACGACCTTGGCGTAGTGGCCAACGTGGCGGATTGGGTTGCCGTGATGTACGCAGGGCAGATAGTGGAGTATGGGACCGTCAGGGAGATATTCCGCGGTGCCGCCCACCCCTATACAAGAGCCCTGCTGCACTCAATGCCTCAGCTGGGGGTAAAAGGCCATGATCTGTACTCCATCAAGGGCACACCGCCAAGCCTCTACAAGGAGATACGGGGAGACGCTTTCGCTCCACGCAATCCAGAGGCCATGGAGATAGACTTCGAAGAGGAACCGCCCATGTTCAAGGTCTCTGACACCCATTGGGCAAAGACCTGGCTTTTGCACCCGTACGCGAAGGAATACAGGGAGCAGCTCGAGAGCAGGACCCGTCAACAGCACGAGTCCAGAAAGCCCACGCCTCCATTCAATTACGATTGTGCGGAAAAGCTCCTTCAGGTAAAGGATCTCACCGTAAAATTTAAAATTGGAAGCAAAGAATTTAAGGCCGTCGATAACGTCAGCTTTGATATCTACAGAGGCGAAACCCTTTCGCTCGTGGGCGAGTCAGGCTCCGGAAAAACCACTATCGGCCGGGCCATAATGCGCATATACAACAAGGTTGACGGCAGCATAATCTTCAAGGGCGAACCCATAACCGGGAAGCTGCCCCGCGGGGAGGCGAAGCGCCTCCGTCTGGAGATGCAGATGATCTTCCAGGACCCAATGGCGTCCCTTAATGACCGTGCCAAGGTGGACTATATCATCTCCGAAGGGCTCTATAATTACCATCTCTTCGACAACGAAGCCGACAGGCTCAGGAAAGTTGAGGAAATAATGGGCGAGGTCGGCCTGTCCAGTGAGTTTTCATCACGGTTTCCCCATGAGTTTTCCGGCGGGCAGCGCCAGCGTATAGGGATCGCCAGGAGCCTTATAATGGATCCCGATTTTGTTGTGGCTGACGAGCCCATCTCCGCTCTTGATGTGTCTATCCGTGCGCAGGTGATAAACCTGCTAAACAAGCTCAAGCGCGAGCGGAACCTGACCTATCTCTTCATCGCCCACGACCTGTCCGTAGTCCGTTTCATTTCAGACCGGATAGCCGTTATCAATAAAGGCCGTCTCGTGGAACTGGCCGGGTGCGACGAACTTTTTTCCCATCCGCTGCACCCGTACACAAAAGCTCTCTTGTCTGCTGTGCCTTATCCCGATCCGGATGTGGAGCGCGGCAAAAAGCTTTTGACATATGATCCGTCAATTCACGATTACTCTGTGGATAAACCCTCCTGGAGCGAGATCTGTCCTGGACACTTTATCCTCGGAAACCAGCGTGAACTGGATGGGTATCTGCGTGAGATTGAGAGCTGTAGTTAAATGAGCAGAGAGGATAGAAAAAAATATATCCGTCTTATCTTCAACCGCACCTTCAAGTATCTGGGGATAATGCTCGTGGTGACGCTGCTGCTCGGCACTGTTCTGGGCAGAGGCGTGTACATGATGTATTCAGCCTGTGCCATGGGTTTTGTTATGATCTGCTGGGGCTGGTTCACCTATCTTCGGATGACAGGATCCCTCTCCTTTATCAGATTTACTAAAAAGATACGGGCAAAAGTACCATATGCGCTCCGCCGGTTCAAGGGGAGGCGTCCTCACCGTCCGGCCTTTCGTATGGACAGCAGTGACTTTGATGATGACCTCACCGCGGCCACCGCTGTTTCTCAGGATATATTCACCAAGAAACAGGTGGACGCGGCTTTTGCCTTGTCCAGAGCCGCATGTGGTGCTATTTTAGTTATCTTCTCATTTTTTATTCCAACAATATGAGCGGAGGCAGAATATGAGGATACAAAACGGAATACTCGTTACTATAGAGCATGGACGCTATGAAAGCGGTTATGTTGACTTTGAAAACGGGCTTATAACAGCTTTTGGAGATATGTCCGAGGCCGCTCCCTATTGCGGCGAGATCTATGACGCCCAGGGTGGATATATAATGCCAGGCCTAATCGACGCCCACACCCATATAGGAATATCAGAGGAGGGCCTCAGGTGGGAAGGCGAGGACTGCAACGAAACTACCGATCCCGTAACCCCTGACATGCGCGTGGTGGATGGCTTCAACCCATTCGATATTGCTATCCCAAAGGCGCGCAGGGCCGGCATTACCAGCGCTGTTGTGTCCCCGGGCAGCACTAATGTGATAGGCGGTCAGGCGGCGTTCGTAAAGCTGACATCTGATGCGGACGTAGAGCGTATGGTTGTTAAAGCTCCCTGCGCCATAAAGTGTGCAACCGGGGAGAATCCAAAACGTAATTTTGGAGAGTCCAAAGGCCGTTCCCCCATGACCCGCATGGGTACCGCCGCCATCTTCCGCAGAACAATGATAAATGCGCGCCGTTATATGGAGAAAAAGGATGCAGGTGAGGATGTCTTCGATCCAGCTTATGACGCCCTAATCCCCCTTCTCAAAAGGGAAATTCCGGCTCACATCCACGCCCACAGGGCGGACGATATCCTGACCGCACTGCGTCTTGCCCGTGAGTTTGACATACGCTGTTCCACTATACATACCACCGGCGGTTCCAAAGTGGTAAACGAAATCGCAAGTTCCGGAATACTTCCAATCGTCGGCCCATGTATCGGTCCTGCCGGCAAGCCGGAGACCGTTGGCGGCACCCTGGCTATGTGCGCGCTGTTTGAGGCGGCCGGCGTTGAATTTGCTCTGGCTACGGATCACGATGTCGTGGCACTGTGGCTGCTCCCATACCTCGCTGGAGTCGCTGTCAGGGAGGGGCTAAGCGAAGAGGCCGCTTTCAGGGCCATCACGATAAACGGCGCGAGAGCTGCCGGCGTGGACAACAGGGTCGGTTCAATATCTAAAGGCAAAGACGCCGATATCGTCGTATTCAGCGGCCACCCATTTCACTATCTTACAAAGGTCCAGGCTGTATTTATAAACGGCAAACAAGAGGATTAGCCATGTCTCAGATAGATCATCTCTCTCTGGCAAAAAGCGTATTTCAAGACGCGGCGGAACTCCGCCACGCCCTTCATCAGGACCCGGAGCTCTCATGCCTTGAGTACAGGACCCGGGCCCTTATAGCGCGTCATCTGGACTCTCTCGGCATACCTTATGAGCTCTACAGCAACGGCGGCATATGCGCGCTCATTGGCCGCGGCGGGCCCGCTGTGGCTCTCCGCGCTGATATGGACGCCCTTCCAATCGATGAGGATACAGATCTTCCGTTTGCTTCCAGAAACCCGGGCATAATGCATGCCTGCGGCCACGACATCCACACCGCCGTTCTCCTTGGTTCCGCCAGGATATTCAAGTCCATGGAGAGCAGGCTCCCCGGAACTGTAAAGCTCTACTTCCAGCCTGCTGAGGAGACCGTTGGCGGAGCGAAAGCAATGATAGACGAGGGATGCATGTCCTTCCCTGATGTAAAGGCGGTGCTGGGACTCCACGTGGATCCCACCATCCCCCTTGGCGCAGCCTCCTTCCTGCCCGGGGAGATGAATGCCGCCGTTATAGACCTACATATGGCTGTCCATGGCAGGGCCTGTCACGGGGCCCATCCCGACCAGGGGACGGACGCCATTGTTGCCGCCGCCCACATCATAACCGCGCTTCAGACCATAGACAGCCGCATCACCGCCCCAACGACCCCGGTAGTAGTAACTATCGGTTCCATAGAAGGCGGCCACTCCGGCAATATTATAGCCGGCGAGGTTGTGATGCGTGGTACAGTCCGTGTTTTGGACACCGCTACCGGCGAAATGGTAAAGG
>CALXAF010000176.1 GCA_944386185.1 uncultured Oscillospiraceae bacterium
GCCAGAAAACTTCCAACCTTCTGAGCCAGGAGGGCCTCAATGTCATAGGCCTGCCAAAGACAATTGACAACGATCTGTGGGGTACCGATCTTACTTTTGGTTTTGACAGTGCCGTGGCCTTGGCCACACACGTGATAGACTGCATACACACAACTGCAGCCTCACATAACCGTATATTTATAGTTGAGATCATGGGTCACAAGGCCGGCTGGCTCACCCTCCACGCCGGTATAGCCGGCGGGGCCGACATTATACTCATCCCCGAGATCCCCTACGATATCGACCTTGTTATTAACAAGGTCGAACAGCGCGCCGCACAAGGCCATGGCTTTACCATAATCACAGTCGCTGAAGGCGCCATGACCAAGGCGGACGCCAAATTGTCCAAGAAGGAGTATAAGCAGCGGTTAAAGGATATGCGTAAAACCTACCCTTCCATCTCCTATGAGGTGGCGGCGCAGATTGAGGCGGCCACTGGTAAGGAGGCCCGCGTAACTGTTCCTGGCCACATGCAGCGCGGAGGCACCCCTTGCGCTTCAGACAGGGTTATTTCCTCCCGTCTCGGCGCTGCTGCCGCCCAGTGCATCTATAAGAAGGAGTACGGCGTTATGATGGCCCTGCGCAACAGGCGCATCGTCTCTGTACCTCTCTCTGAGATCGCCGGGAAGCTGAAGGTGGTAGATCCTGCATCAGATATTATTGCTGAGGCCAGGCTTCTTGGTATAAGCTTTGGCGACGAGTGAGCGTAGCACTTATTATATTTCTATTTTTCTGAAAATTGTGCGTGCTGCAGGATGAAATCTGCGGCACGCACTTTTGTTTATCCTTATTTTTAATTCTTAATATATCTCGCTGTGCTGATCCAAGCGCACGTTTCCGCGTTTATAGCCGCAATCCTGGCCCACTTTGACGTTTCGGCGCTGTTTTCATAGATACTTCCAAGTGTTGTATTTATGGATCCAAGACTGTTGTTTACTGTTCTGTTCATTTCAGACAGTTCAGCAAACAACCGCTGGTTTTGTGCGAGCATTTCCTCGTTTTGGGATATGATTACTGCCTGTTGAAGTATGGTCTCCCTCTGATTATTTATCACAGTATTTAGCTGGGACTGGATCTTATCTAAATCCAGGTGTAGGAAGACATTGTTCAGCGGCGTGTTTGACGTTGAGAAAAAGTCATAAATAAAGTACGCGCACCCAATATTGCGGAACTTTGATGGTATTATGTTAACACCATACAGCTCGTCTCTCAGCTTCTGAGCCTCTTCCAGCTCCTGTTTTATTTCCTGCTCTTTCCTTTTGAGGCCAGGCAGATCCCTTTTATAGTTTTCCTCCCTCTGCCTCACCAGCTCCTCAAAATCTTCAATAATAAGTTTGAGCTGTGCAAAGCCGCTCAACCCATACGCCGCTATATTCCTCTGTATGATTTCCGGCCGCTCACCCCAATGGACTGAATCTCTGTTTATAAGTTCAGGGTCGTGGAACAGCCTTTTTCTATACTCAGGTAAAGTACAAAGCTTTTCCCGCCTTTTAGAATCCAACTCCACAAGGCTGTATCCCGGTTTTCCATAGCGGTGGCGTACTTCGTTCCCATTCATATCATAGAAGTGTGAAACTTCCTTATTTTCCAAGGCGTAATAGTATTTATTCAGCTTATGGAAATAACACATATACATTAAACTATATGGCGGATAGTCGCTGTACCACAAAAGCGGCGGATCTAAGTTGTAAAACTCCCAATAGTACCAATCGTCGTGTATTATCATCGGCTCCTGTGCTAAATATAGCTGCCGTTGAAGCTTATTTATGCTGAATTCTATTGACACTATATCTCTCAAATAAATAAGAGTACCGTTTCTCTCGTCCTGTTCAAGCTTCCTCTGATCGGCGGGAGTCTTCTCAGCAGCACTTGTATTGTCTGGCATACAGTGTATATTGATACGTGCCCCGCAGAAATTACAAAACTTGGAGCTGTCTGGTATCTGTTTCCCACACTGGTTGCAGTACATATAATCACCCCGCAGCTTACTTTATGATAATTATACAATGGTTCTGTCGCTATTACAACAGGTAATACTCTGCGCCGCGAACGCAGGATGCCAAATGCAAAAGCCGCCGGCAGTCGGTTAACACCATCTGTCGGCGGCTCTTTAATATTAAAATTTTCTGCAGCTTATTTTACAGCAGTCAAGTATAATAATCTGGTCTTTATTTCATCTGCCAAACAGCCTTCTGAGGAATCCGGTGAGCCCGCTTTTTCTCACAACTTTCACCTGGACTTTGGCCTTTTGGGGCTCTGAGTGTACCTGTGAGGCAGAATTCTTTACCTCCGCCTCATGTGCCGTTGTCGTCCGGCTCTCCTCCCCCTCGCTGGAAGGACTGGCTTCAGCCCCGCTCTCCTGCTGCATCACAACGGCAGGCTCCTCAGGCGGGACTTCAGTTTTTTCACTGTCCTGCTCTGCCTGATTGCCGTTACCGGCAAGCTTCCATTTGCCATTATATGCCTCTTCAATGAAGAACTCCTGTGAGTCAAACGGTTCATTTCCATCCTTCTTATAGACATACTTTCCATCTGCCCTCTGTACTCGCAGCTTCACATTGTCCCGAAGCTGGTCAAAGAACATCTGTTCCACCCTGTGGCGTATCTCGTCATCATAGATCGGAGCCGCCACTTCGACCCTGCGCATAGTGTTCCTAGTCATAAAATCGGCTGAGGAGATGTATACCTTTCTCCTTCCCTGGGTACCGAAAATATATATCCTGGAGTGCTCAAGGTACCTGCCCACGATACTGTACACATGTATGTTCTCTGAGATACCCGGTATACCCGCCACAAGGCAGCAGATCCCGCGCACGAGCAGGTCTACGTGCACTCCGCTCTGGGACGCCTCAAAAAGTTTATCTATTATCCCCTTGTCTGTGAGGCCGTTAAGCTTAAAGCCCAGATACGCCTCCTCGCCGCTCTTTGCCCGGGCTATCTCCTCATCGATCATCTCAATGATCCTGGAGCGCAGACACGCCGGCGCCACAAGCAGATGCTTTGTATCCTCTATCACCTCTCCCATGGAGAGGCAGTTGAATACCCTGGCCGCCTCGGCCCCGATCTCCGGTGACGAGGTCATAAGCGCAAGGTCGGTATATGCCTTCACCGTGTCCTCATTGTAGTTGCCCGTACCGACCTGGGTTATATACTCCACCTGTTCGTCGTGTACACGTGTAATAAGCATCAGCTTTGAGTGGACTTTCATTCTATCAAGACCGTATATGACCCTGCATCCGGCCTGCTCAAGCACGCGTGACCAGCCGATGTTGTTCTCCTCATCAAATCTGGCGCGCAGCTCCACCAGGACTACAACCTCTTTGCCGTTCTCCACAGCGTCAACAAGTGCCTCGACAATCTTGCTGTTTACAGCCACCCGGTAGAGAGTCATCTTAATAGAAACGACCTTTGGATCCTGTCCCGCCTCCTGAAGGAGCCTCAAAAACGGCCTTATACTCTCGTATGGGTATGCAAGCATGATATCCCTGTGGCGTATCTGCGGTATCATCGGCCCGTTTATATCCACGCTGACCGAGTTTTGCGGGACACGGCGCTTATAGAAGAGCTCGCTCTTATCACGGAGCACATCTTTTAAAAATCCCGTAAACGACAGATCCAGCGGTATGTCACTTGAAAACATCTGTTTTTTTGACAGGTTCAGATATTTGCACAGGCTGGAACAGATCTCATCGTCCATTTTTCCCTTATACTCAAGCTTCACAGGGTTCAGCTTTTTTCTGCGGGAAATGAGTTTCTCCATGCTCTTCCTGTAGTCCTCAGCCGACATGTCATCCGCATCTGTGGATGAATCGTCTATGGATATGTCGGCACTCCTTACAGGACGTATCAGGGCGCACTCATCCACCTTATAATGCTCAAATATCTTTGGCAGGAAGTGAAGTATGAGCTCCTCAACCAGCACGAACCGGAGTCCCTCCCCCTGCAGCGGAACAAGCCGCCTCAGCGCGCCCTCTCCGCAGGGCACAATGCCGATGCTGCCACCGCCGTTCTTACCCTTTAGAAAGGCAACGGCATAGATCTCCTTATTTCTCAAAAACGGG
>CALXAF010000177.1 GCA_944386185.1 uncultured Oscillospiraceae bacterium
TTGTATTGCATTTTTCGCCTCCCTAAAAAATCTGAAATTTCTACTTGACTTTTATTAGCAGGTCTTACTCATAATGGTGTTTTTCTTTATTACACCATCTTGCATAACCAGGCGTACGTTTGTGGCATCCGCAAGGATAGAAATATCGCGTAAAGGATCCCCTTCAACCAAAACTATATCAGCAGCTTTTCCCTCTTCCAGAGTACCAGTTTCCAAGCTCTTTTTGATTAGATGTGCTCCATTTTTTGTTGCAGCTACAATAGCCTCCATCGGCGTCAGCCCTGCCTCAACAAGCGATACAAACTCCATTCCCTGTTTTCCAAACGCCGTGGTTTCAGAATCTCCTCCCAGAAAATCCGTACCCAGAACTATTCTTATTCCCGCCTCTCTGGCCATTTTCACAGACTCCACGTGCCGTTCGACCGCAAGGCACCCCTTCCTGTAGGCATACTGTGGGACCTCATCTGGGTTCGCTAATATCAACCTAAGTATGGACACAGTGGGGTCATAAGTTACGTCGTTTTTCACCATGAGCTCAACACACTTCTCGTCCAGGAATATGCCGTGCTCGATGCTTTTAACTCCCGCTTGCAGCGCCTTCAGAATCCCCTTTGTCCCCTGTGAATGCGTTGCAACATATGTGTTATGCCGTTCCGCCTCCTCCACCATGGCCTTGAGCTCTTCCAGGGAGAATTCACTTGTATCCGGCTCATCGCCATAGGACATTATGCCCCCGGTGGAGCAGCTCTTTATGAAATCCGCCCCTTCCCGAAACATCAATCTGGCCCCTTTCAGGCACTCATCTACCCCGTCCACCAGATACGCTATTGTATTGTGCTCTTGTACATATTCGAGGGGTATCAAACTGCAGGTATCCCCGTGTCCACTGGTGCTGGACAACAGCCGGGACGAAACAAATAGTTTGGGTCCCGATATGTTTCCCTTAGCTATAGCTCTCTTCAGGCAGGGACCAAACTCACACATCTCCCTGGCCGAAGTAAATCCAGCCTCAAGCAGTTTCTTCGCATCACCAACCGCTTCTAGCAGCATGTCATACTTGGGGCGCAGAAACAGCTTTTCCGGCATCATGCCAATACTGGTGAGGTGCGTATGGCAGTCGATAAAGCCTGGCATTATCGTGGCATTTGGCATGGATATCTCAGTCAGCCGGGCATCCGTACGGAATTCGCTTTCCCTGCATACTGCGCTTATCCGCCCATTTTCCACAGTCACCACGCCGCGCTCGATTGGTTTTCCGCCATTTCCGTCGATAACACGGCCCTTTAAAACATATCCTCCCATGTCATTTCTCCAGCTTTGTTTTGACATAGTGATCTATGTGCCGCTTGAGCAGCTCCAGTGGCAGCGCCCCCCACTCCAGCACAACTGTATGATACTCCCGGATATTGAAGGCCTCCCCCAGCTTTTCCTGTGCCTCTCTGCGGTATTCCTGCATTTTCACACTGCCCAGCTTATAGGCAAGCGCAAAGGCCGGCATGCCTTCGGCAATCCTCATCAATTGCCGCTTCAGCGCATCACCTGGATAATCCGGTAGATACGGTTGCATGAACTCACACATCTCTTCAACAGGAATCTTCATGGAATTCAGTCCAGCATCTATTGTCAGGAAGTTAGTTATGTACAGATCCATCTCGAGCCGTCCGTACTCCGACAGCGGGCTGGAGTACATGCCTATCTCGCCGGCAAATGCAGCGGCATATTCCGCCCAGCCCTCGTTGTACGCGGTCACCTGCGCGGCCCTGCACAAAGGATGCAGGTCTTTAAGCTCCTGGACTACGCTGAACTGATAATGGTGCCCGGGAATCAGCTCATGGTAGGCCAACGACTCAATCTTTAGCGGGTTTTTCTTTCTCATATTCAGCCCATTGTAGTGGTATTCTCCCCGTTTTATTTTCTGTGTCGGGGAGGCGGGGGTGTATATGCCATTCGCGTAATACGGCTCGAGCTCCGGTGACACCCGGACTGCGGCGCAGGGCGTATCTGTATGGATACCAAAGTATCTGTCCATTAGCGGCCTAATTTTTTCGACGCATCCGTTCAGCCGTTGTCCGAACTCCTCCGGCGTGTCCATGACCCAATTAGGGTCTCGCATTATTACCTTGGAGAACTCCTCACAGCTGCAGTCATATCCCTGTTCTAGTCTTATTTCCGCCATGCGCGTCTCAATGTCCTCGCGCAGCCTGCGCCCTAGTTCAAATACCTCTTCTCCGCTCATCTCCAATGTGGTTTTCTGCCTGATGCAACTCTCGTAGTATTCCTCTCCACCCGGATATTGCCAAAGTCCAATCTCTTCCGGAGCATCTGAATAGTATTTGCCGTCGAGGAACTCGATGAGTTTACAACAATTCTCCGATATGTTTCGTACTGCCTCTTCGATCTTGGCATTGTAAGGCCCTATATCGAAGCTTTTATTGCCTTTTAGTATATATGGGCTATTCTTCACATCGTTATAGATGAATTTTTCAAAAGCTTCAACAGAGATTCTAATCAGCGGTTTAGGCATTAAAATTCCACGGCTTAATTGCCCTCTTGCCTTGGCCAGCATGTCGGCAACAAGCTTTGCGCAACCTTCTAGCAACCTGAGTCTTAAATTCGCATATTCCTTAGTTTCACACGGAATTGATTGTATATCCGGCATGTAAAGAGTCAACATATTGAAAAAAGGTTCATAATCGAACTTGTTCCAGAAAAACTTGTGTTCTTCTATAGGACCCTCAGCGTTAAACTTCACAATTCCCAGCAGCATTTCGTCATCATGCTCTATACTACCAGCAAGCATTTCGTCGCATTCAGCAATGAGTTCGCGACAGGCTGTGGCCTTTTTTTCAGTTGCCTCATAGCTTATGTCTGGTATTTCAGCGCTCAGCATTGGCGCAAGGCCCTTTAATGCCGCTCCTATGTCATTGCCAAAAAGCAGTTCATACGCTTTATCTGCTATTTCAATTGCCTGCTGGTTAATCCTTTTTAGCATCATGTTAGCCCCCTTAATAGACTGTCTCACATGCCCTTCTGTGCATAATCAATCCCATTTTAGCTCTCCTGAGATAACTCGAATGCACGAAGTCATATGATCCCCGCCCATATCTCTAAGTTCATATGATTCTCCGACACAGGCAGCTGTCGCATAGTTACATCTCTTTGCAAACCGGCACCCCGGGGTTGGGTTTATGGGAGATGTTATTTCACCTCTCAGTATTTCACGCTTTTTGTTTCTGGATTTTGGCGAAGGAAGCAGTATGGCAGAAAGCAAAGCTCGCGTGTAGGGGTGCATAGGCCTCTCAAACAGCTCTTCAGCCTGACACTTCTCAACCAACTGCCCCAAATACATAACTGCTATTTCATTTGAAATATGTTTGACAACGGAGAGATTGTGCGTAACAAATATATATGTCAGATTCAGCTGCTCTTGGAGGTCCTGTACCAGGTTTAGTATCTGTGCTTGTATTGACACGTCAAGCGCGCTTACAGGCTCATCGCATATTATAAATTTGGGTTCGACAGAAAGCGCGCGTGCAATTCCTATTCTTTGCCTTCTCCCACCATCAAGTTCATGCGGGTACGCGGATGCAAGCCTGCTATCAAGTCCTACCATCTCCATATAATGCAGCACAAGTTCATTTAGTTCGCTTTTAGATGAGGCCAATTTGTTTACAATAAGCGGCTCTGCTATGGACTGGCTAACAGTCAGTCGTGGATTTATGGATGAATACGGATCTTGGAATATAAACTGCATATGCTTGCGCATTGATTTAAACTGTGATTTGGGGATGTCCGTGATATTCTGCCCCTCAAAATATATCTCACCTGATGTCGGTTCTATAAGCCTTAGTATTGTTCTCCCGATTGTAGATTTACCACAACCGGATTCTCCCACGAGCCCGAGCGTTTGCCCTCTATTAATTGACAGGCTTATATCATCAACCGCATGAAGAACTCCATGTGGTGTTGGAAAATACTTTTTTAAATTTCGTAGTTCTAGAATAATATTTTCCATTTCATGTGTCCTCCGTATTGGAGAAGTAAAGATGACACGCGACCCTATGGCCTGCATCGTCGAAGTTAATCGGATTCTGTCTCCTACATATTTCCATGCACTTTTTGCACCTAGGGTGAAATGAACACCCTATGGGTAACAAAGCAGGATTTGGCATTAGTCCCTCTATGGGTATCAGCCTGTGTGATTTATTTTCAAGATTTGGAATAGCGTTTAGCAATCCTATTGTATATGGATGTCTAGGAGAGTCAAATATCTGTTCCACAGTGCCATACTCTATTATGCGCCCTGCATACATCACAGCAACTGAGTCGCACATAGCGGCAACCACTCCAAGATCATGGGTAATAAGTAACATAGAGGTATTCAGCCGTGTCTTAAGGTCCTCCATCATCTCCAACACCTGTGCCTGTATTGTGACATCGAGAGCCGTTGTCGGCTCATCTGCAATCAATAAAGTTGGGTTGCAGGCAAGTGCAATAGCTATAACCACTCTCTGCCTCATTCCACCGGAAAACTGATGTGGATATTCTGCTTTTCTTGTAGCTGGAATGCCCACCACTTCCAGGAGCTCATCAACTTTGACTGATATTTCTTTCTTATTCTTATCTGTGCTGTGTAGCTCTATCATTTCTGCAATCTGATCACCTATGGTCATAACAGGATTGAGACTTGTCATCGGATCCTGAAATATCATGGCGATCTCATCACCTCGGACTGAACGCATCGCTTTAGCAGAGGCATTAAGTAGACTCTGACCCGCAAACTCTATGCACCCACCTACTATTCTCCCTATTTTTTTCGGTAATAGCTGCATAATGGATAGTGCCAGCGTTGTCTTTCCAGCACCGGTTTCACCCACCACCCCCAGAGTCTCGCCTCTATTCAGAATAAGGCTCAATCCGTTTACTGCCCTGATAGTAGCATCCATAGTGAGGTATTGTACCTCCAAATCTTTTATTTCAAGAAGTATCTCACTCATGTCAGCTCCTCATTTCGTTTTCGGATCTAAAGCATCACGCAACCCATCACCGAGCAAATTAACAGATAATACTGTTATCAGTATGGCCGCGCCGGGAATTAGCAGAAGGGACGGATGGTCCGTAAAATAATTTCTTGCATTTGAAAGCATAGCTCCCCACTCCGGTGCAGGAGGCTTCACCCCAAGGCCTATAAAACTTAGGCCTGCAGAGGCAAGTATCATGCTGCCCAAAGATAATGTGGCATTAACTATCGTCAAACTTACAATATTGGGAAATATATGCCTATACATTATTCTGAAGTCACTTGTTCCCACCGCTCGTGCTGATTCAACGAACTCCTCACCTCTAAGTCTCAAAACCATAGATCTTGTGAAGCGCGCGGTGGAAGGAATGCCAGAAATTGAAAGCGCAATAATCAGATTTGTAACGCTCGGTCCCAATGCCGCAACAATGGTTATTGCCATAAGGAGGGCCGGTATCGCCATAAACATGTCGCAGATTCTCATCAGTATGCTATCTAGCTTGCCTCCGAAATACCCGGCTATGAAACCTACAACCAATCCCGGGAGCGTGCTCATCACAGTTACTGAAAGGCTTATGAGCAGTGACATACGCGCACCATAGACAATCCTTGCCAACATGTCCCTGCCGTACTGATCAGTGCCCAGCAGATGTTCAGCTGATGGCGGTTGAAATCGTTCCATCGCATTCTGCCTTATAACGTCCTCCTCATAATTGAAGAAAAGATCCGCGCTTAAGGCCATGAGGACAACAAATGAAAATACCACAAGACCTGCAACAGCTGCTTTATTCCGCTTGAACCGCCGCCATATTTCGATGAACTGACCCTCTGCGCGTTCAGTTCTTCCCTTCATCCTCATTTTCGCTTCCTCACTTTCACCTTTACCAACCCCATTGAAGCATACTGGGCTTTTATGCGTGGATCTATGTACGCATAAGCTACATCCACTGACAAATTAATCAGGCTTATTGAAGTGGCAATGACAGTTACGCAGCCAAGAACAGTTGGCGTGTCTTTTGCGGTTATACCACTCACAAGCAGTGTTCCGAGCCCAGGCAGCGAAAACACGGTTTCCGCTATGACAGCACCGCCCATCAGTGCACCAAAATACATGCCAACCGTGGTGAGTACTGGTAACATCGCATTTCTGAGTGCATGCTTCCCAATTATGTGGCTCTCAGTTGCCCCTTTGGCCCGAGCTGTCCTAACGTAGTCCTGATTTATCACTTCTAACATGCATGAACGCGTCATGCGCACTATGACCGCCGTGTAGGTAGCACTTAATGTGATACAAGGCAGTATAAACGATATCAGTCCATCTCCTACGCCAAAAGACGGAAACAAGCCAAGTTTTGTTGAGAATATCAGAATCAACATTAGTCCAAGCCAGAATCCAGGCATGGCAGAGAGTATCATTGCGAAAAGTATGCTAAAAATGTCGATAATAGAGTATTGCTTTACAGCTGACAAAACTCCCAAAGGTATTCCCACTATCACCGCCAATAATATGCTCAATATAGACAATTCCAATGTCACAGGGAGTCGCCTTGCTATCGCCTCACCGACTGAATTGCCCGAAGCATACATGGTGCCAAAGTCACCCCGTACAATATCCAAAACATAGGTTATATACCGCGTTAAAAACGGTTTATTCAAACCCAGCTCCTCACGCTTCAACTTAATTAGCTCTGGAGTAGCGTCTTGTCCCAATATCATACTCACGGGATCTCCAGGCGTGAACTCCAAGATTGAAAAAACAATGAATATGATGCCTAGTATAATTGGCAGCATAATCAGGAGTCTCCGCACTATATATTTCAGCATCAGCGTTCTCCTTATATGTTCTCTGAAAAAGATAAGCCGGACATAATTGTCCGGCTTATCTGCTTTTATGACTTCCAGCTCATGTCCTCAACTCTGTATAGGTTGAGCACCGGCACATACGGTACATTCAATGACGAATCAAAGGTCATATTCGTCATTGAATAGTACAGGGGTATCTGCGGGCAGTCATCTCTAAGAATGGTCAAAAGCTCGGAATAACACTCCTGCCTGTATTCGTCATCGCCGGAAGACTGAACGGCAAGGATTAGTTCGTCTATTTCAGCACTTGTAAAGCCACACCAATTATAAGCTGAAGAGCTTTCGAACATTGGGTTGAGCAAAGATTCTCCCTCAGGATATGAGAGGCCAAGGCCCATCATATTCGCATCGTAGTCTCCGGAGGATATTGTTGCCAAAAATGCGCCCAGATCCAATGGTTCACATGATACGTTTATTCCTATCTCGGCCAATTGAGACTGTATTATCTCGCAGATATTTATTCTGGCCCCGACTGTGTATATTGTCATGCTAAATCCATCTGCATACCCAGCCTCAGTCAGTAATTCCTTGGCTTTCTCGGGATTGTATTCATAACCCTCAATGGTCGAGTCATAGCCGAACACCCCGTCCGCAAGTTGAGTATCGGCCTTCACTCCGTTACCCTCCGCCGCCATGAGAATGATAGAGTCCTTATCTATAGCATGTGCTATAGCCTGACGTACAACCAGGTTGTCGAAGGGGGCTTTTTGCGTATTTAGGTTTAAAAACTCATACGCTGAATTCGCCGAGAAGAGAACCGTATAGTCAGGATTGCTCGCAAACTGCGAAACTAAGCTGGCCGCGATTCCTGTTCCGCCTACAAAGTCTATGTCGCCACTTTGAAGAGCTACAGCCATAGTATTTGCGTCGGTTATTATTTTGTAGTGAATAGTCTCAATCGGTGGCAACTCAGATAAGTTATACGCTTCGTTCCTTACTAGCACTATTTCCTCTCCAGTTGACCACTCAGAGAGCTTGTAGGGTCCGGTTCCAACGGGGTCATTTGCCCAATTCTCACCCCCCGACTCAACTGCCTCTCGGTTTAATATGGCATACTTGGAGTCAGCTAGTAAGTACTTAAGTATAAAGTAAGGTTTATTAAGTCTGATTTCAAAAGTGTACTCATCTATTGCAGAGTATTCAGCAATATATGCAAATACTCCTGCAAAAGAAGTGTTTTGACTCAATCTGTCAAAAGTGAAAACCGCATCATCAGCCGTGAGTTCTTCCCCGTTAGAGAATAGTACTCCCTGTTTGATCTT
The DNA here is from genome assembly GCA_944386185.1 of uncultured Oscillospiraceae bacterium. GTDB lineage: Bacteria > Bacillota > Clostridia > Oscillospirales > Oscillospiraceae > RUG626. Next base: position 8,146 of record CALXAF010000177.1, read on the forward strand.
AAAAGTCCAGACCAACTCGTCTTCGCTGATTTCAAATACATCTGCCAGGTATGGAACTATCTGCCCATTTTCATCGTACTTTAACAGATTACCATAAATCTGCATATGGACATTAAAATCGTTGCTAGCCAGTCCCGCCTGAGGGTCAAGCGACAATATGTCTGTAGACAGGCCTATGATCAGATCAGTCCTCGAGCCGCTGCTCACGCCTGTGGTGGGACTTTCTCCATCGACGCCGCTTTCAATCGGCTCTTCGCGCCCAGTACCGCAAGCTGTCAGCAAAGTCAAGAATGCCAAAACCAGAGCAATTAAAACTGCATGTCTTCTGTGCTTCATTTTCTACCTCCTCATATTCTTCTTTCCTAAATATTTACTACAGTTGAACTCGTCTTGTTCTACTGCTTACACACATCTGTTCTGGATAGAAATTCAGGGCATTATTTAAATCCTTTATATGTAGATTGATTTTAAATCCCGGGCGGAAGTTTCCTTACATCATCATAGGAATCTTGGCCTCCATTACTGCACTCCCGGCAAGCCCGCCTCTGATGGCCTGATATATAATCTCGGGTCTTACACCTGCTTTCTTTCCTAGCACCAACGTTTCAGACATAGCCGCAATATTCGCCGCCACAATTATCTGATTTTCCAACTTGGTAGTATTCCCTGCGCCATTTTCTCCACACCAGGTGGCAGATGAACCCATTACCACAAGAATCACCCTGACACGTTCAAACACGTCATATTTACCACCTACCATAATTGCAAGTGTTCCGTTATTCCCAGTCCAATAAATACAATTTTCATATTTACTGCCCTATTCTTGCTCATCTCTCATATTATTCCCAGTTTTTATCAGTGCTTAACAATTCGTAAAACTTTCCTAACGTTTTCTACAATCGCTCCACTGGTGAGGCCATAGTGCTCCAAAATCAGCTCATAGTTTTCTGCAGATATCCCAAACTCATCATTTATACCTACAAGCTCAACAGCCACCCTATCCTCTGAAAGCGCCTCACATATCGCCGATCCCAATCCACCAATAGTACTGTGTTCCTCCGCCGTTACAATTCCCTTCATCCCTACACAGAAATTCCTCAGTGCAGTTTTGTCCAAAGGCTTTATCGTACTGACATTTACGACTCTGATTGATACGCCCTCTTTCTCCAGTATTCCAGCCGCATCCATCGCTTTTGATACCATAACACCAGTGGCAAAGACTACTACGTCTGAACCTTCTCGCAAAAGCGTCATTTTACCAATATAGTACTTTTCTTTCTCAGATGTATACACAGGTAGTTCATTCCTGTTTATGCGTAAATAGCAAGGTCCAGCTTTCTCCATCATGGCTCGTACCATCAATTTTGTTTCCACGGCGTCTACTGGCGAGAGAACCGTCATATTCGGCAACACCCTCATCGTCGCTATGTCCTCAACTGATTGATGCGTCTTTCCATCTCCATAATCAGATAATCCTGCTGATGAGCCGCATATGTTGACATTAAGTGCGGGAATGCATATAGACGAACGTATCTGATCGTATGCCCTGCCTGCAGTAAACACCGCAAACGAGTTGATAAAAGCAACTCTGCCAGTGAGTGCCATACCCGCAGCCACAGAGGCCATGTTCTGTTCCGCTATTCCCATCTGGAAATATCGGTCCGGATATATCGATTGGAACTCGCTTGACATAGTAGACTTTCCCAAGTCTGCTTCCAGGACAACTACGCTCTTGTTCTGCCCAAGTTCAACCAAGGCCTGTCCATATGCCTGTCTCAAGCTCAAGTACATTTTACGCCTCCATCCTCATAGCGCTTAACATATCTACAGCCTGTTTGTGCTGAGCCTCCGTCATATATCCGTTATGAAAGTAGGCATTATTCTCCGCGAAAGCGAAGCCTTTCCCTTTTGTTGTGTGGGCAATAATCATTGTTGGCTTTCCCTTTACCTGGCCAGCCTCCTCCAAGGCTGAAAGAATTTGCTCAATATCATGGCCATCAATTTCTATAGTGTACCAGCCAAAAGCATTCCATTTTTCTCTTATGTCTCTTATAGGAAATATCTCTTTCGTACTTCCTGTAGCCTGCACCCCATTATAGTCTAGTATCGCGCACACATTATCGCAGGCATAGGTCGAGGCGGCCATGGCAGCCTCCCATATCTGTCCTTCCGCCAGCTCACCGTCTCCCACAATACAGTATACTCTGGCTCCATTTCCTTCTAGCTGTAGTCCCAGCGCCATTCCCACAGATATAGATAACCCCTGCCCAAGTGAACCAGTTACGGCTTCGATGCCAGGAGTAAGTTTGTTATCCGGGTGTCCTTGTAGTATCCCATTTAGTGTTTTGAGCTTTTCAAGCTCTGAGCGGTCAAAGTAGCCAAGCTCAACAAGACAAGCGTATTGCGCTAACACCGCATGTCCCTTGCTAAAAATACAACGGTCCCTTCTATCGTCCTTCGGATCCTCGTAAAGCTTCATGTGTTTGAAATATAGTGCTGATACTATATCTGCTGCAGAGGCGCTTCCGCCCAGATGTCCGACTTTTCCTGGCGGAAGCATTTTCAGAATATTCGCTCTAACATCTAAAGCCTTTCTTTTAAGCTCTTTTATGTCGCTAATAGTATAACTCATTTCTCACGAATCCCCCGATATCTTACCTCTGCCTCATCCTCAGCAACATGTGACCCCTCCGTCAACCGGCAATGCAACACCATTTATAAACGTCGCCTCATCCGAAGCTAAAAATAGCACCGCATTTGCCACGTCATCTGTTGTTGCCAACCTCCCCAGAGGAACTTCTCCCAATCTCTCTTGTCTCCACTCTGGAGACTCAAGCATATTTTTAGTCATAGGTGTCTCCACCGTGCTAGGATTAATTGAATTACAGCGAATCCCGTATTTTGCATACCTGGCAGCTATTGATTTTGTCAGTGTTGTCAAAGCGCCCTTGCCCGCGGTATAGGCCTCTGGAGTATATTTGTGCCCTATCAGTCCACACACCGATGAAGTGTTTATGATAGTTCCGCCACCCTGATGTCTCATATACGGAAGTACTGTCTTGCATCCTAAAAACACGCTGCCCACGTTGACAAGCATCATCTTGTTCCACTCTTCCAGTGTCATCTCTTCAATGTTTTTCCGTATATTTATACCTGCATTGTTTACTAATACATCTATTCTGCCAAAGTTTTTTATCACCGTCTCTCCCGCTTGCTTCCATTCCTCTTCGCTAGTCAAATCAATGGCTAAGCATTCTGCCTGTCCTCCTGTTTCCGAAATTGAATCTTTTACATTTACAACGCTTGCATCGATGTCTAACAAAAATACTTTAGCCCCGTTTTTCGCCAGCCTTTTGGACATAACTGATCCAATACCACCTGCAGCACCAGTTATAACTACGACTTTTCCTTGTACGTTCATACACATCCTCCTATTATCAAAGTGGGTTGTCATACTAAAACTGTAGGCAAAGTATTTTATAAGTAATATCAAGTCCATTAGGCAAAGTTGATATTGTGTGGACTTATAGAAAATAGGTCACGATATTTGTGCTAAAAAGTACTTCTGCGACACACATAATCAGTGTCCCACACTATCGTAGAATCAGCACAGCATAATCAGAAAATTTAACTAATGATACGACACATCAAACATATAAAAAAGTCATTTTTAAGGCATCCAGAGTGTTAATTCTAACTAAGAATGCGTCTCTTGCCCTGAAATATAAATTTCACGACATACTATATTCTCTAAAAAAGGCAACATATTTCCTCGAAGGGGGAATACGATATGGGTAGGCTGAAAACATCTTTCAACAGAAAGGACGTGTTGAAGATGTTTTCTGACACCTTATCTGCCAGCGTATTACGGCTCCTCAACGAGCAGAAACTGTCCTATGAGTCCGCCGCCGAGCTCTGCGATATCAGCTCCCGCAACATGGGCAACATCATCAGGCGCCGGGTCCAGCCCAAGCTCCAGACTGTGGAGAAGCTGTGTCGGGGGCTGCACGTGACGCCCAATGAATTGCTGTTAGCCAAGATCCCGGCTGAGAAGGTCACTGTACAGCTCGCCCTGCGCGGCGGCGACGCCTATTACCCGGTCTGCCCCGGATGCGAGGCCGCCGTGGCCGGTGATCTTACGCGCCTCTGCGTCCGCTGTGGCCACAGGCCTGAGCGCTCGGACCGCGCCACGGTCCTCATCCTGCTCCCCGGCAACGACTGACTGACGCCGCCCCCTACCAGGCCCACGGAGGCGTGGGCCTGGTGAGTCATGCCATGAACACCCTTTAAACCTATAGAAACTTATTTGAATCTGGCTCTATTTTGTCGATTCAATTTAGAATATCTAGCCTTTATTATACTCTCTCATGAATGCGAGTCAACATCTTTCACGTTTGGGAAGTGTCTCAAAAAGGCTAATATGTTTTAATTTACTCTTGTTATCATCAAGTTGAGACAAACTATTGAATGCACCGCGAGAAAGGCCATACTGTTGAAGCTGTAAAAGTCCTCTGATAGAATTTGACTACAAATGTTGTGAAAAAACTGCTAGATGATCATGAATAAGGAGGGTTTTTATTGAGCAGCGGATTACTCGACGGTGTTATCGTGCTGGATCTGACGCGAGTTTTGGCCGGTCCCTACTGTGGAATGCTTTTGGCCGATATGGGCGCCTCTGTCTACAAAATCGAACAACCTGGGCGCGGCGATGACAGTCGCTCTATGGGCCCCTTTCAAAATGGTGAAAGTGTATACTACATTAACTGCAAC
>CALXAF010000178.1 GCA_944386185.1 uncultured Oscillospiraceae bacterium
CGCGGGCTACAGTCAGGAGCCGGCCAGAGTGAAAATGAGCCGGATCGTCCCAGTCTGGTGCCAGTGCGACCAGCAGTGGGTGAACCGGAAAGTGACGGCGGAATTTAAGAACAACGCCTATCTAGCCAAACACGGAGGTATATGAATATGTGTAAGAAGATAGAACTTAAAATCGTATGTATGAGCCTGGCGCTCATTATGTTTATCGCAATACTGGGCGCTGGAACTGCGGTTCACGCAGCGGAGCCCAGCCTTTCAGAGCGCCAGGCTCAAGTCCACGAGGCCGCCAACACGCTGAGAAGCCTGGGCTTTGAGGACGACCACGAGTCAATCCGGGCTCTCTCCCAGGAGTGGTGGAAGTGCGAGTATGAGAAAAACTACAGCGAAGAGATTACATATATTGCTAAAACCCTATACGGCGAGTGCCGTGGATGCTCTATGACACAGCAGGCGGCTGTTGCCTGGTGCATTTTAAACCGCGCCGATAACTGGGGTATGGGCATTATAGATGTTATTACGGCTCCCGGCCAGTTTGGAGGCTACTCGCCAAACCACCCCGTGTGGGAGGAACTCTACGATCTGGCCGCGGATGTGGTCTATCGCTGGCAGATGGAAAAGCGGGGAGAGACCGATGTGGGGCGAGTGCTCCCCTCAGATTACATGTGGTTTTCCGGCAACGGAAGGGAAAACGTGTTTAGGAACGCCTACAGGGGCGGCACAAGGTGGGATTTCTCCCTGCCCAGCCCCTATGAGGACTAAGGAGACAGTATGGCAAGCATAACCAACACAGAGGTGTTCGCTCTGGACACCAGCATCTACAGGAGCGGCTACCCTATGATGGACAGGGCTCCTACAGAGCAGGAGTTCAGGGAGGCCACCAAGATGATATACGCCTGCATCATGTCGGGGGACTACTCAAACCTGCATATTCGCAGGGCGATAAAGCTGGCAAATGCCAAGGGCGGAGGCCATGACCAGTTTCTGACGGGCATACTGGTGAACTTTGACCTCACCTTAACCAATAAGGCATGGGTGGAGGCGGAGAGGTATAAATTCCTTAACTTCATATCCTCCATGAGCGCCATGCACAGAGCGTCGGTGTTCCGGGTAGGCGACTGCTGCGATCCACACACAAGCCGGGCTTCAATCGCCGAGGCCGAGCGGCTCCAGGATATATATAACAGCATCGACGAAAAGGCTGACCCGGAGGGCAAACGGGAGGCGTATTTAGACCTTCTCTATAACCTGCCCTCTGGTTTTGAACTGACCGCCGGCATGACTACAAACTACAGGTGTTTGAAGAATATATACGCCCAGAGAAGGAACCACAGGCTGCCTGACTGGCATGTGGTGTGCGACTGGATAGAGACCCTGCCTATGGCGGACTACCTGATAACAGGGAGGATGGTGAGCGCGGCGTGAAAGTAATTTGCATCTCCGGCAAGGCGGGCCACGGCAAGGACACGGCAGCCGCCCTTATGGAGGAGGAGCTGGAGGCGGAGGGGTACAGGGTGCTCATCGCCCACTATGCCGATCTGGTGAAATATATCTGCTCCACATTCGTTGACTGGAATGGGGTCAAGGACGAGGCCGGACGCCACATCCTTCAGTATGTGGGCACCGACGCCGTGCGGGCCAGGAACCCTGATTTCTGGGTGAATTTTATAGCGGATATCCTGTCGTTCTTCCCGGATGAGTGGGACTGGGTGCTTATCCCAGACGCAAGATTCCCCAATGAGATAGAAGTGCTCAAAGAGCGTGGGTTTGACGTGACCCACGTGCGTATAGTCAGGACAGATTTTTTAAGCTCACTCACAGAGGAACAGCAGAGCCACCTGTCAGAGACGGCTCTCGATGACGCGGTCCCGGATGAGCGTGTCGAAAACTCCGGGAGTTTAGACGAATTGAGAGTAAAAATATCGAAATTTGTCACAGCGCTATTACATAACGAAACACAAATAATTCAGGAGGAACTCCAACATGTCAACTAAAACCGGTTACTTCAATGGCGTAGATATAGACTTTGAAACGCTCTTCGTTGAGAACGCTATGCTGGACGAGATGTTTTATCTTAAGGATCTGAAGCAGCGCAAGCTCTTTATAACAAGCGAGATCCACCAGGTAACAATTGAAGATGCCGTCCACCATATCCTCCAGTACAACACTGAGGACAAAGGGATACCGGTGGAGGAGCGCCAGCCCATACTGCTCTATATAGTCTCCAACGGCGGCAGTGAGGACGCCGGCTTTGAGCTTATTGACGCGATAATGGCCAGCAAGACGCCGGTCTACACGATAAATCTGGGATACCAGTATTCCATGGGGTTTCTCATAGGGATTGCCGGTCACAAGAGATTTGCCGCCCCCAACGCCAAGTACCTGATGCACGACGGGACGAGCCTCACTTATGACTCAGGCTCCAAGGCCAGGGATAAATTGGCCTTTGATATACGCAGGGAGGAACGTCTGCGGGAATATGTGCTCTCAAGGACAAAGATAACGCCGGAGGAGTACGACTCCAATCTGCGGGTGGAGTGGTACATGTTCGCCGACGAGGCCAAAGAGAAGGGCGTCACCGATTTCATAATCGGCAAAGACTGCGATATAGACGAGATCATATAAGGAGGCGCCTATGGCTTCCAGAGCGAAACAGCCGGTGTCCCGGCAGGCGGATATTCCAAAATCCATAGACCCGGAGCTGTTCTATGGCATGACGCTGGATAATGAACAGCTCCTGTTCGCGAACGCCATATGGGATTCGAATAACGACATCGTGTTCTGCAATTCAAAGGCGGGGACTGGCAAAACCACTATCGCCACAGGCGTCGCAAACCTGTTGGTACAGTACGGCCTTTTTGACAGCATCATCTATATTATGTCGCCGTATGGAGAGAGGAAGCAGGGCTGGCTTCCGGGGACTATAACGGAGAAATCCGCAGTGTATTTTGAGGCGTTCTACCAGGCGCTGATAAACTGCAATATCAATCCCAACACCGCCGTCAACACAGAGAGCATGGTCAACCAGAAGAACGGAACCGGGTTTGTGACGTGTATAACAGACACGTTCCTTAGAGGCACGAACCTGGACGACGCCGTTGTGATAATAGACGAGGCGCAGAACTATACTGCGCCTCAGCTGAAGAAAGTGCTGACCCGCGTAGGGTCAAAGGTGAAGGTCATTGTCATAGGCCACGACCTGCAGTGCGATCTGAGCGACAAGGAAGTGAGCGGATTTATCCAGTGCATAGAGCACTTCCAGGATAAAGAGCGAGCCGCTGTCTGCCGGCTCACAACAAACCACAGGGGCTGGATCAGCCAGTGGGCAGACGAGTTAAAGGAGTGAGATTTTTGCGAGGTGATGATATGACAGATGTGATTTTGTATTCCACAGGATGCCCCAAGTGCAAGGTGCTGAAGAAGAAGCTTGAGAATAAGGGCGTGGAGTATACGGAGAACAACTCCGTTGACCAGATGCTCTCAATGGGCATCAAACAGGCGCCGATGCTGAGCGTAGACGGCCAGCTTATGAACTACATAGACGCCATCCACTGGGTAAATAATATTTAATGGAGGCGGACTATGGAGATAAATGTAAGACTTGACGAGGACTTTACAAAAGCGTTCAACCAGCTCCGGGAGGAGTACGGGGAAGAGATGGCAAAGCTCAACGGCTTTTCAGACGAACAGCTCAGTTATACTGACTTTATAGATAACTTCGTGGACAAGGCGACAGTTGCCGACGCCTCTATAGACGGCAATGCCAACGTTGGCCACAAGGACATAGTGTCGCTGGAAAATGAGATGAGCAAGCCCCATTCAAAGCTCCTGGGATTTAATAAGATATTCTATGAGCTGAGCAAAAAGTACGGCCACGATACCGCCGTGGACTGGCTCCGCAACGAGTGGGACGGTCACTTCTACCTCCACGACGCCTACAACTCAACATACAAACCGTACTGTTTCGCCTACGACATCGAAGAGCTTGTTAATCGCGGCCTCTACTTTATAGAGTCATTTAACTCTCAGCCGCCAAAGCACCTTGTTACATAT
>CALXAF010000179.1 GCA_944386185.1 uncultured Oscillospiraceae bacterium
GCTGATGGAGGCTTGGTTGTACCAGGCCTCCATTTTTATATATATTCTAAAAAAGATTATGGAGGGAAATACAATGGGGAAAAAGAATAAAGTTTTTTTGGGGATACTTGCCGCGGTAGTTGTGGTCTTATATCTTCTGGCTGGGGATTACCTGGAGAGCAGGGTGGAATCATATGCGGATCAGTCCTACAATTACAGCACGGTCAGATATTTTTATATTGCCTATTGGCTCATTGGGGCATTGCTGCTGCGTGTCTGGTGCTTTATTGCCAGGGAGCGGAAAAAAACAAGATGGTCATTTAATGTGTCAGCGGCTACGGCCCTTGTTGTACTGGCCATATTCGGCGCGGCGTCGCTCCTTTCCGACAGCACGAATATAGATCTTGTGATGAACTCCATGTACTTCATATCACTCAGCACCGCCCTGTTGTTTTCTGTCGTGAGGGTATAGGCCTCATATGAGAAAATAGATTCAGAAAATAAAGCGCCGCAAGTGTCCGGTATAGCAAACCGGATACTTGCGGCGCTCATAATATTAAAGTATTTTACTATAGGAATAAACAGCGCAGGCAAAGTTTTCAAACTATGACCAAGCTTAAAATGATATTCTCAAAATATCGAAGACGATGCCGATGATAACACTGGATACATAGAGCGTACACAGCAGCTTCAGGTTCTCCCCCATGTGACGCTTATTTATCCTGAAGAGCACTAGCAACCCGACACCAGAGGCACACAGAAGCCCTGAGAGCATGGCGCCGGTACTCATTGCGCCGGATAGGAAAAGTTCGGTTATCACGATGGAGGAGGCACAGTTTGGTATGAGGCCGACAACGGCGGAGAGCAGAGGGCCGATAATTGGCCTGTTGAGTATGATGCCGGCCAGCGTGTCCTCTCCCACATAATGGATCACCAGGTTCAGAAGAAAGGTTATTATCAAAATAAAGGCGGCAATCTGGAGCGTGTGGAGGATGGACGAGACCAAGACGCCTTTCTCATCACAGTGGCAGTGCTCCTGCTCACATATCTCATGAAGATCCACATGTTCCCCATCGTGCCGGAATAGACGGAACACCTTGTCTATAAGAAGCCCTACAACTATGCCGGCGATCAACTTAGTGGCCAGAACTTTAAAAATAAGTCCGGCGCCGGCGGAACTTGATATCATTATCGGCAGCATCTCGTCAGAAGTTGACAGAAATACAGCGAGCAGCGTACCAGCGGATATAAGGCGCTGGGCGTATAGATTGGAGGCGGAGGCAGAGAATCCACACTGGGGCACCAGTCCAAGGGCCGCACCGACAACAGGTCCCCAGACTCCCGATTGGCGGACCAGCTTCAAAGACCCGCTCTCGGCTTTCCTCTCTATTATCTCCAAAACAAGATATGTGATAAATAGGAATGGAAGAAGCTTTAATGTGTCTAAAAGTGTATCAAGAATTACGTCAGTCATCTGTTCCTCCGCGCGAAATCTATCTTAGATTAATATTGTAGCACACTTGTCAATATGAAATAAATTTGTTGAACGTGGGAAGGCATCTTATTTTGCTTTTACACATCAAAATTTTGTGATAAAATATACTCAGCAAAAATTTGGGAGTGTATTTAATGACACCTCTTGACACAAATATAAGATATATAAAAGGCGTTGGAGAGGCCAGGGCAAAGTCCCTGTCCAAGCTCGGTATAGAGACATTGAGGGATCTTGTGATGGATTTCCCTCGCGCATATGAGGACAGGCGGCAGCTTAAATCGATATCACAGCTTATATTTGGCGAGAAAGCCTGCGTATCAGCAACGGTAGCGTCTCCGGCACAGACTTCTAGGGTAAGGCGCGGCCTGGATATTACAAAGGTAAATGTTGTTGATGACAGGTCTAAAATGACTATAACCTTTTTTAACCAGGAGTACGTTAAAAATGCCCTGGTACCCGGAAAGGAATATATTTTTTTTGGACAAGTGGGCGGCAGAATTGGCTCGCCGACAATGACGAATCCGATTTTTGAGCCGGCAGAGAGTGTGAGTCACTCCACAAGATGCATCTACCCAATATATCGGTTGACTGCCGGTATATCTCAGAATATGATGAATAAACTGGCGAGGCAGGGACTTGATGAGTGCGGCGATCAGCTTCCGGAACGGCTCCCTGAGAACATAAGGGCCGCGTATTCACTTGCGCAGACCAGATTTGCCTATGAGAACATACATTTTCCAAAGAGTTTCGAGGATCTTGAATTGGCGAGGAGGCGCCTCATATTTGAGGAGCTTTTCGTATTCTCCTGCGCTATGGAGATGCTCAAAGGGAAACGGACAGAGAAGTCAGGATTCAGCATAAATATACCGGATCTCAGTGAGTTTAGAAGTGTGCTGCCATTTAGCCTCACAAGGGCGCAGGATAGAGCTATTGCAGACGTGATGAACGATATGTCAAGGGAAAAACCAATGAGCCGGCTCATCCAGGGAGACGTGGGCAGCGGAAAAACAATGGTTGCTGCAGCCGCATGCTGGGCGGTGTTCAAGGCCGGAAGACAGTCGGCCTTTATGGTGCCTACAGAGATTCTGGCAAACCAGCATTTTGAGGCCATAAAAAAGCTGCTTGAACCTTTAGGCGCCAAAGTGGCGCTCTTAACCGGCTCGCTTGGGGCAAAGGCAAGACGCGAGACACTTCAGGCTATAAGGGACGGGGATGTGGATATAGTTGTGGGAACTCACGCACTGATCTCTGATGATGTGGAGTTTGATGATCTTGCGCTTATTGTAGCTGACGAGCAGCACCGTTTCGGAGTTCAGCAGAGGGCGGCACTCAGCGACAAGGGGACAAGCCCCCATGTACTGGTTATGTCTGCAACCCCCATACCTAGGACTCTGGCTCTCATTGTGTACGGAGACCTTGATGTTTCGATAATCGATGAGCTGCCCCCAGGCAGGCAGAAGGTGGATACGTACCTTGTAGGTGAGAATATGCGCCAGAGGATATATAATTTCATACGGCGCCTTGTGAGTGAAGGCAGGCAGGCCTTTATAGTGTGCCCGGCAGTTGAGGAGACAGAGGAGTCGCCTGACGGGCTCAAATCTGTGAAGGAATACGCTCAAAGACTCTCAAAAGATATATTTCCAGATCTTCAGGTGGCTCTTGTCCACGGTAAAATGAAGCCAAAAGATAAAAGCGAAGTGATGGAGAACTTTGCTGCCGGAAAGGTAGATGTACTTGTAGCGACAACGGTAATCGAGGTAGGTGTGGATGTGCCAAATGCCGCGCTGATGGTGGTGGAGAATGCTGACAGGTTCGGATTATCCCAGCTTCACCAGCTGCGAGGCCGCGTGGGTAGGGGAAAATTCAAATCATATTGCGTACTGTTTGAAGGAGCAGGCGGGAATGTCTCCAGGGAGAGGCTCGCTGTTCTTTGTAAGACAAACGACGGATTTAAGATAGCTGAGGAGGATCTGAGGCTCAGGGGACCCGGCGATTTTTTCGGTTCCCGGCAGAGCGGCCTCCCGGATATGCGCATTTCAAGTTTCGCCTCTGACATGGACGTATTGGTAAAGGCTCAGGAGGCGGCAAAAAAAGTTATGTCTGAGGACCCGGACCTGGAAGATGAGATCAACAGTCCCCTTAGAGACAGTGTCCAGCGCCTGATAGAAAAAAATAGAGGTACACTAAACTGAAATAAATATAGCTAATTCTCAAAACCGGGACATATATTTAATATGGCGACGGGCCTGCGCGCCCGCCGCTTTTTATATCCTGGGGGTGAGAAGGTGAAGGGAAAGAGGCTGCTGGTAAACACTATCGTACTGACCATGTCGTCTCTGCTTCTCAGGTCCATCGGCCTTATATTCCAGGTCTTCCTGTCTAGGAAGATGGGGGCTGTTGGCATTGGGCTTTTTCAGCTGGTGATGTCGGTTGATATGTTTGCGGCCACAATTGCGATTTCCGGTATACGCTTTACTGCCACGCGGCTGGTATCCGAGGAGTTGGGCAGCGGCAGAGAAGGCAATGTTCCGCAGGTGATGCGCCGGTGCCTGATTTACGCCGTGCTATTTGGATGTGCGGCGTCATCGGCCATGTTCCTTATGGCCGGCACTCTGGCGGGAAATGTGGTCGGTGACAGCAGGATGGAGCTGCCTTTAAGGATATTATCGACAAGCCTCCCATTCTTATCTGCGGGCGCGGTATTCGGAGGATATTTTACCGGCGTGTGCAGAATCGGGAAATCAGCCGCGGCGAATATATCTGAGCAGATATGTAAGGTTGCGGTGTCTGTACTGCTGATGTCAAGGGTACGGGACGGAGATACGGAAATGATGTGTTCCGCGGTAGCACTTGGCAGCGCGTCAGGAGAGATATTTTCTTTTTTTGTTGCTCTTACCCTATACATATTTGACAGAAAACGTTACGGTAAGGCATGCCAAAGTGAATCAGGGATTACGGGCAGGATACTGAAGACAGCGCTCCCGCTTGCCGCTTCAGCATACACAAGGACCGCACTCTCCACAGTGCACAACCTGATGATCCCCAGCGGTCTCAGGCGGTCTGGCGCCAGCGCTCAAGGGGCGCTGGCCGGTTATGGGACTATACATGGCATGGTATTTCCCGTGATAACATTCCCGTCGGTGATATTCTCTTCAGTCTCCGAACTTATTGTGCCGGAGCTCACCGAGGAACAGGTCAGAGGCAGAAATGACAGGATAGCTTCATCAGCTAACTTGCTGCTTAAGCTGTGCCTTATTTTTTCCATAGGAATAATGGGCGGCCTTATCTGCTTTGCCGGCCAACTGGGGGAGGTTCTATTTGACAGCAGACAGGTGGCTGAATACATAAAGCTCCTGGCGCCGCTAATGCCTGTGATGTATTTGGACTCGGTTACAGACGGAATGTTGAGGGGGCTTGGCCAGCAGCTATACGCTATGAGAGTCAACATTGTCGACTCAATAGCGTCCACTGTCCTCATCTATTTTTTGCTTCCGCCTTTCGCGATTTACGGTTATATTTTCATACTTTACGCATCAGAAATTTTCAATTTTGCCTTGAGCATGGGGAGACTCGCCGGCATAGCCAAAATACGTCAGCATCTTAGTGACATTATTAAATCCGGAGCGGCAGTCTTTTGCGCGATCAATTTCACGAGGGTTATAGTCAATATTATTGGAATGGATATGGGGATTCTTGGCCTCGTGATTGGTATAACACTTTACGCAGCCATATATACTGCGCTTGTGTTTATTTTTTCCGCTATTACCACAGGGGAAGTTAGAAGGATATTTTCGGCCATAAAATAGCATTAAAAAATATGTATGCGGGGGTATTGCCCCCGCTTCGATCTGTCAAGTGATACTTTAAAGGCTTTTAGGTGTTGTCGTGGGATTCGACCCTGTCTCTAAAGAGAAGGGAGATACACCAGAGTGCTGCAAGCGCCACAAGTGTGTATACTACACGGCTGACAGTGGCAGTCTGACCACCAAACAGATACGCAACAAGGTCAAACTTAAATATGCCCACCAGGCCCCAGTTTATGCCTCCGATGATGACCAGGGCGAGGGCGATCCTATCCATGATCATAGAAATGATCCCTCCTTCGTGTTGCGGTACTAATATGCCCTGAGAACATATCTGTTATTCACGTTGCACCTGTGGTAAAATTGGTAAGGGAAAGAATTGAAATATTGGGTATTTAAAAATTGTGAAATTTGTAGTATAGTAAAAATTACTTTTTATCTTTTACGCGGGAAGGAGATAGAGCATGACAGAAATACTTAAACTCCTTGAGGAGGACAGCAGATATACTCCGGCTCAAATAGCCGCCATGACTGGAAAGGACGAGTCTGAGGTCAGGAATATCATAAAAAAATGTGAGGAAGATCATATTATAAATGGCTACACTGCCCTTATAGATTGGGATAGGACCCATGAGGAGGCGGTTACCGCTTTTATCGAGGTGAAAATAACGCCGCAGCGGGACGACGGATTTGACAGGATTGCAAAGCGCATCTACCAGTATGAGGAAGTAGAGAGCTTATACTTGATGTCGGGTGCCTTTGACCTGGCGGTAACAGTGTCGGCAAGATCGCTCAAGGATGTGGCGCAGTTTGTCTCAGCGAAACTGGCACCTATCGACGGAGTGCGTTCAACTGCCACGCATTTCATACTCAAGAAGTATAAGGACAAACACAGACCGTTCCAGGTTGACCCTGAACAGGAAGAGAGAGTATTGTTCGTATGATAGAGTATAAGAATATAATGTCGAAAAATGTTCAGAGTCTGGCTCCATCCGGCATAAGAAAGTTTTTCGATGTTCTCGATACAATGCAGGACGCCATTTCACTTGGAATAGGTGAGCCTGATTTTGTCACGCCTTGGCATATAAGGGAGGCGGGTATATACTCTCTTGAACAGGGACACACAAAGTATACATCAAACGCCGGTATGACAAAGCTGCGTGAGGAGATATCCAAGTATCTTGACAGGCGCTTTTCACTTAAATACGACCCAAAGGGCCAGATATTTGTCACAGTGGGAGGCAGTGAGGCTATAGATCTTTGCGTCCGCGCCATGGTGGAGACTGGGGACGAGGTCATAATACCGATACCGTCATTTGTCTGCTATGGGCCGATAACCACCATGTCGAATGGTGTGCCTGTCTTTATAGAGACGAAAGCTGAAAACGAGTTCCGGCTCACGGCGAAGGAGCTTGAGGCGGCGATAACGCCAAAGACTAAACTTGTCATTCTCCCATTCCCCAATAACCCTACGGGCGCCGTAATGCGCATGGAGGATTGGAAGGAAATTGCGCAGGTACTGCGTGGGACAGATATTATGCTCCTGTCAGATGAAATATATGCCGAGCTTACATATGGCGGACATCACGTGTCCCCGGCGAACATTCCCGAGCTCTATGAGCGTACCCTGCTGGTAAATGGGTTTTCAAAGGCATATGCAATGACAGGCTGGCGGCTTGGTTATGTCTGTGGCCCGGACGAGATACTAAAGCAGATGCTTAAAATACACCAGTATGGCATAATGTCAGCCCCTACAATGAGCCAGTATGCGGCAATTGACGCCCTAAAAGACGGTGATGTGGACATAGAGCGCATGAAAGAGTCCTATGACCACAGGAGAAAACTGATACTCAAAGGCCTTAGAGACATGGGACTTGAGTGCTTTGAACCCAGGGGGGCGTTTTATATTTTCCCCAGCATTAAGAGCACAGGACTCACATCTGACGAGTTCTGCACCCGTTTCCTTCAGGAGGAGCGCGTAGCTGTTATCCCTGGTACGGCTTTTGGAGAGAACGGCGAGGGGTTCATACGGATAAGTTACGCCTCCTCTGTGGAAAACATTGAGACGGCACTTGAGAGAATGAGAAACTTTATTGGCCGCCTCAAGTAAGAAAGGAATAAGAAAATGAAATATATTCTGGTCATCGGTGATGGGATGGCCGATAATCCAGTTCCCCAGCTGGGGAACAAGACACCGTTAGAGGTAACTAACATTCCAAATATGGACCGTATGGCGGCCCATGGAGTTATCGGCAGCGTGCTTAACGTGCCGCACGGGCTTCCGGCTGGCAGCGACACGGCTATCCTATCAATTTTTGGCTGTGATCCAAATGAGTGTTATACGGGCCGCGCGCCGCTTGAGGTCGCCGCGGAGGGAATTGCCCTAAAACCAGGCAATGTGGCCATGCGCTGCAATATGGTGACCTACGAGGATACCGAGGCGCCACTGGAAGAAAAGAGAATACTATCCCACTCAGCCGGATCTATCGAGGGCGATGAATCTATAGCCATAATAAAGGCGCTCTTTCAAGATGAGGAGTTCAAGGCTGCCGCCGAGAAAGCTGGGTTAACAGTCTATCCATCGCCATCCTTCAGACACTTTGCTGTCCAGACTGGTGCAGACGTAACAGGCATAAAGCTTATACCTCCACATGATCATCTTGGAGAGATTGCAGGAGGTTATTTTCCCTCAGGATGCGCCGATGCGGATGTGCTGCGTGATCTGATGGTCCTCGCCCATAGGAAGCTTAATCACCATCCATTAAACGAGAGACGGCGTGCGCAGGGCAAAATGCCTGCCAATGGAATATGGTTCTGGGCTGAGGGTACGGCTGTGGAACTTCCAAACTTTGTAAAAAACTATGGAAAGACGGGCGCCGTAATATCTGCGGTTCCGCTATGTCAGGGCATTGCCAGGTTGACTGGGCTTGATAGAATAATTGTTGAGGGAGCCACTGGGGAGCTTGAGACAAATTATGAGGGGAAAGTATCGGCGGCCCTTGAGGCGCTCAAGACGCATGACTTCGCAGCTGTACACCTGGAAGCGCCTGATGAGTGTACGCATAACGGGGATCTTCCCGGAAAGATGAAGGCGATAGAATATCTTGACTCAAGGATAATCGGCCCAATAATGGATAAGCTCTCTGAGGCGGGAGTTGACTACAGGATGCTTGTCCTGAGCGATCATAAAACTTTAACTTCCACAAGGGGCCATGACGGAGATCCGGTGCCATTCGTGATCTATGACAGTACGGCAGACACCGCCTCAGGGGCTGGCTTCTCTGAGAGCTGGGGAGAACGCGGGCCGTATGTGGACGCCGGTGTGAAACTTATGGATATCTTGTTTGAGACTGGAAAATGGACACTTTAAATACACGGGCTTTTGCCAAGATAAATCTCGCCCTGGATGTTATGGGCAAATTAGAAAATGGATACCATGAAGTCAATATGGTGATGCAGTCGATTGACCTTTGGGATGATATAGCGATAGATGTACAGCGGGGAGATGGAAAAATCTCTGCCTATACTAACAGGTCGTATATCCCCACGGGCATGAAAAATCTCGCATGCAAAGCCGCGGCGGAGTTTTTTGACAGCACAGGTATCAGCGGATATGATGTGGAGATGCATATCGAGAAACGCATACCTGTGTGTGCCGGAATGGGCGGCGGGAGCTCAGACGCCGCAGCAGTTATCCTAGGTCTTGACAAGATATTTAAAACTGGACTCACTTTTGGCGACATGGAGCATATGGCCCATAGGGTTGGGTCTGATGTTGCGTTCTGCCTGTTTGGCGGGACAAAGCTTGCCACAGGCAGGGGAGAGGAACTTCATAAGCTTCCGCCGCTGCCTGATGTTTGGATTGCTGTCTGTAAGCCATCATTTTCAATTTCGACACCGGTTTTGTTTTCGAAAATAGATTCATGTAAAATAACCAGACATCCGGACATAAGTGGAATGTTGCAAGCATTGGAGAATGGAGGTATCGATGAGATAGCCAGAAGATGTTACAATGTTTTTGAGGATGTACTCCCTCAGAGAGAACAGCGAATAGTGGAGAACATTAAAGGTACATTCCTCTCCTGTGGCGCTTTGGGAGCGTGTATGACAGGCACGGGTTCCGCTGTATATGGGATCTTCAGGGAGGAGCTGCTGGCTGCGGAATCTGTAAATATATTGAGCCGTGAATATGAGCAATGCTTTTTAGCGAAAAATATTAAATCTCTTGATTAAATGAATAGAAATTGAAAGATCAGGCGATGATAGCAGTAGGCTGCCATTGCCTGATCTTATTATTTTTTACATAAATAATCTATTTATTCAGGAGAAATACGATGAAACTTAAGATATGGGAAATAGCTTTGATCGTGGCAATGGCCTTTACGGTACTGCTTGGATTCTCTATAAACAGCCAGGCTGAAGCGCTGTCAGATAAGATGATACGCCTGCATGTGGTGGCAAACTCTGATAGTGATAAGGACCAGGCTCTGAAACTCAAAGTCAGGGACGCGGTCCTCTCTGAACTGTCAGATGCCCTTGAGGGAGTGGAGAACAGCGATGCGGCGCAGGAGATAATATCCGGAAAGCTGGATGATCTTGAAACCATTGGTGAGAGAGTAACATCGGCGGAGGGCAAAGATTATTGTGTCAATGCGACTTTGTGCCGAGAGAGTTTCCCCACAACTGAGTACGACACTTTTGCGCTGCCAGCTGGCATATATGACTCACTGAGGATAACAATAGGAGAGGGGAAAGGACACAATTGGTGGTGTGTTGTGTTCCCTCCTGTATGTTCAGCTCCAGTGCTGGACGAATCAACTGCTGACGCCGTTGGGCTCACAGGAGAAGAGGTATCTCTTCTTACGGAGGATTCTGGAGGATATGTCGTGAAATTTAGAATAATGGAGTTCTTAGGCAAATTAAAAGGATTTATCTTTGGATGATGGGTTGAACTCGCTTTTGACCGCCAAAATTAGCCGGTATGGGACCTTCCAAGGAGGGTACCATACCGGCTCAGTGCTATAAAAAGATCTGAATAAAAATGGAACATAGGTTAATCTATTGTAAAACCTTCGTATGATGTTCTCAACTGTTCAATGAGCTCCGCGTTATTCATAGTTGGGAGCTCGACTTCTCCGTCGCTTATCCATCCGAAAGTTGCCGACATTTCCACACAGTCAGGATAGGTGTCCGCGGCAGAGCTGTCATACTGTTCCTGAGTTATTGTACCGCCGTCAGCGTTGCTGTAGGTAGATGAGGCCTCACCACTATCACTATAGACATTGTGAACACTTGCGATACTGCGGGTCTCTATGGAAGTGTCATTGAGGCTTAGTGAGATCAGCGTGGTATAATTCTCCGAAGCCCCTGCACGAAGGAAATCCTCAAAGATATAGTTATATACATTTGAGCTGGCATTATAATATACAGGGACGGTGTCGGTAACTATGTCAGGCTGAGAAATTTCCTCTGAATCAGCAAAATTCAGCTTATCTAAACCGTCGCAGTTAACGTTGACCTGCCATATGTTGCTGTAAGAAAAGAAACCTGTTCCCTGACATGAGGACACTATAATTTCAAGCCTGCCGTTAAAATCAAGGTCAGTGACTGCGTAGCTGTATACATTGTAACTTAGTTCATCCTCGCCAGGGAACCACATTGAGCTGTTTGATGCGATCAGCTGCAGCTGTGCGTCCACGTCTGAAGTGTCCGCGCTGGAGGTCTCATTTCTGTTAGCTGAGGGTTGCTCCACAGAACCCTGATCATCTGTTTGACCTTCACCGCTGTCAGTGACGGCATCAAAATCAGCACTCTCCTGACCTGCATCATATGCTTGCTGCCCGGAACTGTCGCCTGATTCATTTTCGAGCTGACCACTGGTTCCACAGGCAGATAAAGTGATGCATATTGCCGCTGATAATAGAAACAGAATAATTTTCTTCATCTCATACTCCTAAAAACATTGTAATCTTGCTGCCTATAAAGCTGGCAGAGCTTTATCGTTAAACAAGTTAACATGATTGACACTTATTGATTTTTCATGTT
>CALXAF010000180.1 GCA_944386185.1 uncultured Oscillospiraceae bacterium
ATGCTGGTGATAAGCCAACTGGACTCTCTCTATGACGAGGCACTTGAATATGGCATGAAGCTGATAAAGCACGGCGTCGAGCTCACCATACGTTCTCAGGTGAATGGTACGCAGGGCACTCTCAACAGAAAGAACTGGGGCTACGAGGACACTCTCAAACTGACATATAAGTACCTCAAGGCCAATCTGATGTGACTAAATTCTTAAAACATGGTGAGTGAAATGCAAAAAGTCAACAAACGAAAGGTCCGTGTCGGCATAGACGTTGGCGGTACCCACACAAAAGCTGTGGCCATAGATAATGTGACCATGGAGATAATAGGCAAAGCCACAGTAAAGACCACCCACGAGGGTGAACTGGGCGTCGCCGCTGGCGTTGTAAACGCGTTCAATAAGTGCCTCAGCCTGAACGATATCTCGCCAGATGAGGTGGTGTTTGTAGCCCACAGCACCACCCAGGCGACGAACGCACTTGTGGAAGGCGACGTGGCCCACGTGGGCGTTATAGGTATTGGCGGCGGAGGCCTTGAGGGGATACTTGCCAAGAGACAGATAAATGTCGGAAATATCCCGCTGGACAGCGGCAAGACCATAAAAGTAGACAGCGAGTACATTAAGAAGTCCCAGTGCGACGAGGCGACTATAACTGGAAGGATAAATGCCCTCAAAAATAAGGGTGCCCAGGTCCTGGTATCGTCCATGGCTTTTGGCGTCGACTCCCCCAAAGAGGAGTCCATGGTGGCCGGACTTATAGAGAAGGCCGGGATGTTTTCAACAATGGCCTCTGATATAACAAAGCTCTACGGCCTCACCCGCCGTACACGCACCGCCTGCATAAACGCCAGTATCCTTCCAAAAATGCTGGACACCGCGGTCTGTACGGAAAAGAGCGTGCGCGACGCAGGGGTCAGCGTACCGCTGATGATAATGCGCGGCGACGGCGGCGTTATGGAAATTGAGGAGATGAAAAGGCGCCCCATCCTGACCATGCTCTCGGGCCCTGCGGCTAGTGTCATGGGCAGCCTTATGTACCTGAGGGCCTCCAATGGAGTCTATTTTGAGGTAGGCGGCACAACAACAAATATTGGTGTCATCAAAAACGGACGTCCGGCTATCAACTATGCCGTCATCGGAGGACACAGCACATATGTTAACTCCCTTGACGTCCGGGTAGTAGGAGACGCCGGGGGCAGTATGGTGCGCATGTCCAACAGCGACATCGTGGACGTTGGTCCCAGAAGCGCGCATATTGCCGGTCTTGATTACGCCTGTTATACACCGGAGGAGGAGATAGTTGACCCGCAGCTTGAGTTGTTCAGCCCAAAACCCGGTGATCCCGCGGACTATGTGGCCATTAAGCTCAAGAGCGGGAAACGTATAACTATAACTAACTCCTGCGCAGCCAATGTGCTGGGATATTCAAAACCCGGCAATTATTCTTATGGCAACCCAAATTCCGCCAGGCTTGCCATGCAGCCGGTTGCGGATAAATTGGGCATAACCGTTGAAGAGGTGGCAGAAAAGATACTCGAGCGGGCCAGCGCGAAGGTCCTACCGATAATTTACGACCTCTGCGAAAAGTACGGTCTTGAGCCCAGCGGCATCTCCCTGGTAGGAGTAGGCGGCGGAGCATCCGTTTTGGTAGGCATCTGCGCCAAGAAACTGGACTGCAAGTACAGTATCCCCGAGAACGCCGAGGTGATATCCTCCATCGGTGTGGCAATGGCCATGGTTCGGGACACTGTTGAGCGTATGATACCCAATCCCAGCCAGGAGGACATACGTGCCATCCGCAGCGAGGTCATAAATAAAGCAATAGAGAGCGGAGCCCACCCGGATACCATAGAGGTCCATATTGAGATAGACTCACAGACATCCAAGATAATGGCTATAGCCACTGGCTCCACTGAAGTGAAGACTGCGGATATCCTCAAGCCTGCCACGGCTGAAGAGAAGCTGCAGATAGCGGCGGATGCTCTGCGCGCGGATAAGAAAGAGCTGAATATCCTGGCTGAGACCGGATTCTTCACTGTATACGGGCACGAGCAAAAGGGCGACCTAGCAGTATGCGGACTTGATGACAAAGGATTCATCAAGATACAGCGCAGTGATGGACGGGCAATCACCACGACTGTTGAGGAGTACCGCGAGGCGGTTGAGAAACTGTGGGATGAGTGCTCTATCTTTGAGGCTGAGCAGGTCATACGTCCTGACTACTACTTCTGCCTGCAGGGCAAAGTCGTGGACTTTGCCAGCACTCCATATCTCGATCAGCAGTTCATGATCATGGATACGGCGCTTATTGACAGCGACCCGAAGGATGAACTTATCGTTGTTGCCGCCCAAAGCCGCATCAACGGCTGACGCGGTGGGGACCGATGTAAAATAATACTTATAAGGAGAATATCATGCCCCAGATAATTAGTGCTGAGCAAGCTGTGGCGCTGATACGGGACGGTAATACTGTTGCCATCCTGGGTTCCGGCGGCGGAGTTTGCGAGCCAACATATATATTGAAGAAGTTAGGAGAGCATTTTCAGGAAACGGGCTCTCCGAGAAACCTGACGCTGTATCACGCCAACGGTATAGGAGACAAGGACACATACGGCACGGACGCTCTCGCCTATGAGGGACTTGTAAAAAGGGATATAGCCGGTCACTGGGGAATGGCCCCAAAAATGGCGCAGCTTGCCCTGGATGAAAAGATAGAAGCCTATAATTTCCCACAAGGCGTCATGTCCCAGATGTACCAGGCAGTGGCAGCCCACACCCCGGGCGTCATAACTAAAACTGGCCTTCACACCTTTATAGACCCACGGCTGGATGGTGGCAAGCTCAATAAATCTGCCAGTGAGGATCTGGTCAAAGTGCTGGAACTCGGTGGTGAGGAGTGGCTGTGGTATCCAGCGTTCAAGTTTGACATCGGCCTTGTGCGTGGGACAACGGCAGATAAAAGCGGAAATATCACCTATGAGGAAGAGGCCGCTGTTCTGGACGGACGCTCTATTGCTCAGGCTGTGAAAAACAGCGGCGGCATAGTAATAGCTCAGGTAAAATATCTCTCAGACCAGTACGCCCATCCAAAAGATGTGGTAATACCGGGCATATATGTGGACTACATAGTAGTTGACCCGGAGCAGCAGCAGACCTGCGATCGTGTATATGACCCGGCTCTGGCAGGCAATGTGCACTCCCCTGTTGCCTCTCTTGCGCCAATGGAGATGAGCCCCCGCAAGGTAGTGGCACGGAGAGCGGCTAAGGAGCTCCAGGCAGGAGCGGTCATAAATCTGGGCGTAGGAATGCCGGACGGCGTGGCGGCTGTGGCAAGAGAAGAGGGGTTCCTAGATAGTCTGAATTTTACTGTTGAGCAGGGTATAATAGGCGGAATGCCGATGCCAGGGATAATATTCGGCGTATCATATAACCCCAGTTCAATGGTTGAGCAAAATGAGCAGTTCAACTTCTATGACGGGGGCGGACTCGACTGCTGCTTCCTAGGTATGGCCCAGGTGGACGCGAGCGGCAACGTCAATTCTAGTAAGACCGGAAAGTTATTGTCAGGATGCGGCGGCGCCATAAATATCTCTCAAAATTCAAAGAAGGTAGTTTTCTGTGGCACATTCACAGCAAAAGGTCTGAAGGCAAAGATAGAGAATGGAGCTCTGGAGATAGTCCAGGAGGGGGCCATAAACAAGTTCGTATCCTCTGTAGATCAGGTCACCTTCAGCGGTAAATACGCCAGCTCAATAGAGCAGCCTGTTCTCTATGTTACTGAGCGGGCCGTGTTCACACTGGAAAGCGGGAACCTTACCCTCGTCGAAATAGCCCCAGGAGTGGATCTGGAGAGGGATATCCTTGCCCATATGGACTTCAGGCCCGAGATAGCCAAGGACCTGAAGACGATGGATCCCTCTATTTTTGAATAGGAGCGTACATAAAAATGTCAACAAAGATAAAATATGAAATAAAAGATGCCGTAGCATACATAACTGCCTTTGAGGAGATAGAGCGCCACCCATGCACCCTCGACTGGGAGTCAATCGCTATGCTGGACGGCATCATAAATGAGATTGCGGGAGATACCAGCATAAGGGCCGTAGTTGTTCAGAGCGCCTCTCCCAAATCTTTCTTCGTGGGTGCTAACATCCACGCTCTCGAGGGCCTGGACGCTACCAACATAGTGGACTGGGTCAGAAACGGGCACAGAGTGTTTCAAAAACTGCAGCAGCTGAGCATACCTGTCATAGCGAAGGTCGAGCATTACGCCCTTGGCGGCGGTCTTGAGCTGGCTATGGCCTGCGATATGATAGTAGCCACTACAGAGGCAAGATTCGCTCAGCCTGAGGCCTCCCTGGGTGTGATGCCAGGTTGGGGCGGCAGTTACCGCCTGCCCATGCTCATTGGTCCGGCCCGGGCGAAAGAGATGTTCTTCACTG
>CALXAF010000181.1 GCA_944386185.1 uncultured Oscillospiraceae bacterium
GAGAGCCTTGGCCGTCTCAAGGCCGATACCGCTGGAGCCGCCGGTTATAAGGACGTTCCTGCCGTCGGCTCTCAGCATAATCCCTTCGCCTCCAGCACCTTCTGAATAATGTCCGCGGCCTCTGTGACAAGCTCCTCGGTGTGTGTGGCCATAAGGGAAGTGCGCAGAAGGCACTCATGTGGGGCAGCTGCCGGGGGGAGAGAGGAGTTTACATACACCCCCTCGTCGTATAACTCCTTGGCTATCGTGAGAGTCTCGATGGGTTCGTAAGTATATATAGGGATTATTGGGGTGTCGGACATGCGTATCTTTATTCCACGGTCCAGAAGGCTCTGACGGAAGAAGGAGGAGATATGCCGAAGCTGATCCACCAGCTCCGGATGCCGTTCAAGCTGATCCAGGGCCGCTATGGCTGTGGCGCAGGAGACGGGGGTTATGGACGCTGAAAAGATAAACGGCCTTGAGACGTGGCGCACATAGTCGCAGACACGGGCAGAGGCGGCCATATATCCGCCCAGGGAGGCCAGAGACTTGGAGAATGTGCCCATGTATATATCCACCTGGTCTTCCAGCCCAAAGTAGCTGGCGGTGCCGCGGCCGCCATCGCCGATCACGCCGAGGCCGTGGGCGTCGTCAACCATCACCCTGGCGCCGTACTCCCTGGCAAGGCGCACTATTTCCGGAAGATTTGCGATATCGCCGCCCATGGAGAATACGCCGTCGGTGACAATCAGGCATCCGCACTCAGACGGGACCTTTTGGAGCTGACGCTCCAGGTCCTCCATGTCGCTGTGCTTATACCGGAGCATCGTACCGTAAGAGAGACGGCAGCCGTCATAGATGCTGGCGTGGTTCTCCCGGTCACATATGACGTAATCGCTCCTGCCGACCACAGCCGAGATTATTCCCAGATTCGACTGAAAGCCGGTGGAGAAGGTGACCACATCCTCTTTGCGGAGGAAAGCGGCCAACTTTGCCTCAAGCTCCTGATGGAGCCGGAGAGTGCCGTTCAAAAACCGTGAACCTGAACATCCGGTCCCATACTGCCTGAGAGCCTCAAGGCCGGCGTTTATTACCTCTTCGTTTACAGTGAGGCCCAGATAGTTGTTTGAGCCAAGCATTATCCGGCGCTTGCCCTCCATGATAACCTCCACGTCCTGCCTGGACTCGAGGGCGTGAAAATATGGGTAGATGCCGAGCCTCCGTGCCTCACCGGCCAGAGGATGGGTGGTGCATTTTTCAAATATATCTAACATTATGTAAACCTCCGCGATATTTTAACAGAATCGGCTGCTTCGATGTTTAGTAACTGTTACTTTATCAATTTACCGTAAATCCCACCTTTTGTCAATTCAAATGGTGTTAAGATCCACTTAATCTGCATATAAACGCAAGATATAAGGTAAAATATGGGTTGATACAGGAAAAAATGTCGAATCTTTCACTGGAAGCAGGCCGGAAATTGTCCAAAGGAACAGAAATTTTCATATGGGCTGAAAGCCCTTGACTGTTGCGGAAAATATAAATTATAATAAGAATGTAAAATTTTTGAGAGAAGAACTGCCCCCCTGGTGACGCGTACGGGGGCTTTTGCCGCTCTCCCCGGATAACGGGCAGATCTGTCTTACGGCTTTCATTGTTGGTATTAACACTATTGGGCTGGGGGCAGATCTTTATTTTTTGCGCGTCGATACATTTAATTATATATTGCGTGTTTGGAGGATGCCATGAAGAAAGTCGGTATACTCATGGGCAGTGCCAGCGACCTGCCTGTAGTACAGAAGGCCATAGACACACTTGAGAGCTTTGGTGTGCCATTTGAGGTGCACGTCTACTCGGCGCACAGGGCACCGGAGAAAGTGAGTTCATTTACTGCGGGCGCCAGGGAAGCCGGTTTCGGCGTGATCATAGCGGCTGCGGGGATGGCGGCCCATCTGGCGGGAGCCGTGGCGGCAAACACTACCCTGCCGGTAATAGGCATACCATGCTCATCTGCTGTACTGGACGGTATGGACGCGCTGCTGTCCACGGTTCAGATGCCCTCAGGGATACCCGTGGCAACAGTTGCCGTGAACGGTGCTGTCAACGCAGCGCTCCTGGCGGTGGAGATGCTGGCCATCGAGGACAAGGGACTTCAGGAGAAGCTTCGGGAGCACAGGGAGGCCGGCTTTGAGAAGATGCTCGCCTCAGGCAGGGAGCTTGAAGAGAAGTACAATAAATAAACTCTGGCGGCGCACAGGACGCCGGGAATTGGAGGCAAGATAAATTGGGCGGTTTTTTTGGAGTTACTTCAAAAAGAGACTCTGTACTGGACGTGTTTTTCGGAACTGACTATCATTCACATCTGGGGACACGGCGCGGTGGTATGGCTGTCTGGAACCGGGACGAGGGGATACAGCGCGAGATACACAATATTGAAAACTCCCCCTTCCGCACAAAATTCGAGAGTGACGCGGCGGAAATGCATGGCACTTCCGCGATAGGCTGTATCAGCGATACAGACCCACAGCCCCTTCTTATTCGTGGCAGGCTGGGAGTCTGCGCCATATCGATGATAGGTATAATAAACAACCAGGAGGAACTGGCAAACAGGTTCTTAAATGAGACGCACGGCCACTTCGAGGCCATGGGAGGCGGCAGGATAAGCCAGGTGGAGCTGCTGGCGGCCCTTATAAACCAGCGGGGCAGCTTTGCAGAGGGTATACGGTACGCCCAGCAGGAGATAGATGGCACCGCCTCCATCCTCATTCTGACAGACAAGGGGGAGATCATAGCCGCCAGGGACAGGCTCGGAAGGCTCCCGATAATCATAGGCGAGGACGATGATGGGTTCTGCGTGTCCTTTGAATCCTTTGCCTTTGAGAAGCTTGGCTACCGTTACAGGCGGGATATCGGTCCAGGCGAGATAGTGCGCATTACTCCGGAAGGATATGAGACGCTGCTCCCTCCAGGCGACGAGATGCGGATATGCACTTTCCTGTGGACGTATTATGGTTACCCCAACGCCTGTTATGAGGGGTCAAATGTGGAGCTCTCCAGGAATCAGAACGGGCGGCTGCTGGCAAAACTGGATAGATCTCTGGATGGTATACCTGATGTGGATTTTGTATGCGGCGTACCTGATTCCGGAGTGGGACACGCTATAGGCTACTCAAACGAGAGCCACATACCGTACGCCAGGCCGTTTATAAAATATACGCCGACCTGGCCCAGAAGCTTTATGCCCCAGCGTCAGGAAGTGAGGAACCAGGTGGCCAGGATGAAGCTCATACCTGTACACCAGCTCATCCGCGGCAGAAAGCTCCTCTTTGTGGACGACTCGATAGTGCGCGGCACTCAGCTCAGAGGTACGGTAAACTTCCTCTCCGAGAATGGAGCGAAGGAGCTGCACATGCGTTCCGCCTGTCCGCCAATAATGTACGGCTGCAAGTATTTGAATTTCTCACGAAGCACCTCGGATATGGACCTCATAGCCCGCCGCACAATAAAGGAGCTGGAGGGTGATGAAGGATTCTCCCATGCCGAAGACTATGTAAATGGATATACGGACAGGGGACGAGCCATGAGGGAGAGCATATGCAGGAAGCTGGGATTTGATTCCCTGCAGTATCAGTCGCTGGACAACACCCTGGATGCGGTTGGAATAGACAAGTGCAAGCTCTGCACCTACTGCTGGAATGGCAGGGAGTGACGGCAGATCCATCCGCACCATCACAATCAACACAAAACCAGGAGGTCGAGTATGGAAAACTCCAGATCTGAAAGCTACGCCGCCGCCGGCGTAGATATAACCGCCGGCTATAGGGCGGTGGAGCTTATGAAGAGCTCCGTTAAAAGGACCATGATCCCAGGGGCCGACACCGATATCGGTGGTTTTGGCGGATTGTTTGTACCGAATCTCGCCGGAATGGAAGAGCCGGTGCTGGTGTCCGGCACAGATGGAGTCGGCACAAAGCTTAAACTGGCTTTTGACCTGGACCGTCACGATACGGTGGGGATAGACTGCGTGGCCATGTGTGTTAACGACATTATATGTTCCGGAGCGAAGCCGATCTTCTTCCTTGACTATATCGCCTGCGGAAGGAATATACCTGAGCGCATAGCACAGATAGTCTCCGGGATAGCCGAGGGGTGTGTGCAGGCGGGGTGTGCCCTCATCGGCGGAGAGACCGCGGAACACCCGGGACTTATGCCGGAGGAGGAGTACGATCTGGCCGGTTTCTCAGTTGGCATAGTCGATAAAAAGAAGGTGCTGCAGCCGGAGAGCGCCAGGGCGGGTGACGCTATTATAGCGATCTCCTCATCGGGCGTGCACTCCAACGGCTTTTCACTGGTGCGCAAGGTGCTGGCTGACTCGGGCACGGACCTTAACGAGAGGTTCGATGAGTTAAGCGGTGAGAGGATAGGCAACGTCCTGCTCACACCGACCAGGATATATGTAAAGCCTGTGCTGGCCCTGCTGGATAAGGTGCCTGTACGGTCACTGGCTCACATAACAGGCGGCGGATTCTATGAGAATATCCCGCGGGCGCTGCCAGATGGGCTGGGAGCCAAAATATACAGGCAGTCCATTAAAATACCGCCAATATTCCCGCTGCTTGCAAAGCTTGGAAACATATCAGAGCGGGAGATGTTCAATGTATATAATATGGGCGTGGGAATGACGGCCATAGTGCCGGCAGACAGGGCCCAGGACGCTGTAGACTGTCTCAAGGAGAACGGTGAAGACGCCTATCTCTGCGGAGAGGTTGTGGAGAGCCAGGTGAGGATGGAACTATGCTGAAAACGCGTATCGCCGTTCTTGTCTCGGGAGGCGGAACTAATCTCCAGGCGCTGATAGACGCCCAGAAAAGCGGGATAATAAGCAGCGGTGAGATCGTGCTCGTGGTGTCCAATGTTACGGGCGCGTATGCCCTGACGAGGGCCGAGAACGCCGGCATTGAGACCGCTGTCATCTCCAAAAAGGCTATGGGGCTTGACCAGGCGGGCTTTGAGGAACGGCTTCTGGAGACGCTCCAGAACCACAGCATAGACCTTATAGTGCTGGCTGGTTTTATGAGCATCCTATCAGAGCGGTTCGTGCGCCAGTATCCGGAGCAGATAATAAATGTGCACCCAAGCCTGATCCCATCCTTCTGCGGTAAGGGATTCTATGGCCTGCGTGTCCATGAGGCTGCTCTGTCATACGGTGTGAAGGTGACAGGAGCTACCGTTCACTATGTTAACGAGGTACCGGACGGAGGGCGTATAATCGCCCAGAGGGCTGTTTATATTGAGGATGGCGACACTCCTGAAACCCTTCAGAAGAGGGTTATGGAGCAGGCCGA
Organism: uncultured Oscillospiraceae bacterium; assembly: GCA_944386185.1. Lineage (GTDB taxonomy): Bacteria > Bacillota > Clostridia > Oscillospirales > Oscillospiraceae > RUG626. The sequence continues at coordinate 5,328 of CALXAF010000181.1, forward strand.
GTGGGTAATACTGCCGGAGGCGGCAGAGATGGTCTCCAGAAAGCTGCTGGAGGAGAAAGGAGAAGAGAGAGCGTGAGAAACGACATCGGAGAGCTTTTAAAGGGAAATTCTTACCCGGGACGTGGGATTGTAATGGGAGTGTCGCCAGACGGCAAATGGGCCGTGGCTGCCTATTTCATTATGGGCAGGAGCACCAATTCCAGAAACAGGGTATTTGAGAACACAGAGGACGGCATAAGGACCAAGGCATATGACGAGTCTGCCATGACAGACCCAAGCCTCATTATATATAACCCAGTCAGAAAGGTTGGAGATGAGCTGGTAGTCACCAACGGGGACCAGACAGACACTATATGCAGTTTCCTCGACGAGGGGGCTTCCTTTGAGGCGGCGCTCAGGACTAGGACGTTTGAGCCCGACGGACCGAACTGGACGCCCAGGATCTCCGGTATACAGGAGCCTGACGGCAGCTTTAAGCTGTCCATACTGAAGAGCGCCGACCAGAGCGGCAAGTACTGCGTGAGAGAGACGTTTGAGTACCCGCCCATACCCGGTTCAGGCCGCTTCATCCACACATATATTGGCGATGGCGAGCCGCTGCCGTCTTTTGCCGGTGAGCCGGAGGAGGTCGGCCTAGGCAACGATATCGACGCCTTCGGGAACATGCTGTGGGAGAATTTGGATAAGGACAATAAGGTGTCCCTATATGTAAGGTATACCAAGGTGAGCTCCGGGGAGTTTGAGAGCAGGATATACAATAAGAACCAGGAGGATGAGGAATGAAGGAATTTGAGCTCAAGTACGGCTGTAATCCAAACCAGAAGCCGTCTAAGATTTTCATGCGCGACGGAGGGGAACTGCCCATTCAGGTTCTGAACGGCCGTCCCGGATATATAAACTTTCTGGACGCGCTCAATTCATGGCAGCTTGTCCGTGAGATGAGGCGTGAGCTGGGAATGCCGGCCGCCGCAAGCTTCAAGCACGTGTCCCCGGCCGGCGCCGCGATTGGCAAGCCCCTCTCAGAGGAGCTGCGGCGCGCCTGCTTTGTGGACGACATAGACGGCCTTGAGGATTCGCCGCTGGCCTGCGCGTACGCAAGGGCGCGCGGGACCGACAGAATGAGCTCCTTTGGTGACTGGATAGCGCTCTCGGATGTGTGTGACGAGACTACAGCAAGGATAGTAAAGCGTGAGGTATCCGACGGTATCATAGCACCGGGCTATACGCCGAAGGCGCTGGAGATACTCTCCTCAAAGAAGAAGGGCGGATACAACGTTGTACAGATAGACTCAGATTATGTACCGGCCCACGAGGAGACAAAGGACGTATTCGGCGTCACCTTCTCCCAGGGGAGGAACGACTTTAAGATAGATCACGAGCTTCTCACAAATGTGGTGACTGAGAATAAGGACATACCTGAGTGGGCACGCCAGGATCTTATTATCTCTCTCATAACACTGAAATACACCCAGTCCAATTCAGTATGTTTTGCGGCCGACGGACAGGCTATAGGCGTGGGAGCGGGACAGCAGTCACGCATCCACTGCACGCGCCTTGCCGGAGGGAAGGCTGACACATGGCATCTGAGGCAGTCACAGCGCGTGCTTGAACTTCCCTTCAAAGACGGCCTTGGCAGGGCGGACAGGGACAATGTGATAGACGGATATATCAACAAGAACGAGGAGGACGTGACGGCAGACGGGGTGTGGCAGCGTTACTTTACCGAGAGGCCGGCGCCATTCACGGCACAGGAGCAGAGGGAGTACCTTGACACCATAACCGACGTATCCCTTGGTTCCGACGCCTTCTTCCCATTCGGCGACAATATTGAGCGGGCAGCCAAGAGCGGAGTAAAATATGTGGCTCAGCCGGGCGGCTCCGTGAGGGATCAGAACGTCATAGACACATGCGATAAATACGGGATAGCGATGGCATTTACAGGCATGCGCCTGTTCCACCATTGATGATAGGCTGGCCGGTTAGAGCGGGGGCAATCTTATGACCCCGCCGCATTCCAGAGGGGATAGGATCGGCAGTATGTAACTTTATCCGTCACCACGAAAAACCCACACACCTCCAAGGAGAAAAAAATGAAGATTCTAGTTGTCGGCGGCGGAGGCCGCGAACACGCTATAATAAAAGCTATTAAGAAGAATCCTCGCGCGGAGAAGATATACGCGCTGCCTGGGAATGGAGGTATAGCCGCTGACGCCGAGTGTGTGCCGATCGACGCCAAGGATATACCCGGCATCGTGCGCTTTGCCATTAAGAACCACGTTGACTACGCTATCGTGGCACCGGATGATCCATTGGCACTGGGCGCTGTGGATGCGCTGGAGGATGCCGGAGTGCCGTGCTTTGGCCCCAGGAAGTCCGCCGCTATCATTGAGAGCAGCAAGGTGTTCGCCAAGGAACTGATGCACAAATACGGTATCCCGACAGCGGCCTATCAGGTATTCACAGATATGGACAAGGCAATGGAGTACATAGAGACATGCCCGATACCCACCGTTGTGAAGGCCGACGGGCTCGCTCTGGGAAAAGGTGTCACAGTGGCTATGACCAGGGAGGAAGCCAGAGACGCGGTGAAGTCAATAATGGGAGACAGGGTCTTCGGTGACAGCGGCGCGTCCATAGTGATAGAGGAGTATCTTGAGGGACCGGAGGTATCAGTGCTGTCGTTCACTGACGGGACCACGGTAGTCCCAATGGTGTCCAGCATGGACCACAAGAGGGCGGGCGACAACGACACAGGCCCTAATACAGGCGGTATGGGCACTGTGGCGCCGAACCCTTACTACACTCCGCAGGTGGCCAAAGAGTGCATGGAAAGGATATTCCTGCCAACCATTAATGCCATGAGGGAAGAGGGGCGGCCCTTCAAGGGATGCCTTTACTTTGGCCTTATGATAACGAAGGATGGCCCGAAGGTTATCGAGTATAACTGCCGTTTTGGCGACCCAGAGACACAGGTGGTGCTGCCGCTTTTGGAGAGTGACCTGCTGCGGGTCATGTGGGCAGTGACAGACTGCAGGCTTGGGGAGACTGAGGTAAAGTTTTCTGATAAGTCCGCCTGCTGTGTGGTACTGGCATCCAAAGGCTATCCGGTGAAGTATGAGAGCGGATGCCCCATAACGCTTCCGGCGCCAGAGGCCAACAGGGAGATATACGTTGCCGGCGCTGAGGAGAGGGATGGAAAGCTCTGCAGCCACGGAGGGAGAGTGCTGGGAGTTACGGCCATAGAGGATACATTGGAGAAGGCCGTTGCCGGCGCGTATGACTACGCCGCCAAGGTGAAATTTGAAAACGGTTTCTGCCGGAGCGATATAGGCGGAAGAGCGCTTGCCGCACTTAAGGAGGAATAAGATGGTATTTCGAGTGTTCGTGGAGAAGAAACCTGGACTGGGACTTGAAGCGGCAGAGCTTCTGAGCGATATACGGGAGCTCCTTGGAATAAGGTCGCTGACTGGGCTCAGGCTCCTAAACCGCTACGATGTGGAGGGGATAGACGAGAGCCTCTTCAACGAGTGCCGCCGGACTGTGTTCTCCGAGCCGCAGCTTGATGACACATATGAGGAACCGGAGTTCACCGGTTATACGGTGTTTGCGGTGGAGTATCTGCCCGGACAGTTTGACCAGCGCGCTGACAGTGCGGCACAATGTGTGCAGATAATCTCCCAGGGAGAGCGGCCTCTGGTCAGGACCGCCAAGGTCTATGCCCTTCAGGGAGAACTCAGCCCGGAGGAGCTTGGGCGGATAAAGAATTACGTGATCAACCCGGTGGAGGCCAGGGAGGCCAGTCTTGAAAAGCCGGAGACACTGAGGCAGGAGTACGCTGTCCCGACTGAGGTCGAGACGTTGACGGGCTTTCGTGATCTTCAGGGCGGGGATATAGACGCGTTTGTGAAGAAGTACGGCCTTGCCATGGATGACGATGACCTGGCTTTCTGCCGTGACTACTTTATCAGCGAGGACAGAGACCCCACCATCACCGAGATACGGATGATAGATACCTACTGGTCAGATCACTGCCGGCACACCACTTTCCTTACCAGGATAGAGGACGTGGAGTTTGAGGACAAGCTCGCCCAGAGGGAGTACGAAAACTACATGGCCATGCGGATGAAGTGCGGCAGCAAGAAGCCGCTGTGCCTCATGGATCTGGCCACCATAGGCGCCAGATATCTGCGCGCCACACGCCGGCTGCGCCTTCTTGACGAGTCGGATGAGATAAATGCCTGCACAGTCAAGATGCAGGTCACAGTTGACGGAAGACCTCAGCGCTGGCTGCTGCTCTTCAAAAATGAGACTCATAACCACCCAACGGAGATAGAACCGTTCGGCGGAGCGGCCACCTGTATTGGCGGGGCCATAAGGGATCCCCTCTCAGGCCGCGCTTACGTGTATGCCGCCATGCGTGTCACCGGCGCTGCCGACCCTACGGTACCGGTGGAGGACACTATCCCCGGCAAGCTGCCGCAGCGGCAGCTGGTGAGGGGCGCCGCCGCGGGCTACAGCTCGTACGGCAACCAGATAGGGCTGGCGACAGGGATCGTTGACGAGATATACCACCCTGGCTACGCGGCAAAGCACATGGAGATAGGCGCGGTCATCGGAGCCGTGCCGGCAAAGCACGTGCGCCGTGAGACTCCGGAGCCAGGCGACAAGGTGATACTTCTGGGCGGACGTACAGGCAGGGACGGCATCGGCGGTGCCACAGGTTCATCTAAGGCCCATGACTCACACTCGGTTGAGACATGCGGCGCCGAAGTCCAGAAGGGCAATGCGCCGGAGGAGAGAAAACTGCAGCGCCTGTTCCGCAGCAAGGACGCGGTTGAGCTGATAAAACGGTGCAACGATTTCGGAGCTGGCGGCGTCTCGGTAGCGGTAGGAGAGCTGGCGGACGGATTGAATATAAATCTGAATGCAGTTCCAAAGAAGTACGAGGGACTTGACGGCACGGAGCTGGCCATCTCCGAATCCCAGGAACGCATGGCAGTCGTGGTGTCGGAGAGCGACGTGGAGCGTTTCCTTACACTTGCTTCATCTGAGAATCTGGAGGCCACAGTCATAGCCACTGTCACGGCCGACCCGAGGCTCGTGATGGAGTGGAACGGAAAGAAGATAGTAGATATTTCCAGGGAATTTTTGGACACAAACGGCGCTCCAAAGGTTACAAGTGTCCAGGTCCAGGCCCCGCGGCCCATGTATGACCCAATTGAGGGCAACCTTCAGGATAATATGCGCCGTGTGGCTGGGGATCTCAACATATGTTCAAAGCGGGGGCTTGCCGAGCGCTTTGACTCGACGATCGGAGCCGGGACGCTGCTCATGCCCTTTGGTGGCAAGTACCAGCTCACGCCTATCCAGGCCATGGCCCACAGGATACCTCTTGAGCACGGGCATACCACGGATTGTACCTTTATGGCCTGGGGATACGACCCCATGATAATGGAGAGGGACCCATTCCGCGGGGCGTACCTGGCTGTGGTGGAGTCCATATGTAAGCTGATCGCCACCGGCGCCACATTTGAGGAGACATACCTCACATTCCAGGAGTATTTCCAGAAGCCCGGGACAGATCCAAAACGCTGGGGACAGCCCTTGGCGGCGCTGCTCGGGGCCCTGAAGGCGCAGCGTGACCTGGAAGTGGGCGCCATCGGAGGGAAGGATTCCATGTCCGGCTCCTTTGAGGATCTGGATGTGCCGCCTACACTTGTATCATTTGCCGTGACCCACGGCACCGAGGATCAGATACTGACAAACGAATTCAAGGGGCCGGGACATATGGTCTGCCTATATAGGCCCGAGCTGGAGAATGAGCTGCCAACGGCGGACAGCCTGCGCGATATGTTTGAGATGCTTGCCTCCCTGAGAAAGGCGGGCAGGCTGCTTGCCTGTTACGCGGTGGACAAGGGCGGCCCGGGAGCGGCGGTCCTGAAAATGTGCCTTGGCAACAAGCTTGGATTTGACTTCTCTGACTATAGGGACATGGAGGACATCTTCACGCCATGCTACGGCGGCTTTGTAGTGGAGCTCACCGATGGGCCCATACTTGGCGACCTGCTGGGATATACCAACGACACAGGGCTTATATCCCAGGGCAGCGACGCCGTTTCGCTTGAGGAGCTGCTGAGTATATATGAGGGCAGGCTCCAGAGCGTGTATCCAACAAAAACGGCTGAAAAGAGCGATAGGAAGCCACGGGCTTTCAGCTTTGAGAGCAACTCTCGCTTCCCATCCAGGAAGCTTGTCACGCCCCATCCCCAGGTGCTTATACCGGTGTTCCCCGGCACCAACTGTGAGTACGATACGGCCCGTGCCTTTGAGGAGGCGGGGGCCAGGCCGGAGATATTCGTAATTAGGAACCTGTCAGCGTCCGATATAGCGCGGAGCGTGGAGGTATTCGCAGATAAGGTGCGGGAGAGCCAGGTGGTGTTCATACCGGGCGGCTTCTCCGGCGGCGATGAGCCGGACGGTTCCGGCAAATTCATAACCGCCTTCTTCCGCAACGCAGCGGTGCGTGAGGCTGTGACGGAGCTTTTGGAAAAGCGGGACGGCCTTATGGGTGGCATCTGCAACGGGTTCCAGGCTCTCATAAAGCTGGGCCTGGTGCCATATGGCAAGATAATTGACACTGATGAGAATTGCCCGACGCTGACCTTCAATACAATAGGCCGCCACCAGTCAAGGCTGGTGCGTGTCCGGGTAGCGTCAAATCTGTCGCCATGGTTTGCCGCCACCAAGCCGGGAGAGGTATACACGGTGCCTGTCTCCCATGGTGAGGGCCGGTTCCTGTGCTCTGAGGAACTTGTGAGCAAGCTGGCGGAGAACGGCCAGATAGCCACTCAGTACGTGGACATGGACGGCGCACCCACCATGGACATAGACTATAACCCCAACGGCTCCATCGAGGCTATTGAGGGGATAACCTCGCCTGACGGCCGTGTATTTGGCAAAATGGGCCACTCAGAACGCGTGGGCGGCTTATATAAAAATGTTCCAGGTGAGTACGACATGGGATTGTTCGCCTCAGCGGTTAAGTATTTGAGAGGCTGATGCTATAATTCCCCTATGGCAAGGACATAAAATAACGGTATAGAGCCGATCTGTTCTGTAGTCGCCAGAAAAACAGTTAAACCGACCTATGGTTAGGATCATAGGTCGGTTTTATTGTAATGTGAAGACGCTATATTGTGAAAAGGGCGGACAGGGAAGCTGGGGCGGATCTAGGTAAGAGAATGGTCAAATAATTCTGATGGGGAAAAACATATAATTTTTTCCACTTAAAGGACAGGAAAAATCCTGGACAGCTCCAACCAATGTGATATTATTTGACCTCATATAGTCTAATACCTCTGAAAATGTATTTTCATTTTCAACCTCCGCGCAAATGTATTCATAGCTGGGAATAGTCCATTTTGCCCATCCAGCAGGCGCTTTGGCATCATCAACACATTCAACGCCAGCAAGGTACAGCCCTTTGCTGAAGTTGTCTTCCCAGGGCCTGTATAAACGGGAATAATCGGACATGGCGCCCCAAATACCAACTAAACTGCCATTTTTATCTCTTTTAGCTAACGGCTGGATTTCGTTGAAATGGGAGTTCGCGTCCGACCACAATTTTTGAATAAAGCCCTCACCATCCAGAGTTGAACCTTCTTTGCCGATTACAACAAAAGAATTTTTTACGCATTTTTTGATCTTCATAGGAACCCACCCAAATTTAAGTTTATCAGCCTGTCCGGCTACATATTATCACATCAAGAGAAAAACGCAAGGGCAGCCGCAACAGCTGATTCCGTTGAGGCACTCCCTATGGCGACTATCCGTTAGGAGTAGGACTTATTTGTCCTGCTGGCTGCTGTTAGCATTTTGATCAACAATTTGACCCCGCAAAAATATTCTATTGACAGAAATGACAAAAATCGGCATAATAATTAATTGTGATTGTAAAGTGATAAAGTAATAATTAGTGAAAGGAAAATTGTGCCGATGAGCGAAAACACACTCCGAGAAAATAAGATGGGCGTGATGCCCATACCGAAACTGCTGCTAAGCATGTCGCTGCCTATGATGGCCTCCCAGCTTGTACAGGCCCTGTATAATATTGTGGACAGCATTTTCGTCAGCCGTGTAAGTGAGGCTGCTCTCACGGCCGTCACTCTGGCGTTTCCAGTGCAGGTGCTTCTCATTGCCGTTGCCAGCGGCATAGGCGTGGGGACAAACGCCCTTGTGTCCAGAGCGCTTGGCCAGAAGGACTACAAAAAGGTGAATGAGGTGGCCCGTAACGGGGTGTTCATGACGTTTGCGGGATATCTTATCTTCCTGCTGATAGGCATATTCTTCGCAAGGCCACTTATGGAGATGCAGGCAGGCGCGGATACGAACCCTGAGACGATAGACATGGCTGTGGATTACCTGCAGATAGTCTGCATAATGTCGTTTGGCGTGTTCTTCGAGATAATTTTTGAACGGCTTATCCAGTCAACTGGCAAGACGTTCTACACGATGATCACCCAGACTGTGGGAGCCGTGTTCAACATCATATTCGATCCTATCATGATCTTCGGCTACCTGGGATTTCCGAGAATGGGCGTGGCTGGTGCCGCACTGGCAACGGTACTCGGCCAAATACTTGCCGCACTGCTGGCAATAATATTCCACATAAAGAAGAATCGTGAGATAAATTTTTCACTTAAGGGAAGGCCCAGCGGGAGGGTCATAAAGGAGATCTGCGCCATAGGTGGGCCAACTACCATAATGCAGGCCATAGGTTCGATTATGACTTTCGCAATGAACAAAATACTCACAGGATTCAGCGAGACTGCTGCAGCCGTGTTCGGGGCGTACTTTAAGATACAGAGCTTCGTGTTCATGCCGGTTTTTGGACTCAACATGGGTATGGTGCCAATAGTGTCTTACAATTACGGCGCTGGTAAGCGCTCCAGGATAGTCAAGACCATAAAACTCAGTGTAATTATAGCCGAGATCATAACACTGATCGGTTTTGCCGTGTTCCAGCTGCTCCCCAGTTTCCTGCTCACAAGCTTCTTTGACGCTTCGGAGCATATGCTGGCGATAGGCGACCCGGCGCTGCGGACCATGTCCATCGGTTTCCTTGTGGCCGGCGGATGCGTAGTGTTCGGGAGCGTGTTCCAGGCGCTGGGAAGCGGCATGTACAGCGCGATCGTCTCTTTTGCCAGGCAGTTGGTTGTGCTCATACCTGTCGCCTACCTGCTGTCGCTTACAGGTAACGTAAGGATGGTGTGGTGGGCTTTCCCCATAGCCGAGGTGATGTCCCTGGCAGTCTCCATAGTTTTTATGATGCGTATAAATAAGAAGGTCATATCCAAGGTGGAGGACAACCCCTGAAGCTACAATGCGATAGAATGTCCGTCTGTTTGCTCAGACGGACATTTTTGTGTGTTTTACATATTTTTAACTGTATGCCGGCAGCATTTTAACAGAGATCATTTAGAATGCGTAGTGATCACTTATGCACAACAAGAGGGAGGCATCAAATGAAAGGAGAGCAGCGCCGGAGCGCGGCGGAAGTGGGCGGCAGGCCGTCTAAATCCAGGATTTTAACGCGTGTTTGCAGCTGGCTGATCCCACTGCAGCTTATTGGACTGCTGATATGTATAGTGGTATTTGAACCACTCTCTGAAATAGTCAGCAGCTGCTTTATATTCTCTATAACACTCACGGTGCTAATGAGGATACTGATACCGTTTATCGCGTGTTTTGGGACGAAATATAGAGAGGATGGGGCTCTAAATTCAAAACGTCTGGCACAGGAGAGGGACAGGGCGGAGGACTTCGGTACAGTTGTACTTGAGAGCGACCCGGCGAGAAGGAGGCAGTATCTCAAATTCCCAAGGAGGTTGTTCCTGTTGGGGTGCCCTGGGCTTTTGGCGCTGGCATTCCTGGGACTCTATCTGACAAAGCCCCAGATGCACGACGGGAATATCCAGCTCCTGCGCCAGATGCTGCTGGCTGTTGGGGCCATGGGGATGCTCTCTTTTCTGCCGCTTCTCATTTACTGGGCCAACTGTGCGGGAACATCGCTTGTGCAGCGGATATACCTGCCATCGCAGGGCGGCCTGCGCTATACAGGCTACAGCGGCAGCATGGAACAGCGGGAGGAGTTCTCTTTTACACTGATGACGCTCGCATCGTTTTCTGTGAGCAAGCGCTCGCTCAGGATGCGGGGATGGTTTTATAAGGAGACAAGGGACATCCATGGGAGTAGGGCCAAGGAAGTATACAAAAGCCTGTGGATACCTCGCACATTTTCGGAGGACCGGGAACAGGAGCTTATTAAGGCTCTGGAAGCCATGGGAGACAGGCCGGCGGCGATTGCCTCCTCGGGGAGGCACAGTGGTGATAGTGATAGCGAATGAATAAAAATCTATGGCCCGCTACTAAGCGGGCCATAGACATATCCAATATAATTGCCTTTTGAGCCTGGAATCATCCTGCCGGGGCGATCCAGTCAGGTATCTCATTATCCCCGCCAGGTTCCGGCTCTGGCTCAGGTTCCGGTTCTGGCTCTGGCTCCGGTTCTGGCTCAGGTTCCGGTTCCGGCTCTGGCTCAGGTTCCGGTTCTGGCTCAGGCTCAGGCTCCGGTTCTGGTTCTGGCTCCGGTTCCGGTTCTGGCTCAGGTTCCGGTTCTGGTTCTGGTTCTGGTTCTGGTTCTGGCTCCGGTTCTGGCTCTGGTTCTGGTTCCGGCTCAGGGTCGGAGGCTGGTATATATCCCATGCTGGAATCCTTCAGGGAACCGGTGGTGGAGGAGAGGGTACCGTTAGAATTAATGCTCATCCAGTCCACATTTGCCATGGTGACATCTGCCTCATAAGGATTGAGCTTTGTGTTGATGATCTCCATAAGCTCAGACTGTATGGGGTAGACGTAGGAGTATATACCCTTATAATCATAACCGGAGGCGTAGGGCATTGTGAAGAATTCCACATCCTCCACCTTCAGGCCGCCGAACACCGCCTGGGACGCGAACCAGAACAGGTTCTCAATAGTCAGGTCACTCTGGGTGTTGGCTTTGAAAAGATCAACAAGATCACCGATTTTGGTGACGTTCTGTATCTGCAAAGTCTCCTTTAAGACAGCGGAGAGGAAATCGTGCTGGATATCAAGGCGCTGTACGTCGCCCAGGGCTATGCCGCTGTTGTTTTTCCTCCAGCGCACAAGCTCCATGGCTTCCTGGCCGTTAAGCTCCTGTACGCCCTTCTTAAAGTGGATGTGCAGATCCTGGGCCGGGTCGTCGTAGTCCATGTCGTACGGCACGTCGAACGTGACGCCGCCGATGGCATCCACCATCTGGCCAACCAGCTCCCAGTTTATCATTATATAGTAGTCCGGCATAAACCCTACTATGTGGCTCACCTGGGTCATCAGGGCATCTATGCCCTCCTCGCCGCTGCCGTTTACCCCGTATACGCTGTTTATCTTCTTCGGGTTCCAGCGCACGTTTACAAGGGTGTCCCTGGGTATGGACATGACAGCCGCCTTCTGGTTAGTCACGTCGTATGACACCACCATTATTGTATCTGTGTTATTGGAGGTCTTGTCAGCGCCGGTGATCATGACCGTATAGAAGTCATCGCTCTTTCGATTGCCGCTTGCCATTGGTGCCACGGCGTCAATATCTGTAGCATTACTGTCATCCGGGGTGTCAGGCTCTTGCGTACTGGGCTGATTGCCGTCATCATTGCTGGGAAGTTCCGGCTTCACCACCCACCTCCTGTAGAGCAGAAAAACGGCTATGACAAGGGCAAGCAACACTGCGCCGGTGATGATGAGGGCCTGGACACCGCGATTACGCTTTTTTCTCCCTTTTCGCGCTGGCTGTGGACTGCGCCCCGGCTGGGAAGAGGCATTGCCGCCGGCAGCGCCCACTCTATCTCTCGGGTTTCCGCCCGTTATCTTTGATTTATCTGCGGCCACATGGCGGCCCTTTGAGCTTCCATAGCTTCTGCCGCTGGCCTCATGTTTTCCTCTCATTGATGTGCCTCCCACAGAATAGGTCTATAGTTATGACGTGTCAAAACGCCAAAAAGGGACATGAAATAATTATTTTTTACGATTTTTTATTATACCCGCCTTACAGCTTGCGGTAAAGTGCAAATCGGAAAAAATAATTACAGTATGGTGACAGCAGTTTAACTACAATTAAAAAACGACCCAAGATATACTGCCCGAAGAACAAAAGTTGTAAACAGATGTTACTGAAAATAGATGATTAGCATATTAAAAAAGGGTATCATATCCTCAGAAGACGTAGATATACCAAACACAGCGTTACACCTTTCAAGGGGGTGCGATAGACAATGAAAAGGAAGAGCCTGATTTTTTGCCTTTCGGTGATAACAATTTTGGCTGCACTGACAGCCTGCTCGGAACGCGGGGACACGCCTGAGGAGGAGGTTCCCACCGTGGAAACACAAGAACCGGAGGCGCCGCAGTTCCCGGATAATCCGGAGGGACAGCCTGATGTAAATGTGGACTGGAGCGTTTTAGAGCCGTATTCACCTGTAAAGCCAATATATACCAGGGCCTCAGACAACGAGATGACGGAACTTAAACCGTCGGAGAATTACGGACCGATCATCCCGTTCCAGGGGGACAGGCTTGGAGGACAGACAGAATTCCCGCGCTATGGACTTGTGACACTGTACGGGGAGATTGTAATGGATCCGGTACTGTCACAAGTTTGGGACGGAGGAACGGAGAGCGGCTATTACGACCTGGAACCTCTGCCATACTACATGCTTTGCAAAGAGACGCCGGCACAGAGCCAGGACGGGACGGCGTCTGAAGTCTGGGCTATGGCGGCCAAGGACGGGAGCTGGTGTACGGACTTCAAATATATCATGGCCGGGGAAACTACCCTCTGGGGCAGAAAGGACTGCTCTGAAAACGGGATATTCCTTGGAGACGGGGATGATCTGGTGTATCTGTCCGCCGAAGACGGACGCGAGCTTTTCCGTGTAAAGGATATACCTGATGAGATCGGCATATATATGGCGCTGTTTGGCGCTGGCTGGGCAGGAGACAGGCCGTATATCCGGAACTATGGCAGCCAGGGCTGGTGGATAGATCAGGAGACCGGCAGCCTCACCCCAACAGATCAGCTGCCAGGTACAGATCCCGTTGTGGACGGCAAATATGTGAACTATAACTACGAGGACTCGTCATACACGGTTTACGATGAGTCCGGCAATAAGCTGCTCACGGCCGGAGGAATAAGCCGGATCACATGGGATGGCGGAGATCAGTTTGTCGTATACGAAAATACCCAGAATGGGTGGGAGACAGGATATCTTGTCTCCGCGGTATACAATGCGGCCACAATGGACAGGGTGGACAGCCCGGCTGAGGGACACAATGTATTCTTTGGATATGGTACCGGATCTGGTTGGTGCTGGTATATAGACGGGGAGGATACGGTATTTATACAGGGTGCCAGGACCGTAAGGGTAACGGTGCCCGGCAGGCCATCGGCAATTATGGGAGCTATGGCGCTTTTCTCAGACTATGAGGATGACAATAAGCAATACCTTGTGAATCTGAATACCGGCGGCGTCTTATCAGAGGGGCTGTTGTATGTAAATAGTTTCTACAGCTATGATATGGCGACAGGGGAGCTCTACTATATAACCGATACTGGGCGGGAGACAAGACTGTTTGATGAGAATGGAGATATAATTGCCGCCGTATCCCATGCCCCAAGCGAGAGGGTGGCACTGGCTGGGGACATGCTGTTTATCACAGGCGATTCACAAGTAATTCTGCGGCATATAGAGGGAGACACAGTATTCCGCTACATTCTCCCAGCCGGCGAATGGGACTGAAGAGGAGGTAATGAAAATGAAGAGACTGTCAGTTATACTTCTTGTTTTGGCACTTTGCCTGAGCCTTGGGGCATGCTCCAGCGGGACAAACGTACCCGAGGAGCCGGAAGAGCCTGGTACACAGGAACCTGAGACTCCGGAAGAGGAGGATCCAAACGCGTTCAAATTCACACGTGAGAATTTTCCAAGGCTTGACGGATCCACCTCTACGGTACCGATTGCTCAGGCTATATGCAGTGTGCTCCTGGGTGAGAGCCGTGAACAGGTTTCGGATCTTGTGAGTTTCTCCCGCACCACCGCTTCATATCAGGCGATGATGGACGGAAAGGTAGATCTGCTGCTGGCTGCGGAGCCTGAGGAGAGCATGCTGAGCCGGTTTGAGGAGCAGGGCAAGTGGCTTATGACACCATTTGCGATGGAGGCCCTGGTATTTGTGGTACAGGAGGATAACCCGGTGGATAATCTGACCATAGAGCAGGTCAGGGGAATATACTCTGGGGAGATAACCAACTGGAGTGAAGTGGGAGGGGAGGACGAGCCGATCGTTGCCTTCCAGCGGAACGCCACGGCCGGTTCCCAGGCGATAATCCAGAAACTGGTCATGGGTGACACACCATTTATGGATCCGCCGGCGGATTATATCCCTACGATGGAGGGAATGATGGCCGCTGTTCGGGAGTTTGACGGCGGTACCGGCGCGCTGGGGTACACGGTGTTCTACTACGCCACCGACATGGAGATGGCCAAAGGGCTCAAGATAATCTCCATAGATGGCGTGGCCCCGAGCGATGAGACAATCGCCTCACAGGAATACCCGATATTGAACCCCTACTATGTTGTGGTGGCCAAGGACGCCGAGGCGGACTCGCCGGCCAGGATACTGTATGACTGGATCCTCTCGGATCAGGGGCAGGCGCTGGTAAAGCACGAGGGGTATACACCTGCCGGAAACACGGGAGAGGAAGAACAATAAGAATAATAAGAAAATCCGGAGGCACAGCCTCCGGATTTTTAGCATTTAAAAATTTATGGCAGATAGTTTAACGGATTTGCAGGTTCACCACCGCCTGGGCGGACCTCAAAGTGCAAGTGGGAGCCGCTGACGTTGCCTGTGGCGCCCATCTCACCGATAATATCGCCCTGGGCCACCTTGTCACCGACTGAGACGGAAATAGAGTTAAGGTGGGCGTAGTAGGTGATGTCGCCATTATCGTGCTCTATCATGACAATATTGCCATAGCCGGAACCGGACCAATACTGTGCATATGTCACAGTGCCGCCGTCTGCAGCCCATACAGGCGTACCGACCGGGCCGGCAATATCTAGGCCCTTGTGGTTTGAGGAACCCACAGCCACGCTGCGGCTTCCAAAGTCCGACGTGAGATGCCCGTCAGTGGGCCATATATATGAGCCGGTGGAGTCGGTGCGTGACCCGGGTATGGAACCAACCTCCATGACCTGAGTGACAGGCTCGCTGATGACCTGTGACTCCAGAACCTGGCGTGATATTTCCTGGCCGTTTTCCATAAAAGCCACATACGTATTCCGCTGAAGGCCGTTGACACCCTCCACAAAAACAGTCTGCTCGTCAGAGTATTTCTCATCGTTGTACTCGGTGACAGTCTCGAAGGGCACCTGTTCCAGCACCTGCACCGTGCCGGAGGATATGACCGTAAGGCTGAACTCGCCGTCACCCTCCGGATCCAGAAGGCGGGATATCTGCCGAGCATCGCTGGGCAGCTCATCGCTGACGAACATATACTCGACCTTTACATCCTGGGCAAATCCAACTGAGAGAGTGTCAGAGGTTGAATATTCCCCAAGTATGGAATCCAGTATGCCCTGAAGATCCTCCTGGCTGCCCATGGCGCCAACAGGCTCACCGTCAACGGTTATGGCGTATGTCTCGATTATCCCCTCCACGTTGGAGAGAAGGCCCTCTGCCAGTTCCTGACTGTTCTCAGACACACCCAGGTCAGCCGTGACAGTGACCTCCGGCGCTATGGGATACTCCTGACCCAATATCTGAGCCGCCTGGGCCTCGGCAGCCTCTATTGCCTCCCTGAGTACCTCCCTGTCGGCGACACGGCCCACCTGAGTACCGTCATATGAGACGGCGTAACAGACAAGTGAACCGCCGATAACTACAGACAGGGTGAGTACACAGCAGAAGGCGGTGAGAGCCATCAGAGCTGAAAGCTTGACCTTCTTAGAGAGAGAGAAACGCCGCCCGACGTCCCCCCGGGTCTCGCTGTTCCGCTTGATAAACATTGTCAGTCCTCCTGAGATAGTAACAAAATAGTTACAATTAATTTCAAAAGCACTATACACTATTTACAAAATGTTGTCAACCCCTTCGACAAATGTTTACATTTGTTACAAGTCGCACCCGACAAGCACTGTGGACGGGGGACAAAGCGGGAGAGCGGCGCCGTAATATGTGACAGGACGCTGGCCCTGTCATATATTACGGCGTGTCCAAATATAAATAGAGTAAAACTTACCAGGAGGTGCCGGAAATGGCATATGAGGATAAACGGGTGGTGGCGGAGGCCGCACACAGCCTGGTGCTGGAGGGCCGTGAGAGGCTTATGGTGGCTGGAGTAACCCAGGTGGAGAGCTTCAACGAGGCTGAGATCGTAATGGGTACCACGAGGGGCGGGTTGACTATCCGTGGGGAAGGGCTGCATATGGAACGGCTCAGCGTGGACACAGGGGATGTAGCAGTGACAGGGCTGATATATTCCCTGGAATACGACGATGCCGTAGCGGAAAAAGGCGGATTCTTCTCCCGCCTCTTCAGATAACCGTGGAGATAGCGGTATCTGATCAGGCGCGTGAGGCGCTGCTGTCGCTTATGCTGGGAATGGGCGCCGGTGTGTTGTACGATATCCTGCGAGTACCACGCAAGCGGGCCCCGGCATGGTGCGCGTTTCTATTTGACGCTATTTTCTGGCTGATATGTGCCGCTGGCCTCTTCACACTGGGCCTGTGGGCCGGGGAAGGGCGGCAGAGGCCTTTTATGTCTGTACTGGCTGTTATTGGAGGTGCTGTATATTTTTCCTTGCTCAGCCCGTTTGTCCAGCGCCTTCTACAGTTTTTCGCGCTTGGAGCAGGGGTAATACTGCATATACTGGCCGCGCCTCTCAGGCTGATTTGTGAATTTTTAAGAAAACTAGGAATTTTTTTAAAAAAATTCTTTTCATATCCGGTGTTATGGTATAAAATAAAAAAGACTAAAAGGGCTGCTTCGCCCAGGAGCAGAGACCCAAGCCTGGGAGGGAGTTCATATGCGCCTGAAGCGCACAGGTATAACTACGAAAATAATCATATGCATACTGGCGGTGTGGGCAATTACAACCATAGTGTCTCTGCGGGGCCAGATAAGCCGGACCCGGCAGGAAAACGAGCAGCTCAGCGCCACCGCCGCGGACATCACAGCGGAAAATGAGGAACTGAGTTACGCTTTGGAGAACCAGGATGACGAGGATGTTATCAAGGATATTGCCAGAGACGAACTTGGCCTCGGAGAACCCGGAGAGGAAGTTTATTATGCCTCCCCTCGTGAGTGAATGTGACGGGATCAAGATTAGAGCTTATAGAGAGGGAAAACTCAACATATGGAATTGAAAAAGGGAGAAGTGGTTAAAGGTAAGGTAACCGGCATAGCCAAGTTTGGCGCCTTTGTGGAGCTTGCTCCGGGCAAGTCGGGTCTGGTCTATATCTCAGAGATAGCCAACACCTTTGTTAAGGATGTGGCCGACTTCCTAACAGTGGGCCAGGAAGTCACGGTCAAGATACTTAATGTGGAGGAAAACGGCCGGATTAACCTGTCTATAAAGCAGGCTTCCCCAGCCGCGCCTCCGGAGCGGCCTCGTGAGCCGCGCCACGATTACCGTCCTGTCCAGCCGGTTCAGCAGCCGGCGTTCCAATCCGGTGAAGAGCCGCCCAGGGACGCCGCCTTTGAGGATAAGCTGAAGCGGTTTATGAAGGACTCGGACAGCAAGATGTCAGATATCCGCCGCCAGTCTGAACGCCGTGGATCCCGCCGCAGAAGAGGCTGATAATTATACACAGTTACACAGTGGGATGGGCTGGCAAATTAACAAAAAGAATGTGCATCAGGAAAAGTTTTAAGGGCGCGTTTTTAAAAACGCGCCCTTTTTTGCCGTGCGATATTGCCTTTGGAGATACATGTCACCTGGAACCAACACTGCTGAAAGCCATCACTATGCCATCTATACCTAATAGAATCAGATAAATACCGGCGATATAGCTGGCTGACAGCAGGGTGAGAACAGGCCTGAAGAGCATCATGAAACCGAGTATCAGCCCAATAATGCTCACGATCATTGTAAAGTAATATATCCCGCTGCCGGTGGTGATACGTATCAGGTGAAGCTGGAACAGCCTTGAAATGCAGTGGGCGATAAACCAGATCGGGAACAACAGAGAAAGCACGAATTTACCCGCGTCAGGATATATCAGGAGCATAACGCCGCTCATTACGCTCAATATCCCGGCTATAAGCGACACCACCGGGCCGAATCCGGTATAACGTTCCGTCCTGACATACAGCATTATATCCGCTATGCCCATCACAACAGCTATCGCGCCATATACAACTACAAAGCCGGTAAGCGCTGTCCCGGGATTCACAAATGTGAAAATACCAAGAACTATCAGTACTATCCCAATGACTAATTCAAGCCAGCCGAATCCAGAGCGGTTTCTCATTGCCCTTCCCCTCCTGACGTCAAAATTTCCATAAATTCATCACCCGTTATAGTCTCCCGCACATAGAGGAATTTGGCCAATTCGTCAAGTTTGCTGCGGTTATCCAACAGGATCTTTTTCGCCTTCTCGTGCTGCTTTTTCACAAGCTCCACAACCTTTTTGTCTATCTCCTTCTGGGTATCAGCGGAACAGACGAGCGTGGTGTCTCCGCCCAGGTACTGGTTTGTCGCAGTCTCCATAGCGACCATGTCAAATTCATCACTCATGCCGTAACGGGTAATCATGGCCCGGGCTAACTTTGTGGCCTGCTCGATGTCGTTCGAGGCGCCTGTTGTGATTTCGCCGAAGACTATCTCCTCAGCGGCGCGGCCACCTGTGAACGTGGCAATCTTGTTCTCTATCTCCTCTTTTGTCAGCAGGTATTTGTCGCCAGTGTCCACCTGCATGGTATAGCCCAATGCCCCGGAGGTACGGGGGATGATCGTGATTTTTTGCACAGGGGCCGAATTTGTCTGCTTGGCGGCAACCAATGCGTGACCGATCTCGTGGTAGGACACCACAAGTTTCTCCTTATCTGAGAGGACGGCGTTCTTCTTCTGGTACCCGGCTATCACCACTTCAATACTCTCCTCCAGATCCGACTGATTCACCACAGTGCGCCCGTTGCGAACCGCCCTCAGAGCGGCTTCATTTATGATATTGGCAAGCTCAGCGCCTGAGGCTCCTGAGGCCATACGGGCGATAGTGTGCAGATCCACATCTTCGGCCAGGTTTATCTTCCTGGCGTGTACTTTCAGAATCTCCTCCCGGCCTTTAAGGTCCGGAAGCTCCACAGGAACCCGCCGGTCAAAACGTCCCGGCCTTGTGAGAGCCGGATCCAGGGATTCGGGACGGTTTGTGGCCGCCAGGATAATAACGCCCGTGTTGCCTTCAAAGCCGTCCATTTCAGTGAGAAGCTGATTAAGAGTCTGTTCCCTCTCGTCGTTTCCGCCTACGCCGCTGGAGTTTCTCTTCTGGCCAATGGCGTCTATCTCATCTATAAACACGATACACGGTGCCTTTTCTTTTGCCTGCTTGAAAAGATCCCTGACTTTTGATGCCCCCATGCCAACGAACATCTCCACAAATTCCGAACCCGATATGGAGAAAAATGGCACATTGGCCTCGCCGGCAACTGCTTTAGCCAGCATGGTCTTACCTGTACCCGGAGGCCCCACAAGCAGCACACCCTTAGGCATCGCGGCCCCTGCCTGTGTGTACTTCTGAGGGTTGTGCAGGTAATCCACTATCTCCGCCAGGCTCTCCTTGGCCTCATCTTCGCCGGCAACGTCGCTGAAGTGTATGCCCTCTGTTGACTGCACGTACACTTTGGCGTTGCTCTTACCCATCCCGAAAGCCATTGAGTTCTTACCGCCGGCCTGTTCCACCAGCTTCCTGCTCATGTACTGACCGATGCCGATGAAAATGAGCAGAGGAAGAACGAACGTCAAGAGGAAACTCATAAGCGGGGACATGGTCTCCTCTATAACTCTGGCGAATTGGGCGCCGGAATCGTGGAGCCGCTCGGTCAGAGTGGGATCCTCCATAAC
>CALXAF010000182.1 GCA_944386185.1 uncultured Oscillospiraceae bacterium
CTGCCTTAAGCTCGACTATGCCGCCCAGCTTATCTGCTTTCCAGGTCTTAGTGAAGGTGTTGTCACCAGTGAGGAACAGGCTATGAAGATTGGAGCCATTGTCAACCTCCTCCAGGCAGTAGACAACGGGGCCGTACTGTATGGCTACCTTGCCGATGTCGCTTATGACATTGGGGTTAGCGTATACTCTCTTCACCTTATCATCGAAGGTTATTTCAATGACATCGCTGCCGTTCCAGTCTCTGTCTATCATGGCATAGCCATTGACAAGCTTGGCGTCTATCTTATCTCCGGCCACCTTTATCTCATAGCAGCCGCGGCTCCAGTCAGGAATACGCAGGGCGACGGTGTACTTGCCGGCTGAAGGAGTGATACGGACACTGAGCTCGTAAGGGTAGTTAGTCTCCATAGAGATCTTTACATCCTGTCCGTTGACCTTCAATGACGCCTCGTTAGCGGCGTATAGATGTACAAATACCTTGTCTCCATTGACACAGTAAATATCTTTACCCAAGGACGCAATCATTCTGGCCAAGTTTGGCGGGCAGCAGGCGCAGCCGAACCACTGGGGGCGAACTGGTTTTACGTGCCTGAGGTCAGGGTTCTGCTTAATGATGGCCGGGTTTACTTCCAGTGGGTTAACATAGAAGTAGTTCTTTCCATCCAGCGATGTAGAGGCAAGGCAGGTGTTGTAGAGGGCACGCTCCATAACATCCGCATATACGCTGTTCTGCTCCAGCTCAAGCATCTTCTGCATGAAGAACACAAGTCCGACTGAGGCGCATGTCTCTGCGTATACAGTGTTATTTGGTAGATCGTAATCACCAGTAAACCTCTCGCCGTCGGCTGACGAGCCGATGCCGCCTGTAACGTACATCTTGCGCTCTATCATGTTGTGGAAGAGATCCTTCACGGCGTCCAATAGGCCAGTATCCCCAGTCTCGCGGGCTACGTCGATCATGCCCTCGGCAAGATACATGCAGCGGACGGCGTGT
The DNA here is from genome assembly GCA_944386185.1 of uncultured Oscillospiraceae bacterium. Taxonomy (GTDB): domain Bacteria; phylum Bacillota; class Clostridia; order Oscillospirales; family Oscillospiraceae; genus RUG626. The sequence continues at coordinate 996 of CALXAF010000182.1, forward strand.
CCTAAAAACTCCTTCTGCTCACGGACAGGCAGATGGTACTGGGCGTACTCCTGTCCAAAGCTGTACATGCCATAAGGCGGATTATACTTTGAGAAATACGAATTCTTGTTTCTCTCCAGTTCTTCCACAAAGTATTTAGGCTCCTGGCCGCGCTCATCTATAAAGAATTTGGCAAGATTTAATAGCCATTCCTCTCCAGTAGCCCTGTACATCTTCACAAGGGCCAGCTCTATCTCCTCATGTCCCGGGTATCCAGGCATCTTGCCCTGGTCTGCCGGCCCCAGTTTTGAGTCGATAAGCTTTGCCATGCGGAGCATAACATCCAGGAGTTTTCTCTTTCCTGTTGCCTCATAATAGGCGACAGCCGCCTCCATCATGTGTCCTGTAACATAGAGCTCATGGCACTCCATAAGGTCGGTAAACTTCTTATCAGGCGCATTGAGGGTAAAGTAGGTATCAAGATACCCGTCCTCCTCCTGAGCTTTCTCTACAAGGTCAATAGCCCAGTCAGCTTTTGCCTCCAGTTCCGGATCCCTCTTTGCCGCCAGCATATAGGACACAGCCTCAAGCCACTTGGCAAGATCGCTGTCCTGGAATACCATTCCATAGAAGTTGCCTTTCTCCTCGCCGGCAGCAATCTTGAAGTTCGCTATGCAGTGGGATGGATACTCCTCCTCGCCCTTCTTATCCGTTTCAACGAACATCGAAGCGGCCTTTATATCGTCGCTGTCGTTTAGGATATCCCACATGTACGGGATAACATGCTCCCTGGTGTTGTCGTAGACCTTTCCGAATAGGCCGCCTGTCAATTTAACATCGGAAAGCTCTGGGGTCGCGGCCTTATGCAGTTTTTGAGACATTTCGTTTCCTCCTTTAAATATAATGTATCTAAATTATAAGATATATTGTACAGAGTAAGCAATATCTCCAGACAAAGATTTTATTTGGACTTCACCGGCTTGGAGTGGACAACCATGTCAATGATAACGGCCAGAACCGTGATGACACCGGCGATCAGCTCCTGCCAGTAGGCGGAGATGCTCAAGAGCACCAGGGCATTATTGATGAGTGTCAGCAGTAAAACGCCCAGGGCAGCTCCAATAACGCTTCCTATACCGCCGGCCATGCTGACGCCGCCTATGACGGCACCGGAGATGATGTCCATCTCAACGCCTGTACCAAGGGTATTTGAAGCACTGCCGAAACGTGAAAGGGAAATGATACCGGCAAGGCTGGCCATGGTTGAGGTGAGTATGTAGAGGCCAAGCTTTGTCTTCTTTACGTTTACGCCGGAGAGATAGGCCGCGTTGGCGTTGCTTCCAACATAACGGACCTTCATGACAATTGAGGATTTTCTGTGCAGGAACTCAGCAACAGCAACAAGGACAAATAGTATGATAACAAGCATAGGGATAGGTCCCACATATCCCGTACCGATGAATCTGAAGCTCTCCACGCCCTCAGTCTGGAGTATGCTGACAGGCGCTCCGAGGGTCAAAACTGAGACTATGCCGCGTCCAACTGACATGGTGCCGAGAGTGGCGATGAAGGGGTTGAGCCCCATATATCCTATCATTAGTCCGTTGAGAGCTCCGAAAGCCGCACCAATAATCAGCGCCATGAGAAGAGAGAGCCAGGGATTGATGCCATTTGTTATAAAAATCGCGCAGAGCATGCAACTCATGCCCATGGTGGAGCCGACCGACAGGTCGAAACACCCACCAACCAGAGCCGTTGCCATCCCTATGGCGATTATGCCCTGAGTTGACATACCCATGAATGTATTCAACAGGTTAGATTGGGAGAGGAACACATCTGTCCTGACTATGGAGAGAAATACAAATACCAGCAGGACCAACATGAAGACCGTGAACTCCTGCATATAAATAAGACTCTTGAGCCTTGAGCCGAAAGACTTCTTTTTCATTTATAACACCAAACCTTTCTTTATATATAGGGTCAGTCGACCATGCCGGAGCAGTAGTGGATCAGGTTTGCCTGCGTCACATTGTCTCCGGAGAGCTCAGCGATAGACTTGCCCTCGTGCATGACCACAACTCTGTCACACACGCCGGCGGTCTCCGGGAACTCGGATGAAATAACAATTACACCCACTCCCTCATTAGAGAGCTGGCGGAGCATGGCGTGTATCTCATACTTGGCTCCCACGTCGATACCACGGGTGGGCTCATCCATGATGATGACCTTGGGGTTCATGGCCAAGAGCTTTGCTATCAGCACTTTCTGCTGGTTTCCTCCTGAGAGTGATCCCACTATCTGGCCAGTGCCTGTGGACTTCACGTTGAGCTTCTTTGAGTATTCCTCGGCGGTTTCAGCCAGCTTCTTCTTATTCAGGAGCGTGCCCTTTGAATTTTCCTTCATTATCATGGCCTCTACATTGTCCCTGATGTTCATTCTCAGGAACAGGCCCTCAGTCTTCCTGTCTTCGGTGAGGTAGCATATACCGTGGTCAAGGGCCTCTCTGTAGTGGTGGAATTTTACTTCCTTTCCCTCCACATAGACCTTTCCTCCCTGGTACGGGTCTATACCGCATATGGCCCTGGCGAGTTCTGTGCGCCCGCTTCCAAGAAGGCCGCTCAGTCCCAGTATCTCGCCCTTTCGCAAAGTAAAGGACGCGTCTACGACCCTGGGCTTGCTGGCAACGTGCTCAACCCTCAGCAGCTCTTCCCCGCCTGTGACCTTGCTTTTTGAGGGATAGAGGTTATTAAGCTCCATACCAACCATCTCTGAGGTTATTATCTCAGGGGTGACATCCTTTACCTGGTGCGTGTCTATAACGTTGCCATCGCGCATTACAGTGACAGTATCGCACAGCTCAAAGATCTCCGACATCTTGTGGCTTATGTAGATGATACCAAGGCCTTCGTCTTTCAACTGCCTTATAACACCGAACAATCTCTCCACTTCCGCCTCATTAAGGCTGGATGTGGGCTCATCAAATATGAGCACCTCACAGTTTCCAGAGAGGGCGTGGGCGATCTCGACGATCTGCTGTTCCGCAGTGCTCATTGACGATAACCTATCGTTTGGTCCAAAGGACACATTAAAACGTTTGA
>CALXAF010000183.1 GCA_944386185.1 uncultured Oscillospiraceae bacterium
GACTCTGTCGTTCACGCCGCGCACGATGTCCTTCTTCAAAAACCCGACGCCGCTCGTCATGCGCGTCAGCGAAAGCGACAAAGCCAAGGCGGTTGAACCCTCGCCCAATATCATAACTCTGGACGCTATTCTGGACGGGACGTCAAAGCAGGGATTTGAACAGTGGTCTCACAGCATTGGACTGGACGCCGTTCTGCTGGACAGCCAGATAGGGCGTGCTGTACAGGGAGAGTCGAGCATTACGCTCGATGTAGAAAATCTGCGCGTTCTTTTGGAACTGTTGGCCGCCGGGCACAGTGCGCTTGAGATGACGGCATCGCTTTTGGGTGAGGAGCTTCTCTTGTCCCTCGGGGCGGCGCGGTTCCCGGTTGAGCTGGACGCGGACATATCCTTATCCGGTGTGTCTGCGGAGAAATACCTGGCCGCTGAGAATGTGATCTCACTTCTGGGCGGGTTGGTTGAAACCATTATTCTCTATGTCGTACCTGAGCCTCAGCCAATAGAGATGACTCAGAGCGCCAGCGCCGTACTTACCCGTTACCGGCTGCTCTCCGATCTTGATCCGGGCACGCTTGAGTCATACGACAATATGACTTTAAACGATATGTATTACGTGACAATCGAATGACCTAGGGGGTGAAAGAATGTTTTATATAAAATTAGGAGCAGATATGGAACTTGTGGTTACTCAGAGGGAGCCCATATACCGTGGAGACAATCTGAGCAAGAAGATAATATACCTGGTTCCCCTCACACTGGGTGAGATAGACCCCCTTACGGCCTATTTCTATCTCAGTTACATCCGGGCGGACGGGATAGCCGATGTGGTCGTCCTTGAACGCATGGAGGACAAATATAACGAGAGCTACTACCAGTACACCTTCCCGGAGTTTGTGAGCCGGAAACTCACAAAGTTCCCGGGTGAGATATGCACCTGGATGCAGATCTACTCCGGCGACCCAAGTGATCCTATTGTGGCAAAGTCCGGGGAGTGCGTCCTGCAGGTACAGGAGTCAAAAAACATAGACGAGTATCTCTGCGACCACCAGGTGACTGCTATCTACCAGCTGAATAAGGACATTGAGAATGTCAGCTCTGCCGTTGAGGCAAAGGCCGACAACATCATATTCAACGCCGACGACAACACCATACAGCTCTCCGCAAACGGCGAGCCTATAGGCGACAGGATAGCTATAAGCACCTATACCGGAGCTGTTGTAACAAACGCCGGCATCACCACTGACGGAGAACTCATTGTCACCTTCAGCGATGGGACTATGAAGAATCTCGGCAACGTGGTGGATGAAAGCGGCGCTGTATACGTGCCTCACATCTCAGAGAGAAAGGTTCTGTCCTTCACTATTGAGGATAAGCCCACTGGAGTGCCTGACCCGGTTGACCTCAACCCGTTTGACGAGTGGTCAGACATTGACGGAGGCGTAATGAACACCCAGTATTTCTGGGAGAAGATGTAGGTATATGCTCTGAAGATCGGAGTTTTATATATAAAAAAATTAACCACAAAGGAGGGATATAATTGGCTGAAAATGTAATTTTCAAAGAGGGCACCAGTGAACAGTATGCGGCGCTAGAGCAGCATCCCACAGCTACCTTGTACTGGCTCTCAGACAAGAAGGAAATACGCAAGGGCGATGATCTCTACGGCGTAGGACGCCTGGCGACAGCAGAGGAAGCCGGTTTAATGTCCGCTGAGGATAAGGCGAAACTGGATGGCCTTACCGCCGGTACTATTTCCGGGCTTGCCCCTGTGGACGCCTCAATTATTATAGAGGATGATGACAGCGGAGGAAAGACAATCGGAGTTCAGATATCCGACGAGCCAGGCAACCAGGCTCAGATTATGGATGACGGTATTTATGTGCCGGAGATCCAGGTCTCTGACGCTCCTGAGTTTATCATCAAGAAGTTGGATGAAACCACTGAGGGGTATTCTGCAAGCTACCAGCTCCAGCGTACTGCTGGGGAGTCTGTGACTCTGGTTGGAGATGTTATAAACATTCCCAAGGATCTGGTTTTGCAGAGCGGCTCCCTGAAGGAAGTCACCGAGGCCGACCAGCCTTATGCCGGCGCCCAGGTGGGCGACCCGTATATTGATCTCGTTCTCAATGACACGGCATCTTCGCACATCTACATTCCCGTAAAGGGCATTGTGGATACCAGCGAGTTTGTTGTCCGTGAGATAGTCAATTCAGATGGCGGCAAGGCGATAATCGAGAATGAGCCTACCGGCGGCGGAGCTAAATACCACCATCCGGACGGCACAGAGTCCTTCGTCGGCGTCAATGACGGCGGCGCTACCGGTATGGTTGCACAGATCTACGCAGACAAGCAGGTGGATGGAAACTGGATAGGCTCCCGGCTGAACGTTTATCAGAAGGGCATGTTCTATCACAATGCTGAGGACAAGGCATCATCCGGTTATGTGGCGGACGACCCCGCTCACGAGATAGCTGTCAAAGGAGACATCCCTGATGTCTCTGGTCTGCAGGCTGTTATCAACTCAATGCCCGACGAGATCATAAGCGAGCTTGTGAATGTACAGCGCACTGAGACCACGAACACAGCCGAGCTGAGAATCTTCACAAAGACTGAGAACGGCACCTACTCCCCTGCTGTGCAGCATGGCGTTCTGACGCTTATACCTGCCGGACAGGGTCCTGACGGAGTGAACGGCGCGGGTCTGATGACTGCAGCTGACAAAGCTAAGCTTGATTCCATTGATGTGGAGCAGATTGCCAGTATGGCTGAGAGTCTTACCTGGGGAACGATATAAAAGAGCGGAGGCCAGCAGCTATAATTAGCCGCTGATCATTAGTAAAAACGCTTGAATTAAATAATTCATAGAGGAGAACGAATATATTGGCAAAAATACAATATTCGTTCGAACAATGGTGTAAAGATAATAATCACCAGAATTGGCTTGATTTATGGGACTTCAAAACGAATCATGTTAGTCCAAGCGAAGTATCATATGGTTCTAACAAAAAATATTGGTTTTCATGTCCTCGCGGTATTCATGAAAGCGAACCAGTATATTTAAACAACATAACATCAAAAAGGGGAAACATATTTTGTAGACAATGTAGATCCTTCGGTCAATGGATAATTGACACATTTGGTGATTACGCTTTTGGTAGATATTATTCAAGCAAAAACACTGTGGATTGGTTTAAGATTTATAAGAACTCCCAAACACATATTTGGGTTAAATGCGAAAATCCAACACATCCAGATTATCAGACTACGCCGTTACGCTTTTCAACAGGAGGCCGTTGTCCGGTGTGTGTGAACAGACAGATTATACCAGGGATCAATGATATAGCCACAACACATCCGGAGTTTTTAAAATATTTTAAATATGAAAGCGATGCTCGACTGTGTAGTATACATAACACACACAAATACTGGTTTAAATGTCCGTATTGTGGGGCAGAAAAATATACTTCACCTGATATCGCTTTTGGGAATGGCCACTACTCGTGTTCTGTTTGTACAGATGGTTTTAGTTATGGAAATAAATTTGTAGCATGTCTACTTCAACAACTGGCATCAAGGAGCGACATACGTTTCGTAAGAGAAAAATTATTTGAATGGTCAAATAATTCAATCTGCGAGCACGGACGTCGCTTTTATGATTTCTTTGTAGAGGCAAGTAAAGATATTATTATTGAAGTTAATGGTATTCAACATTACTGCGATACGTCGAAATACTTCAAAGCCAGGTCTTTGGAAGAAGAACATGCAAACGATTTATTTAAAAAGCAGTTAGCTATTGATAACGGCATAGATGCTGAGTGTTACATTGAATTAGACTGTCGTTTTTCCAATGCAGAGTATATTAAATCTTCTATAATGAAAAGTAATCTGCCTAAATTATTAACCTTTTCAGACAAGGATATTGATTGGCGTGCCTGTGATGAAATGGCAACAAAAAGCATTACTAGAGGTATCTGCGAATTATGGAAGTCTGGAAATAAAGATCAATCTTTTATAGCTTCTCAGATAGGTTGCTCTTT
>CALXAF010000184.1 GCA_944386185.1 uncultured Oscillospiraceae bacterium
CTTGTCAAAACGGACAAGTCCTTGTCCGTTTTGAAGAGGAGGAGTGCGCCGCGCCGCGAGAAGCGAAACTCCGTTGAGCTTCGAGCCTGGCCGGTGCCACGACGACGAGGCCGCAGCCAGCGCAACCCCACTGTGCATATTGAATGTGCTAAATTCCCATTGCCTAATTAAGCAATATTCTCACAAAATCTCATGAGTATTGTGGCCGCCTGTGCGCGGATGGCGCTGCCCTGCGGCTGGAGAACGTTGCCGTCTCCGCCGGAGATAAGCCCCTCTGCCACAGCCCAGCTCACAGAACTCTCCGCCCACGATGAGGCGTCGTCACCATCCGAGAACTGATCCAAGCTGGCACTGCCGCTTACATCATAATCTTTATACTCAGCATAGCGGTACAGCATCGCCGCCATCTGCTCACGGGTTATGGCGTCGTCCGGGCCGAAGCTGCCGTTGTCATAACCGCCGGCTATGCCTGCTGTCCTGGCCCAGTACACAGCGTCCCCGTACCAGGAGTCAGCGTCTACGTCCTCGTATGGGTAACCAAGATTCTCATCGGATATATCCGGTGAACCTGCCAGGCGGTAGAGTATTGTCACTATCTGTGCCCTGGTGGTGGTGCCGTCGGGGTCGAACATGCCTCCGTCCACACCGTTCATAAGCCCATTATCATAGACGTACTTTACGGCATCGTAGAACCATTCGTCAGAATCCACGTCGGAGAACGGAAGCTCTGTTGGCTCATTTTCTTGTACTGGCGTCATCTCGTATACCGCCATTGTACCGGACACTTCGCATGCGGCCAGCAGAAGCGGCTTGTCTGTGGGACTCTCTTCAGCCGGGATAAACTTGAGCCCCTCCGGGGATACGTCATCCTTCACGTCCTCGGAAAAGTCACGGGAGTTAATGTAGTTTACATAGACGGTGTTTGCCGGATCGGTGATGTCATATATCATAACGCCGCTGGGACGCTCCAAGGTCACGAATGCGTAAGTCCTGCCGTCTATGGTCCCCAGGGTCACGGTCTCAGGCTCAGGTCCTTTTTTGCCGGAACGGTCGTCCACCGTCTTGTCATCGTTTGAGCAGTTGAAGTTTTCGGGGATATACTCAGCCGTGAGCTGCTCAAAATCGTCACTGCTGGTGTAGACTGTCTCAAGTCCGGTGTCGGTCGCTCGAAGTATGGTGAACGTCCTGCCGCCGAACAGGTAGTCAGTATCGGCCTCAAGGCCGTCGTAGTCCTGGGCGTTAAAGAACACCACCTTGCCGGTGAGGGATGAGTCCTCGGCGGTTATGTTTCCCGCCGGTGAAACTGCGCCCTCCTCGCCAAAATCTATCTCATCCTCATTGAGGTAATCGCCCCACTCGCGGGAGTCTCCCTCGTTAGCCGTAACAAGGTAGTCTGTACCGTTAACGTTGTACACGGCTATGGCGTCAGGCATGCGAATTCCCATGAGTCCGTCATATGTCTTGGAGTCGTACTTCTCGTCCTTTTTGTCTATGTCCACAGGCGTCACGCTGTAATCCTCAAAACCTATGGAATAGATACCGATGAACTCACCGTTGTCTATATCCAGCACCGCTATGGCGTTTGCCTCCTGTAAGGTCACATAGGCGTTGTCACCGGAGACGGCTATATACTCAGGCTCCAGATCCACCGATGGCGCAGTATCCTTCTTCAGGATTACTCCGGTGTCAACAAGGTCCTGCCTGGTACCGTCGAAGCTGTCAAACCCCACTGTCTGGGCGGTCATGCCGTCTACAGTTATTATAGTTACACTGCCCTTCGGGTCCACGGCGCCCTCACCATAGCCATCCCTGGGTTCTCCCTCATCGGCGGTAAGCAGGATTGTGCCGTCACCGTTGAAGGTTATCATGTCAGGTTGTACGCCGGTCTCAGCCATGGCGGAGTATTCAAGGCTGCCATCTGCGCCGCAGGTGAACAGCACAGCCCTTCCGGCCTTGTCATACCCCGCGTCCTGAAGGGAGACAGCCACCTTCGTCCCGTCAGGGGATACAGTCACGGAGGTCATATCTCCGTAAGTGAAGCTGTCGTCCTGGCCCTCCACCAGGGCCTTAACGTCTATCTCCTGGCCATCGATGTCCTGGACGGTGTCCGATGACTCGAGGCCGTCCAGGGCGACCCGATCCAGGGTACCCTTGAGGCCGTTTATAACGTAGGCGTCGCCGTTTGCCGGGTTATACACCACAATCTCAGCACTGCCGCCATCGCCGCTCATAGCCCCGGCATTGTACCTGCCGATGAGCGTAATATCCAGATCAGAATTTCCGTTCTCATAGCCAGTGTACTGTTTGTCTGTGGTCTCCACAGCGTCAAAGGCCTCCTGGCCTTCATCCGCCTCCACCGCGAGGGCGGCAATCGGCAGCAGCAACAGTCCCAGGGCCAGCAGAATAAGCCAAGCCAGGCAGACCGCGCTTACACGTTTCATCATATGCTCTCCTCCTGACAAATGTGCAGAATTTATTTTTACATTCTAAGTCTATCAGGAGTGTGTAAACTGTTCCTTCCTGTTGGTGTAAAATTATTGTTATAAAACATAAAGGGGCGCCGGCAGCGTCCCTTTATGTTTCAGCTCTCCATCTGTTTACCCAGGAATCCGGCGACGGTCTGTGCCAGCTTGTGTTCCACTTCGCCGGCTGTGCCCTCTCCCTCTGTGAAAAACACAACACAGCCCATCACGTCTCCCTCAGAGAGGATCGGAGCCGCTACCGTGACTATATATTTGTCCAAATCCTCGCTTAGCGTAATACCCCTGTCGCCTGCGTTGCGGCGGTAGACCTGCCTGGCCTCCATGACTCCCTCCAGCTCGGAACTTACTCGTTTGCCGAAGAGTTCCCTGCGTGGTGCGCCGTTAACCGCAATGACCGAGTCCCGGTCTGTGATAGCCGTTGGAAGCCCCGTGGTCTTCCCCAGCGTCTCACACATCTGAACCGCAAAGTCCGAAAGTTCCCCCATTGGTGAGTACTTTTTAAATATTACTTCCCCGTCCTTCTCGGTATATATCTCAAGCGGGTCACCGTCCCGGATACGCATCGTGCGGCGTATCTCTTTCGGTATCACCACCCTGCCCAGGTCGTCTATCCGCCGCACTATACCTGTTGCCTTCATATATGAAGTTCCTCCTGTCTCTTTTTGTATCGACAGGAATTAGTATCCGCAGTATCCTTTTGTATATTCAATATCTTATATTTGGCAATTTTTCCAGTATCGCCCGAAGATCCGCTGTGATACACATCTCACACACCGCACCGGCCCGTTTCATGCTTTTGCATATTGCATCCGATTCTTCCATCTAGGTTTTATTTACAAAAGAATTCCTGTACTCCCCCGGCGTAAGGCCCGTCTCCTTTTTGAACACAACCCCGAAATGGCTCTGGGTGCCATAACCAACATAGCTGGCTATCTGGGATATAGAGTAGTCCGAGAATCTCAGCATATCCTTTGCCCGTTCTACCCTCTCCCTGCTTATAAACTGCTTCATCGTCATTTTTTCCCGCATCGAAAATTCATGTGACAGGTATGCGGGACTCACGTTGAAATAACCGGCGATAGTCTCCAGCGACAGATCCTTTCCAATGTGGCGGCGTATATACCCCTTGCATCTGGTAGTGAGCAGAGACGTGTCCGCCTCGCTCTCCCGGGAGCGGATATGCTCGCAGAACGCTCTCACAGCCTCCCGCTCTATCCTGAGCAGATCCTTCGGATCAGATATCTCCGAAATTTTTTGCAGGTACATGTCCGCCAGGCCGTAAGCCGTTATCTCCGAAAGCCCGCTCTGTATTGCCGCCCTTGCTGACAGGGATACGAGTATCACCGCTTCATACTCCAGGGATTTCTGGTATGTCTTTCCCATTATGCCTATGGTATCCCTGTCCACCAGGTTCATGCTCTCTATAGCCAGCTCATCGTTCCCACTTCCCACAAGGCGGAGGAACAGCGCCTCAGATGCGTAGCTGTGGTGCGGCGCCCTATCTATCCTCTGAAAAAGCACCTCCGAGAGATCCGCTTCAGTGTCCGGAGCTTTTTGTCCGCGTCTTCTCTCCTTCACTGTCAGATCGCTAAATTCAAGGTCCCTGCCAGTAAAAATATACGCCAAAAGTTCAAGCATGTTCTGGCACCGCTCTTTCGGCACCAGCGGCATATGTATCTGGCTCTGTCCGCCCCGTGTCTTGTAAAAATAGAACCGTTCCATATCGGTGAGCGGCAGGCTGTACATTGGCCCCAGCACAAGACGCACCTTCCCCGGGATTCTAAAAAGTCCATAGTATATATTTCCATACTCCGTATCAAGGGCTATGTTTCCCTCTCTCCCGCTTATATCCACAATGTAGTCCCGGTTTTCCTTCCACAGCCACATCCCCTGGGATGAGTAGATCACACGTTCCCCATCCGCGGATATGAGGGAGATAGAGATTCCCTCCATTCTGGAGAACATCGCACACACCTTTATTATCTCCTCTGTGCTGATGTCAATCCCCTCTGGTGTACACGTCTCCTGGATAATGGTGCCTGTCTCTGCCACAGTCAATACCTCCCCGGACCTTCTTCGTTAATCAGTTACAGTATACCATCAATTTTAAAAATATATATAGAAATTTATAAAATTCCAAAAATATTGATATACAAAATTCTGCCATTGTAGTTGAATTATAAATAATGAGGCGGCGTATAGCTCCTTATTTACCGACAAAGTATGCAAGAGGAGGCGTTCAAAATTATTATGATCAATCTTAGGGCAGAAAACAAACATCCGGTAAGTGAACATCTCTATGGTATCTTCTTTGAGGATATCAACTTCTCATGTGACGGCGGTATAAACGCCAACATGGTAAACAACTACAGCTTTGAAGGCGTGTACCTTGACCGGGCTACCGACTCAAGGGTGATCGACCCTCTGCGCTGTTGGAACCTCACAGGCGGTTCCATATCCAGCGAGGCGGCCGGCGGTCTCAGCGAGAACAGCAAGTACGCCAGGATAACCGTCTCCGGCGAGGCTGTGCTGACAAATCTTGGCTACAACGGCGACAAGGCCTACGCGGAGAAGGGAGCTATGTACATTGCCGACGGCGGCGAGTATCTCTTTGAGTGCTACATACGCGGCGCCGGCTTCAAGGGCAGCGTTCTTGTTGACGCCGTGGACGACAACGGGGCATCTCTAACCGAGGCTGCCGCCCTCGAGCTGTCCAGTGATGAAAAATGGGAAAAATACAGCGTATCTATAAAAGGTGTGGCTTCCGGATACGGCAGGCTCCGCATACGCATTAGCGGCAGCGGCACGCTGGATCTGGACTGCGTATCCTTTATGAACAGCGACTACTGGAACAAGGACGACCCAAAGTGGAGATACGGTAAGCTTCGCCGTGACCTGATAGAGTCCCTGGCCGCCCTCAAGCCCCGCTTTGTCCGTTTCCCTGGCGGATGCATCGTGGAGGGACGCTACCTGGACAACGGTTATAAATGGAAGAACACCCTGGGAGAGCTCTATGAGAGGAAGAGCGATTACAGCCTCTGGGCCGAGGATATGCCATCAGGTTCCTACAACCAGTCATACCAGATAGGCTACTATGAGTACTTCTGCCTATGTGAGGATCTTGGCGCAAAACCGCTCCCCACCCTTAACGTGGGGCTCAGCTGCCAGGCCAGATCCATGCAGCGCGGCGAGTCCGTCTGTCCCAATATCCCAGTGGACAGCCCCGAGTTTCAGTGTGTCATTGACGACTACCTTGACCTTATAGAATTCGCCACCGGCGATCCCGCCACAAACGAGTGGGCCGCAAAGCGTGCCGCTATGGGCCACCCTGCGCCCTTTGTTTTGGACCGCATCGGCATAGGCAACGAACAGTTCGGCGATGAATATTTTAAGCGCTATAAGATAATTGAGAAAGCCATACACGACCGCTATCCAGATATGATCTGTGTATTCTGCGCCGGCATACATCCCTTCAGCGTGGAACTCATGGGCGCCCCAGGCATGGACAGGGTCTATCAGGAGGCACGCCAGTACAAAAACATCCTGGTGGACGAGCACTCATACCATTCTCCCGAGTGGTTTGAAGCGATGAACACCCGCTTTGACGAATATGACAGGAACGGCCCCGGCGTGTACTTCGGCGAGTATGCCGCAAACGGTCTCCTGGCGCCGATTGGAAATCCCACTGATTCTGAATCTGTAGCCTCTACCATGATGTCCATCGCCTCAACTATGATGGACAGCAACAAGGAGGACGGCCAGGCTCCCACGGAGCCTGTTAACACCAGCAATCTATTCAGGACCGCGCTGGGCGAAGCCGCATTTTTGACTGGTATCGAGCGTAACAGCGATATCGTAAAGCAGGCCTCCTACGCTCCCCTCTTTAACCTTGTGGAGTGTGACCAGTGGTTCCATAACCTCATAGATTTTAACCCAAAAACCATAAACTACACCGCCAACTACTACACCCAGAAGCTGTTCTCCACATATCTTGGCACAGAGTATGTCCCATTTGAGGGCTCGCTCCCGGAGCATGTGTACGCCTCCGTCACCGAGGACGGCCAGGCATACTACATGAAGTTGGTGAACACGGGCAGCGAAGGGCACAGCGTCAGCTTCTCCTTCCCAACAGAGGTCACGCGCGCCCAGGGCGAACAGCTCCAGAGCGACGACGGCAACGCCAGAAACAAGCTTGGCTTCTATGGCGACACCGAATATCTCATAGAGCCGGTGCCTGTCACTTATGCCGTCAGCGGCAGGGAGATGACCGTCGACGCCGCGCCTCAGTCCATAACAGCTATTAAGATATATAAATAAGGTAAATAGAAAAAGGAGAGCCGTACGGCTCTCCTTTTTCTATTTACAGCCATCACTCTATGAGTTTAAG
>CALXAF010000185.1 GCA_944386185.1 uncultured Oscillospiraceae bacterium
CATCCCATCCCTGACTATTGACAATGTGACCTTTAAGGCTGCTGGAACGGACGGCCGCCCTGCCATGGTCTATGCGGACCATAGCACCGTGCATTCTGTTAAGACTGTTTTGGAGTCGGAGGAGATCACCTCCCCCACAAATGACCAGGCCGTAGAGGAAATCCTGTCCAACATTGTCAATTTGGACACCAGTGATTTGGTCGTCACGATTTTGCTTCCCGACGACACTGGAGAAAACCCGGCAGGATCAACGCAGGAAACCGTGGAGGGCGTGCCCCCCTACATCCCGCCAGCAGACCCAAGTTATGTCATAACTGTGGAACCGGCAGATAATGGTACAGTCGCCGTCTCGCCCACAGCGGCCAAGGAGGGCGACACCGTGACTATCACCGCTATCCCCGACACCGGCTATGAGCTGGGAACCATCACCGTCACCGACAGGAACGGCCAGCGTGTAACAGTGACGGCCAACACCAATGGCACATACTCATTCACAATGCCAGACGGCCAGGTAACAGTCAGCGTTACCTTTACCGAGATAGAACTTCCCTTCTCCGACGTAGACAGTGACGACTGGTTCTACGAGGCTGTGAAGTACGTCTATGATAACGGCCTTATGGACGGTGTGGACGGCGGGCTGTTCGACCCCAACGGCACCACAACAAGGGCGCAGATAGTGACAATACTCTACCGTCTGGCGGGAGAGCCGGATATCTCGGACGAGAACCTGGGCTACCCATACGAGGACGTAAGGTCTGACTTCTGGTATACAGATGCGATATACTGGGCCAGGATAACGGGCATAGCCGATGGCTATGACAACGGTAACTTTGGTCCGGACGACGCCATAACCCGTGAACAGATGGCGGCAATGCTCTACCGTTACGCGGAGTACAAGGGATACAACGTGAGCGGCAGCGCTGACCTCGATAAGTTCCCGGACGGTGAGGACACCTCGGCATGGGCTGAGGGCACCATGAGCTGGGCTGTGGCAGAGGGGCTTATCTCCGGCGGGGATAATAACGCCCTGATGCCCGGCGGCAGTGCCATCCGCGCCCAAGCGGCCACTATCCTCATGCGCTTTTGTGAGAATATTGTAAAATAAAAGAGGATAGATCACAATAATGGCACAGCGGCTCGCTCATCACTGAGTGGGCCGCTTGATGTTTTTCAGTCTGCTGCAAAACCTCGCTATTTTCTGTTCCATTCGCGGAATAATGTGGTATAATATCCGCAAAGGATACCGCAAGCGGATATTATACTTTGACTTGTGTCCTTTCCCTCGCCGGTTTCCCGGCTACCGGGAAAGATGACATATACTATTGACTATCAAAGCAAAAAACAAGGAGGGCTTCGGCCTATGGATATAAAGAAGATACCAGAACGCTCGGAGCTGCCGGAAGAGGCCAAATGGGACCTTCGCGACATCTATCCCACCGACCAGGCCTGGCAGGAGGATTTTGAAAAACTCCGCGCCCTGGCCTCAAAGCTGCCGGATTATAAGGGCAGGCTCGGAGCATCCGCCTCCGTTCTGCTGGAATTCGTCAGGTTGGAGGATCAGGTGGGTATCTTGCTTGACTCTCTGGCCAATTACGCCCAGCGGAAGAGCGACGAGGATACCCGCGTGCCGGCATACCAGGCCATGACGGCAAAAATAACCACCCTGTGGGTGGATATCTCCGCCCAGTGTGCTTTCGAGACGCCGGAGTTGATGGCGATACCAGACGAGACCTTGGAACAGTTCTATCGGGATGAGCCGGAGCTTGAGCTGTACCGCAGGAGCTTCTGGAACACTCGCCGCCGCAGGGACCACATACTCTCAGACCCGGAGGAGCGGCTGCTTGCCCAGGCCGGTGAGATGGCCCAGGCTCCGGACACAATATATTCCATGTTCAACGATGCCGATATAAAGTTTGCCGACGCCATAGACAGCGATGGCAACGCCCACCCGCTGAGCCAGGGCACTTTCGCCGCCTGCGAGGAGAGCCACGACCGGGTGCTGCGCCGTTCAGCTTTTGAGAACCTGTATGCCGGTTATGGACAGTTTAAAAACACCGTGGCCGCCGTACTGGCCTCACAAATGCGTCAGCTCAAGTTTTTCTCCCAGGCGCGCCATTATCCATCCAGCCTCCATATGGCTCTGGACGGTACCAATGTGCCCGTTCAGGTCTACATGAACCTTATCGACACGGTTCAGAAGAATCTCCCAAAAATGCACCGGTATGTGCGGCTCCGCAAAAAGCTGCTGGGGCTGGATGAGCTGCACATGTACGACGTATACGCGCCGCTTATCAAGACAGAGAAGCGGGACATACCATTTGAGGAAGCCAGGGAGACAGTGGCCGACGCGCTCTCGGTGATGGGGGATGAGTATATCTCCATACTCCGCCAGGGATATGAGAACAGATGGATAGACGTATACGAGAATGTGGGAAAACGCTCAGGCGCCTACTCAGCCGGAGTCCGGGTGCATCCCTATGTGCTTTTAAACTACACAGGCTCCCTTGACAGCGAGTTTACCCTGGCCCATGAGATGGGCCACGCCATACACTCATATCTTTCAAACAAGAACCAGCCGCCTGTTTACGCGGATTACGTCATATTCGTGGCTGAGGTGGCCTCCACCGTCAACGAGACTCTTCTGATGTATCACCTGCTGGATAAGACCACAGACAGGCAAGAACGGGCGGAGCTTATAAATCACTTCCTTGAGCAGTTCAAGGGTACCCTCTACCGCCAGACCATGTTCGCACAATTTGAGCTTATGCTGGGTCAGCGCTGCGAGGCGGGCGAGAGTTTGACGGCCGAGGATATGAGCTCCATGTACATGAAGCTGAATCAGGACTACTTCGGCCCGGACATGGTCTCAGATCCGCAGATAGCCCTGGAATGGGCCAGGATCCCCCACTTCTACTACGATTATTATGTGTTCCAGTACGCCACCGGCTTCTCCGCAGCCATAGCTCTGGCAAAGCGCATACGCGAGGAGGGGGCACCGGCTGTTTCCGACTACCTGGCCTTCCTGTCCGGCGGCTGCTCAAAGGATCCGATAGACCTTTTAAAGGGCGCCGGTGTGGATATGACCTCCCCCGCCCCTATCCAGTCGGCTCTGGATCTTTTTGATGAACTTCTCGGGGACATGGAGTCCCTGACAAAATAAATTTTCCTTTTGGAAAAGCAAGGAGGAAGAATAATGAAGCTTATTTTCGCTATAGTCAGCAAAGACGACAGTTATGATGTGCAGGATGCCCTGACCCAGGAGAGATACTCCGTGACAAAGCTGGCTTCCAGCGGCGGTTTTCTCCGTTCAGGCAATGTGACCTTCCTTATCGGAACTCAGGATGAACTTGTGGATCACGCCATAGAGATCATCTCCTCCAAGTCCAAGCAGCGTATGGAGATGATGCCGGCCATGGACTACGGTATGAACAACGTCATGTCCGTGGCTCCGAACATCCCTGTCCATGTGGGCGGCGCCACGATCTTCGTGGTGGATATGGAACGGTTTGAAAAAGTGTGATAAACACCTGGTTTCACACGACCCTAAGAAAAATACCGGCAGGCCGAAAAAGCCCGCCGGTATTTTTGCGTTTGATCCTATCTATATGTGGTTTGCCACTTCAAAGGCGTCCCATACTGCGAACATGATATTGTTTACGCTCCTGGCGTCTCCCAGGAGATATATCTCCGGGACATCAAACTCAAGCTCGTGGTAGAGCGAGTCGTTTGCTTTGTACCCCACGGCAAGTATTACGCTGTCGCATGGTATCTCTATTGTGCCGTCCTTCGTCTCAGCCTTCAGGGATGTGCCGTCATATCCCGTCACCTTGGCACTGGTGATTATCTCCACTCCGTTATACGGTACAAGCCGCTCCAGCATCTCCTTGTTCGCCGAGCACAGTGGTCCGTTTTGCTGAAGTATCTTATCCAGGGCCTCCACAATAGTGACCTTCTTACCCTGCTGCGCAAGCCACAAAGCCGTCTCACAGCCCACAAGGCCGCCGCCCACAACGACTGTAGTGCCGCCACAGTCCCTCTCTCCCAAAAGCACCTGGGAGGCGGTATACACTTTGTCATCGTTACCCAGGCTGAACACCTTGGGTGTGGAGCCTGTTGCGATTATGACGGCATCGTAACCGCCCTTCAGCACATCCTCACGCGTTATTGTAGTATTGAGATGCACAGGTACGGACAGTACCTGGAGCTGCCTTGCATACCAGCGCGCAAGGGCCAGGTCGTCTGACTTGAAGCTGGGCGCTCCGCCAGGCAGCAGGTTGCCGCCCAGGGCCGGCCCCTTCTCGAACACCTCAGGCTTGTGGCCGCGTATTGCCAGGACCCGGGCCGCCTCGCATCCAGCCACGCCGCCGCCCACGACCATCACTTTTTTTGGCCTGAGCACAGGCTCATAGGCTGTCACCCGCTCCCGGGCTGCCTGGGGGTTCACGGCGCAGTTTATCATTGAGTAGTGCTGGATCCTTCCCATACACCCCTCTTGACAGGATATGCAGGGGCGTATCTCATCGAGCTTCCCGGCCCTGAGCTTGTTCACATATTCCGGATCCGCCAAAAGCGGCCTACCCAGGTTTATTATGTCGCAGTCGCCGTTTTGCAGGGACTCCAGCGCCATATCCGGATCGTCCATGCGCCCGGCGCAGAGCACCGGCACGTCCACTACTTCCTTGACCATGTGGCAGTACTTCCTGAAAAGCCCCTTCTCCTGGTACATGGGCGGATGCGGCCACCACCAGGAGTCATAGGTACCCACGTCGGTGTCCAGGGCGTCGTAGCCGTAGCTCACAAGCATCTTTGCCGCCTGTAGCCCCTCTTCAATGTCACGGCCCTTCTCCGCGAATTCCTCTCCCGGGAGTGCGCCGTCACGCCAGTCCTTTATCATGCTCTTGAGTCCAAATCGCAGGGACACGGGGAAGTCCTCTCCGCAGCGGCTCTTGATCTCCCGTACAACCTCTCTGGCAAAGCGGAGCCTGTTCTCCAGCGGCCCGCCGTACTCGTCAGTGCGCTGATTGAACATAGAAGTGGCAAACTGGTCAAGAAGATACCCCTCGTGAACTGCGTGTATCTCAACGCCGTCAAAACCGGCCCGTTTGGCGTTGTAAGCTCCGTCTCCAAAGGACTTTATTATGCTGTGTATCTCCTCCACTGTTAGCGGCCGGCATATCTTGTCAAGCCACCTGTGGGGGATCGGCGACGGAGCCACCGGCGGAAAATCTCCCAGGTTTGTGGGTATGGTCACACGTCCAAATCCCGCCGACATCATAAGGAATATCTTACTGCCGTAAGCGTGTACCCGCTCAGTCATCTCCTTGCTGGTCCGTATGAAGTGCACAGGGTTATATGTCGAGTTAGGGCAGTTTGGCATGCTCTGTGTCTCCACCTTGCAGTCTGAAAAGGTGACGCCGGTTATGATGAGCCCCGCGCCGCCCCTGGCCCTCTCCACATAGTAATCTATGCCCCGCTGGTTCCAGCCGCCCTCAGAGTCTGAAAGCCCCAGGGGTCCCATTGGCGCCATCGAGAACCTATTCTTTATCTGACATTTGCCTATGCTCACAGGCGTAAACAGTTCTTTGTAACGCATATTTCTCCTCCTGATCTATCTTTACACTTTGTCAGTATAAACCCTTTCAGATCGATATGCAACCGGTTTCAACAGAAAATACATCACTTTTCTAGTCTTTATCCTTTTTATTCTCCCCCTGCTTCCCCCTACAGCCCTCCATGCCCCTGTAGGGGCATGAAGAACATGAGGAGCAGCAATTTCTGCCCTGCTTTTTTCGTATATAGACCCGCCGTATAGCCCAGGCGGTATATGCCGCCAGAAGCGCCACGATGATTATTATCCAGTACAAATATATTCCCCTCTCAAACTATAAGAAGGCCGATCCGGTACACAAAGAATGTGACTATCCAGGCCACAGCAAGCTGGAAGAACGCCGTAAAGCCTGTCCATGCCCAGCTCTTGGACTCTTTCTGGATTGTGGCGAGAGTCGCGGCGCACGGTATATAGAGGAGGCAGAACACCATAAGGCAGAAAGCGTTCAGCGTACCGAATCCTATACCCTGCAGGGCTCCGGAGAAAGCCGTCATCCCCTCTGGGGAACTGGCGTTGACTATCCCAAACAGGACGGCACAGCTTGAAACGACGACCTCCTTGGCGGATATACCGGCTATAAGGGCAACTGCGATCTGCCAGAAGCCAAGACCTATGGGCGCGAATACAGGCACAAGCCAGCGGCCGATTATGGCGCCGAAGCTCTCGGTCATGTCCCCCATGCCGCCGGGGCCGAAATTCAGTAGCACCCATATTATAAGCGTCGCCAGGAAGATTGTAGTGCCGGCCTTCTCCAGGTAGTCCTTCACCTTCTCCCATACGTATATGGCGACCGTACGCGAGTCAGGAAGCTTATACTCGGGGAGCTCTATCATCAGATAGTTCACGCTCTTTTTCCTGTCCAGAAGATGTATTATGGCAGATACAACTATAGCCACTACAATGCCTATAAGGTACATGGAATAGGCCACCAGCATCGCCTTATCCCCGAAAAACATCTCAGCAAACAGGATGTATATTGTTAGCCGCGCGTTGCAGCTCATAAACGGGGTGACAAGCATGACCTTGTACCTGTCCCGCTTGTTCTCAAGTGCCCTGGAAGCCATTATTGCCGGGACAGTGCATCCAAAGCCAAGCAGCATCGGTATGAACGCCTTGCCGGAGAGGCCCAGCTTTGTCATTATCCCCTCCATCACGTAGGCGACACGGGCCATATACCCGCTGTCCTCCAGAAGCGCCAGGCACAGGAACAGGATGAGTATATTTGGCAGGAAGGTTATTATCGTCCCCACGCCGCTGATTATCCCGTCTACAGCCAGTGATGTGAGGACTTCCCCGGCGTGGATCGACTGCAGGCCGCTCTCCGCCGCATTTGATATCCAGCCTATAAATATCTCCAGATACCCCTTCAGCCAGTCGCCAACCGTGAACGTCAGGAAAAAGGTTACGGCCATTATCCCCAGGAACACCGGGATCCCCCAGATCCTGTGGGTGAGGACACGGTCCACGTTCTCAGTGAACTTGTCCTGCTTCTGCTTGTGGAGCAGCACCTCCCCGATTATCTCGCTTATAAAATCGTACTTCTGATTTATTATGTCCGACTCGTAACTTCTGTCCAGCACCTTCGGCAGATCAACAGGATATTTCTCCTGTATCTCCTTGTCGCACTCCAGAAGCTTTATGGCGTGCCAGCGGTAATTTTTCATATCCGAATAACGCCGGCGCAGCTCCGGTATCAGCTTATCTATCTTGTCCTCTATCTCATCTGAGTATACCATGGTGTACTCAGAGTGGTGGTCGTGTTGGTGCTGTGAGGTCTCCCTGTGCTGGTGCACAAGCTTATCCGGTCCCGTGGCGTCTTTGTGGTGTACTGCCGCATGCAGCAATGCGTCCAGGCCGCGGCGCTTTCTAGCGGATACCGGTATCACCGGTATGCCAAGCATCTCCGGCAGCCGGTGCATGTCTATCTCCATACCACGCTTTTCAACTATGTCCATCATGTTCAGGGCCAGTACAACCGGCTTGCCAAGCTCAAGGAGCTGGAGTGTCAGATACAAGCTGCGCTCAAGTGCAGAGGCGTCCGCCACATTGATGATCACATCTACCTCGTCGCTCAGGATAAACTGCCGGGATACCGTCTCCTCCATGGTATATGACGTGAGGCTGTAGGTACCTGGCAAATCCACCAAGTGGATGTTCATGTTGTGGGCCTTCACCGCCCCCTCCACCTTCTCTACAGTGACTCCAGGCCAGTTGGCCACCTTCAGGTTTGCCCCGGTATACGCGTTGAAGAGCGTGGTCTTGCCACAGTTCGGGTTTCCGATAAATCCGATAGTCATCTCGCCCATCGGCGCATTTTCATTCCTGCCGCTTGTCGTCTTCTCACTGCTCATCACTCACGCCCTCCCTCACCTTGATATTCCTGGTTATATTATAACCCAGGGCAAAGCGCGTGCCTCGCAATTTGATTATGAGTATTCCCTTGCCTTTCTTTTCCAGCACAGACACGGACGTCCCTATCGTCATTCCAAGTGCTTCAAGACGGCGCTCAAGCTCCCCGGGCAGGTGAATCTCCTCCACCACATATGTCTGCCCTTTTTGGGCGTCTTTTAAAAACATCTATTCAATTACCTCCAAGACGGCCAAATACTCTCAAAAGCCGCCATAATATAATATAATTCCCACATTGCCTCTGCGTCAAGGGGATTGGGAATATCCGCGGCGCTAAAGTAGACAAAAAGGCGCAGCGAAAGCCGCGCCTTTTAATCCATATTTTTCACTCGCCGTGTATCATATCTATTCCCCGTCGCAGGGTATCCTCGTCCAGGGCGCCGCTGGCGTATGCCACCAGGTATCCTTCAGCGTCAACAAAGTACGTGGTGGGAAGCGCATAGACCCCATATGTTGCCGAGGCGTCATAATCAGTGTCAAAGTAAACCGGAAATGTGTAATCCTGTCCTTCCAGATACTCCTTGGCAGACTCCATCGTCTCCCTGCCGCCTGTCGAATTGACCATCAGAAAGTGCACATCTCCGCCCAGTTCCTTGTAGAGATCCTCAAAATGCGGCATTTCCTGCTTGCATGGCCCGCACCAGCTGGCCCAGAAGTTCAGTACCACCGGCTTGCCTATAAAGTCCGACAGGTTTACCTGGCCACCCTGGCTGTCATACACAGTAAAGTCCGGAGCCGGCTGTAACTGCTGTTCTTCCCCATCCCCCTGGGCATCCGAGCTCTCTTCATCCTGCCGCTGAGCGTCCTGATCAGCCTCCGTATCCGCATCTCCGCTGTCATTCACCGGCGCCAGCGTATCTGGCCCCTCTCCTGCGCTGAGCGTCCTGTACAGCACGGCGGCGCCGCCTATTACCAGTACAAAAGCGAGGGCAATTATCAGCAGTGTCTTTTTGTTTTTCATCGGTCCCTCCTAACTTAATACTGAAAGCAGCCTGCCTATCGTACCTGTGGCCATGAGTATGCCTATAACCACAAGCAGCACGCCGCAGACAGTATTTATCACGCTATAGTGGCGCTTGATCCAGTCGAATGTGGACTTGAGCTTATCTATAAGCAGCGCGCTGAGTACAAACGGTATTCCCAGCCCCAGCGAGTACACCAGGAGCATTCCCATGCCCTCCAGTACGTGCCCCCTCTGGGAGGCCAGCATCAGCGCGGAGCCCAGGAACGCCCCAACGCACGGCGTCCATCCGACAGAAAACACCATTCCGAATAAAAGAGCGGATAAAAACCCCATATCCCTTGTATTCACGCTCCTGCTAGATCCGCGGAATATGTTCAGTTTGAACACCCCCAGGAAGTTGAGTCCAAAAAATATCACAATAAGGCCAGAAACTATGTTAACCGCCGTCTGGTGCTCCCGGAGGAAGCCTCCCAGAGTGCCCGCCATCGCGCCCATGGCCACGAACACTACAGTAAAACCAAGCACGAACCCGACGGAATTTGTGAGCGTCCTTTTTCCGCTCCTCTCCCCGCCGCCGGCAAAGTATGACACATAGATCGGCAGCATCGGCAGCAGGCACGGCGATATAAATGTGATTATTCCCTCAAGGAACGATATAAGGTACTGCAAACGGTCACTTCCTCTCGCTCTTTTTTGTTATCCCCGACAGGAGCCAGCCTATCACCCCGGTATACGCCATTGTGAGCCACAGGCTTGACGATATGGGACAGCTCCCCTGGCATCCCACAAGATAGTAGTATATTGCTCCCACCGCTGCCCCGCCGAGTATAAAAAGGGCGGGTCTCAACATTTTTCTCATATACTTTGCCATATGTGCCACTCCCGGTCAAGCATTTTTTATATATTATATCAGATGGCTCTTTTTCACAATGTAACTTCCTCACATTACTCTCCATTGGCCACCTGTGGATTGCCTTTCCCTGTCAGCTTACCCAGCAGTATCTCATACGTCCGCTTTGAAGAGCCGCCGGCTCGGAAGTAATCGTACCAGAGGTTCAAATTATCAAGCCTGTCTAAACCTTCCGGATATAACTTTTGGAAAATCTGTTCCGCCTTTACCCTATAGTAATTGTCATATTCAAATTGCGCTCTCTCTGGAGTCAGCCGCAACTTTTCACATATGTTCTGCCAACTCTCCCCTCTCTCACGCCCCATGACTATGCATCTGACTGCCGTCTCATCAATTACGGTTGTCAAAGGCGGTATTGACCTTACAAACTCCTCCCGCATCCCGGGCTCGCCGTGTCTGTATTTTTCAAGCGGTTCTTTATACTCCCGCTCGAAGTAGCCGCACACATAGTGCTCGCGCCTATAGCTGCTGTATGCGCGTCTTTCAAGTTCCTCAAGCTTAAGAATATCTATATCCAGTGCCTCCGACAGGTATCCAATGTAGAGAATGACCTGGCGGTATTTGCCGTTCCAATAGAGGCTTGATACGCGCTGTACGCTGCTGCCAACCTCACGGGCGATGTTGGAGAATGTCAGCTCTCTCTGATCCCGCAGGAGTATCACCTTATAAATATCTGTTTTCCCCGTAAGCGCGGTGTATGGCTCGTACTCTGGCATTACTGGTCCCCCTATGTGTCTCTGCAGCTATTATTTTCCGAAGGTAAAAAAATTAGCTATGGAGCTCTGTCCCTCCAGTTGGGCGGGGCTCCATAGCTAAAATAAGCCAGTAAGGTTATAATTATGCATCATCTGTGTACCGCTCTAAATACATGTCACGTGTAAAGATATCCAGCTTCAGTTGGAATCCCCCGTTTCCACATGGTGATACGCTGGCCTGGTCACTCATATTCAGCAGTTTCCCTATCTTCTTCACTAACTCACCGGAGTATATGTCCCATCTTATGTATATCTCCGCCGTCACCCCGAACCCTATTTCAAAAATATCCATGTCCATGCTGAACGTCTCAGATATATCCATAGCCTGAGCCACAAACGGCCCTTCCTTTTTCAAAAGCTCCCTGTTCTCCTTGAACCTCAACTTCTCCACATGCCGCCCCCAAAACTGCTCGAGTGGTTCGGCCTCTCCACCGGCGCCCTCGTCCTGCCCCTTAGCGTAACGGGAGCTGTAAATTAACACCCTGCCATGCCCCATTCCCATCGCTCCTCTCAAATAGGCTATGCATAGCCTAAATAGTAGCACACATAGCCTACAAAGTCCATACAAATTGGTTAAGCTTACCTTATCACATGCTGTGGAGGTATACGCTGTTGGACACGATAATGGCAGTCAGGGACAGGATATTGGAGCTCTGTGGAAAAAAGAATATAACTATAAATAGGCTGGCTACCCTTGCCGGTCTGCCCCCGTCCAGTGTAAAAAATATCCTGTACGGTAAAAGCCACAATCCCAAACTTCTAACTATAAAGATGATATGCGATGGGCTGGACATCACATTGGGTGAGTTCTTCTCCACCCCGGCCTTTGATAACGCAGAGCAGGAGATACAGTGATCGGAAATCCGATATGACATCTGTGTTCTCCCCTTTTCTGGTTGTATCCCCACCTTATCTGATGTATAATCAGGTAAACTGAAATTAAAACATTGATAGGGGTGCGGAAAAATGAACATCATCGTCCTGTGTGGGGGCCTCTCCATGGAGAGGGACGTATCCATAAAAAGCGGCGCCATGATCGCCAGGGCACTCAGGGAACGCGGACATAAGGCAATACTGGTGGACGCATTTTTCGGTTATCAGGGGGAATATAATGACCCTGCTGAGATATTCTCAAGACCCGTAGACGACGCCATAGCCGATATACCGGATCAGGTCCCGGACCTTGAAAAAGTCAAGGCCAGCCGCGTGGGTCAGGCCGACAACAGCCGCGTGGGGGCGAACCTTCTCCAGGTGTGCCGCGCCGCGGACATCGTCTTTCTGGCTCTCCACGGCTCCGATGGTGAGGATGGCCGCCTCCAGGCCATGTTTGATATAGCCGGAATAAAATATACAGGCAGCGGTTATATGGGCAGCGCTATCGCCATGAACAAAGCGGCCGCCAAGGATATGTTCAGTGCCTATGGTATCCCCACTCCCCAGGGCAAAGTGATACACATAGCAGCGCAGGATAAGTCCGCCCCCTGTTTCCCATGTGTGGTCAAACCCCGCTCCAGTGGCTCCTCTGTTGGCACCAGCATAGCCCACAATGAGGCTGAGTATGAGGCCGCCCTCAAAGAAGGGTTCCGCTTTGATGACTATCTCATCGTGGAACGGTATGTTAAGGGCCGGGAGGTTGACGTGGGCGTACTTGCAGGCAGGCCGCTCCCGCCTATAGAAATACGTCCCAAGAGCGGGTTCTTTGATTATAAGAACAAGTACCAGGAAGGTATGACCGATGAGATATGTCCCACCGATTTTCCTGAGGAGACTATAAAGGAGCTTCAGTCTCTTGCCCTGCGCGTATTTCACGCCCTCCACCTTGAGGTATACGCCAGGATGGACTTCATAGTTGACGAATCAGGGGCCATCTGGTGCCTGGAGGCCAATACTCTTCCGGGTATGACTCCAGCCAGCCTTCTCCCCAAGGAGGCCGCTGCGGCGGGTATAGAGTATGGAGACCTGTGTGAGATTATAATTCAAAACTCCCTTAAGAGATTTGAGTGAGGCGCATATGAGAGATCTTATTATACTTGGAACAGGCTTTGCCCAGGCCACACGCTGTTACAACACATGCTTTGCCATACGCGGCGGTGGCGGTGTGTTTCTGGTGGATGCCGGCGGCGGTAACGAGATACTGCGGCGCCTGGAAGCGGCGCAGATATCCCTTGGCGACATCAAGGCCATGTTTGTTACCCACGCCCATATAGACCACATTCTGGGTGTCATGTGGATAATACGCATGGTGAACGCCGCCATGAAGTCCGGCAAAATAGAGGGTGAGCTGCCAATTTACTGCCACAACGAGGTGCGGGATGCACTGCAGTATATGTGCGATAACCTTCTGGCAAACGGCTCCTTTGGCTTTGCCGGCGGCAGGATAAAGCTTATTGAGGTCAAGGACGGGGACAGTTTTTCCGCCCTGGGCATGGATTTTACCGCTTTCGACATATTCTCCACAAAGAAGAAGCAGTTCGGCTTCGCCGGCGATGTGGATGGCGAGCGGCTGGTGTGCCTTGGAGACGAGCCTCTGGAACCACGCTGCCGCCGTTACGCCCAGGGAGCAGATATACTGATGTGCGAATCCTTCTGCCTCACCCGGGACGAGGGGAAGTATAAGCCCCACTCAAAGAGCCACGGCACCGTCCTGGAGGCCGCCAGGACAGCCCAGGATCTGGGCGTGGGCCGGCTGCTCATATACCACACGGAGGACTCAGACATAGCCCACAGGAAAGAGAACTACACTGCAGAGGCACAGCAGGCTTTCTCGGGCCGGATATATGTGCCCGACGACATGGATGTGCTGCAGCTGGGCCGGCGCTAAGTTAAGGAGGACATAATGAAGAGAAAGCAGATCACTCCTGAAAAAATAGCTGAGATAACCGGAGGTACATATATGGGCCCCCGGAGCCTGAAAAACGACAGGATAGCCGGTGTGGGCCTTGACAGCCGGGATATTGAGGCGGATGACCTTTTTGTCTGCGTGAAGGGTTCGCGCGTTGACGGCCATGACTTTGCCCGTCAGGCTGTCGAGCTGGAGGGCGCCCTGTGCTGCCTCGCTGAGCGCGAGCCTTATCCGGGCTGCCCCTGTGTCATTGTTGACAACGTGGTGTCCGCCCTTGGGAAAATAGCCGAGTATTATAGGCAGCTCTTCTCCATCCCTGTGGTGGGCGTCATAGGCAGCGTCGGCAAGACCACCGCCAAGGAGCTTATCGCCGATGTGCTGGGCAGGAAGATGAATGTGCTGAAGACCCCTGCAAACCTGAATAATGAGCTGGGCGTGCCTCTCACTCTCCTGTCCCTCAGGGAGGAACATGAGGCCGCCGTTATCGAGATGGGTATATCCGACTTTGGCGAGATGCGCCGTCTGGCCAGGATGGTGCGGCCCGACATCTGTGTCATGACAGCCATCGGCTACTGTCATCTGGAGAAGCTTGGTGACCTTCAGGGCGTGCTCCGGGCGAAAAGCGAAGTCTTTGAATTTATGGAGCCGGACTCCATAGCTATAATGAACGGCGACGACCCGACGCTCCGGGATTTTGACCCTGGAGTTCATAAGATCACCTTCGGCATGGGCCCGGAAAATGATTTTCATGCTGAGAATGTGGAGAGCCTGGGCTTCCAGGGCGTCTCCTGCGACATATGCATGGGGGACACGTGTGTGTTCACCCTCATCCCCGCCTTTGGCGAGCACATAGTCTACGGCGCATTGGCCGCCGCCGCCGTTGGCAAGACTCTCGGCGTTGACGGTGAGGATATCATACGGGGCATAGCCGACTACCGCCCAGTGGGCGGCAGGGCCAATGTGACCGACACCGGTTACATAACCCTTATCGACGACTGCTACAACGC
The DNA here is from genome assembly GCA_944386185.1 of uncultured Oscillospiraceae bacterium. Classification (GTDB taxonomy): domain Bacteria; phylum Bacillota; class Clostridia; order Oscillospirales; family Oscillospiraceae; genus RUG626. Next base: position 14,496 of record CALXAF010000185.1, read on the forward strand.
GAATCCGAACTCCATGGCCGCTTCCCTCCGGTCCCTCAGTTCTCTCCGGTCCCTCTCGGCAAAGCCGCAGGGACGCCGCGTGGCCATACTTGGGGATATGAAGGAGCTTGGCGCCGACTCAGCCCAGCTTCACCGGGCTGTTGGCCAGCTTGCGGCCCAGGTGGGAATAGATATACTGGTCTGTTGCGGCGAGGAGGCGAAGGCCATCTTCGACGGCGCCGTGTCCCAGGGACATATCAAGGCCAGGTACTACCGGGACAAGGATGACTTCTACGGTGACATATCCAGCACCATTGGCCGCGGGGATGTGGTGCTGGTGAAGGCATCCCACTCCATGGGCTTTGAGGACATAGTCGAGAGGCTCCGCCAGCTGGGCCGCCGGTGATGAAGCTCAGTTACACCGCGTCAGAGCGCGATCAGGGGCGGAAGATCTACGGCATACTCAAAGGCGAGCTGCGGCTCTCCGCCTCCCAGATAAAGCTTCTCAAAACGGCTGGCGGGATCACTCTCGACGGCAATGGGGCTTTTACCACCCAGAGGGTGGCCGCAGGCCAGCTGGTGGAGGCTGACCTCACCCTGTCTGAGAGGCCACCGGAGTTTCCGCCGGAGGCGGGAGCCCTTGACGTAATATATGACGCTGGCGGGCTTCTTGCTGTGAATAAACCGGCGGGCATGCTCTCCCACCCCTCCAGATCCAGATACAGCGGGACTCTGGCCAATCTTGCCGCCGGTTATCTCCTGGAGTATTACTCCGATCCCTGCTGCCATCTTGTGAACAGGCTGGACAGGGACACAAGCGGCATTGTCCTCTTTGCCAGGAACGCCCACTTAAAGCGCCTTGCCGCGCTCGCACTGGCTGCCGAGGGTTCCTACAAGGAGTACACCGCCTACCTTTTTGGAGAGCTCAATCCTGATTCCGGAGTGATCGACCTGCCAATAACCAGGCAGGCCCCGGGGCTGATGCGCCGCATAGTGTCCCCGGAGGGGCAGCGGGCTGTTACACACTATGTCACCGTAGGCGGCTGGGATATCTGCGGTGTGCGCGTTACATGTGTCCGCTTCCGCCTTGAGACTGGCCGCACCCACCAGATACGCGTCCACTCCCTCGCATCCGGCGCCCCGATACTGGGGGATCCCATGTACTGTACTCCCGAATCTCTCGCCTTCTCCCAGTCCATGGGCCTTTCCGCCCAGCTTCTCCACGCCGGAAGGCTCAGCTTCCCGGACCCCATGTCTGGCGCTCAGCTGGATCTCACAGCCCCCATAGTGCGGGATGACATGGTCACATTCAGTGAAAAACTGCGGGGAAAGAAATATTGAAGTTTCTATTGACAACCCAGCTTATATATTGTAGAATATTTGAGCGCCGTAAAAGGCCCCATTAAGGCCGAGTAGTTCAGTTGGTTAGAACGCCAGCCTGTCACGCTGGAGGTCGAGGGTTCGAGCCCCTTCTCGGTCGCCAATTTGCTGCTGTAGCTCAGTAGGTAGAGCGCATCCTTGGTAAGGATGAGGTCGGCGGTTCGAATCCGCCCAGCAGCTCCAAGAAAAACCGCTTAAATCCTTGGATTTAGGCGGTTTTTCTTATATTTTCCGAACTTTTCTATGGATTTCTTGACTGCAAAAAAAGTCTCGTTACTGAAATTGGGGGGCTTTTCCAACAACCTTTCCAACTTTCTGCCGTTTTTAAGACCCGTTATCCATTGCGCCACAATGGATAACGGGTCTTTGCCGTTCCAACTCGCTTCCAACTTATGCAGAGTAGAGCTTGTCTACAGCCGCAGCGGCTTTCGTGGAAGTCTCACGGCCCTTGACATAGTATTTAAGTGTCATGGCCGAAGTGGTATGCCCGGCAGCCGCCTGGGCCAGTTTAATGTCTTTTGTTTGGTCATACATATCAGTTAGAACCGTGGTTCTGAAGCGGAGAGGCGTGATATTTTCTGAAAATCCGGTATCTCGCTGTATCCGTCCGCACATCCGACGCACCTGCGAGTAGGACAGTGGCTTGTCCCCGCCGAACAAAAATTTTCCAGCTTCCGGTGTCGGAATTTGCAAATAAGGTAGAGCCAGCGAAGATAAACCGACACCCCGGTGGCTGCTCTCTGTTTTGGTGTCCTTTACTTCCGGCTGGTTCCGGGTTGGGTGGGTGACGGCACGCCGGATATGGATGGTCATGTTTCCGGTGTCAATATCTTCAGGAGCCAGTCCCAACACTTCTTCCAGACGGAGGGGGTGAAGAGCCTGCAGAGCCAAGTATGCCCGGTCTACAGGCTCTTGAACATCCCCAATATGTTGCACCAAGTAGCGCATTTGCTCTACGGTATAGGGATCAGTGGCCTTGCTTGCCTTGCCAGTGATTTTCAAGCGACGAGATTTCAGAGGATTTGTAGAAAGTAAATTTTCTTCTACAGCGGCGTCCAGAATTTGATTGAGGACCATCCGGGCTTTGTCCTTGGTAGCCTTTGCACCACTCATGCCGTTAAAGAGCCGCTGCACATCGTCGACGGTAATATCCTCCACAGCTAGCCCCTCAAATGCCGGAACCAGATGGAGACGGATTTGCCGCTTGTATGTAGTGGCTGTAGAAGTCTCGACATTAGGCTTCGAATAAATCTCGAACCAATTCCATGCATAGTCGCTGAACTGGTGCTTGCCGCGATCTTGCGGCATCTCCAGCAGCTTTGTGATCTTGTCCGTAAACTCCTGCATACTGTTTGCGGTGATCCAATGCTTTTCGCCGTTTATCATAACGGGTTGATTGATTTTATACTTCGCCATCGTGGTATCTCCTTCCGATGGCAGATTATCCGATTGCTCTATGTAGTTCTCAAGGTACCTCTGCGGCTCTTTTAAAGCATCTGCACTTTCAGTGTAACACGCTTTACACAGCTTTTCAAAGTAGTTCACAAGGAACGGTTTGAAAATCAATGTTTGACCAGCAATTTCAAGATGCTCGATCTTCCCATCATCAATAAGGGATTGCATAGCGGGGATGGATAGCTTTAGGGTCTCTGCCGCTTCTTGGATCGTCAATACATCGGGCGTGTGTTCCAGTATTTCCAAACTATCCGTTTCCTTTCTTTGCAAGCTTATAAGCGGCAGAGCGGCTTATACCTAGGATGTTGCTTATTTCATCTACGGTATAGACACGTCTTACTGAACTATTATCCTGTGAATCTTTCATATTACACCTACCTTTTAGCCAATGATCCACAGGGTACACTTATACTACACACCATAGACCATTGGATTACAACAACTAATCGAGTCCAAATGAAATTAGTTTAACCCAGCGCCTGTGGCTGACAGGTCCATAGAAATCTCATCTCTCCGCATTCTGATGCCGAGCCGTTCGATACAGTGACGTGTCCAAAACGGAAGTACCATTATACCCTTGAGGGATCATCGCGTTATACGGAAGCCATCCGTATATGAGTGCTCTTGTTCTGACTGCCAAACAGACGATAGCCGCTTCCCTCTCAAGGGGATGTACTGGGCTTTTTGTACAATTGTCAATGAGCAGTGGGAATGTCTTCGTAGTATAAGAACACTCCCAAAATAAATTTTCTAATCTAAACTACAAAAATTTTAATTTGCTGTCCCCTTTTGCAACATTTAGTAAATACAAATAATAAAACAGGTAGAAGGGAGATGGTTCCGTTGGGAAGATTAAATTTAAGGTAGAAGTAGGACAATATCTAATTGCTTTTGAAAGGAGCAAAATTATGTATAAATTCGCGAGAAAACTGATAGTACTTGCTGTAATAACAGTAATGATGGTGGCTATGGTCACAATGTCAGCCGGTGCCGTTTATACTGATGAGAGCGATTTGACTCTTGTTGTTGAACCGGATGGCTTTAATGAAATATTCGGACATAACGGTATAGTTCCGAACTCTGCTGATGAAGGAATCTCTTACAATTACTCGCTGGACATGGGAGAGAACGGTGAGGGCACGGCGTATCTCAACTTCACCATAGATGTGTATGGCCGTTCCTATCC
>CALXAF010000186.1 GCA_944386185.1 uncultured Oscillospiraceae bacterium
TTATGACGGAGCGGAACCTATAGAGCTCTCAGCGGCATCCAGCGGTGTTAAAGCCGAGTATGTGGACAGAGTGAGGGAGACACAAACAGCAGCTGACCAGCTCATACCACTTACAGAGGAGGAGTGCTTTACAGCGTTTGACACTACAATTTTTAAAGGTCAGGTCACTGACGTTGAGAACATACGCCTTGACTTTAACGGGAATATCAACTATAGGGCGATAGCCAGTATAAAGGTGGAACAGGTGTTTAGAGGCACGGAAGCTGCAGGAGAGACTGTCACAGTCCTGCTTCCTGGACCTGTAAACGGTGATGTTAATGTGACGGGCAACGATACAGCCGACTATATAGAGCCTGGAATAACAGGGATATTCATGGCAATGAAGTACGATGAGAACTCGGTACGCGAGGAAAATGGGGCGGTATTGGCTCTCCGCGATATTGCCCAGTATGGCCTCCCCGACGGGGTGAGGTACCTGTTTTTAGAAACTGACGGCGGAGTCGTTTTCGACAGGGCGACTTATGAGAGCATATCGAATGCAGCGTCGCTTCAGGAGATTGAGGAGTATGTGGAGAATATGATCTCAATGATGGAGGTTGCGTGACAGTGTTTAAAAATAGATTCAGGCTGTTGTGGGTCGTTTTATCTCTGCTTTTGCTTTCAGGCTGCGCCCGGAGAGTTGTGGAGTGGAATGGAGAGACTATCTATAACCATGTGTCAATGGCCATAGATGAGACGGACATGTATGAGTACGCCGGCTCGGTAGACTATATTTTTGCTGGGAAGATACTCAAGGCCGACGATGTGATGGAAGATATCGATGGAGATAGCTACTACACTGTCGATGTTCTTGAAAACCTTAAAGGGCAACTGGAGGGGAAAATAGAGTGTTATAAGCATGGCGGCTATTTGAAGGACGGCACAATGGTGCTTTTTGAATCTGACAGGACGCGCGAGACTGGCCTGCCAGAGGAGGGCGGAGAGTATATTTTAATGGCCTATGCCCAACCGGACGGCAGCCTACTTCTCTCGGAATTTTACAGTGACGTTGAGTACAGTGAGGAGAACGTGGATAGATTCAAAGATTATATAAAAAACCAGGTGCCTTCGGATAGGGAGAGATTCGTTTCAAAATATGATCCAGAATTTTCGGAATAAAAACAGGAGATGCCGGCTTTACGCCGGCATCTCCTGTTTTTAAACGTTAAGTGTCTGTTTTGCTGTTCTTTTATTAATGAAGAATAATAGAATTTGTGATATATGTCAAAAATTAAAAAGTCGCTTTTTTCTATTGCAAATACCCCTTGGGGGTATTATACTGTAATTGCAAAAATACCCCCAGGGAGTATAAAGGAGTGGACGGCTTGGATAATAGAGATCAGACGGTACGTCCAGCCTGTGGCAGGGAGTCCTGCTGCTGCCGGCAGAAGGCGACGCCGCGGGAAGAACGGGAACAGCGTCAGCTGCAAAATAGGCTGAAACGCATGATAGGTCAGCTTAACGGTATAAGCAAGATGCTTGATGAAAACCGCTACTGTGGCGATATACTGATGCAGGTGGCCGCTGTTGAGAGTGCTCTCCAGGCATTTGGATATATGGTCCTGCAGGATCACCTTGAGACCTGTGTGGTTGAGGAGGTACAGAAGGGGAACACCCAGGTGGTAGACGAGGCTATGGAGCTTATAAAGAAATTGAAGTGATTGGAGGGACGGGATATGAAAACAGAGAAGTATGACGTCACCGGCATGACCTGTGCGGCCTGCCAGGCGAATGTCACCCGCTGTGTTCAAAAGCTGGATGGTGTTGACAATGTCAACGTAAGTTTGCTGGCAAACCAGATGACAGTTTCATACGACGATGAAAAACTTAAGCCTGAACAGATTATGTCGGCTGTCCGTGAAATTGGATATGGCGCGTCACCGGTTGAGGCGCCTGGGGCTGGACATGAAAGCGGCTTTAGGAGTGAGTGGAAGACTAGAAAGGCCAGGACAGAGGATGAGCAGCGGAAGATGAGGAACCGTCTCATCTCATCTGTTATACTTCTTATACCGCTGATGTACATTGCTATGGGAGGCATGCTGTCGCTGCCTATGCCGTCCTTTTTTGTCGGGACGGAGAATGCGTTGGTATCGGCGCTGGCACAGCTTTGCATCACGATACCGGTGATATTTATTAATTTCCACTTTTACAGCACCGGTTTTAAGGCTCTTGTACACAGGGCGCCGAATATGGATTCACTGGTTGCCATAGGATCTGGTGCTTCACTAGTCTATGGACTGTTTGCAATGTTCCGTATGGCTTATGGTTTCGGGCACAACGATATGGAGCTTGTACATCAGTATGCGCACGCCCTCTATTTTGAGTCGTCGGCTATGATATTGACACTTGTAACTGTGGGAAAATATCTTGAGGCAAAATCAAAGGCAAAGACTTCAGATGCGCTGGGCAAATTGGTCGATCTGGCTCCAAAAACTGCGTGTGTCATAAGGGGAGGCATCGAGCAGACCATAGCTGCCGAACAGGTTGTTGCCGGTGACATTGTTGTAATCCGGCCTGGAGAAGGCATACCTGTTGACGGAGTGGTGACAGAGGGCCGGGGATACGTTGACCAGTCGGCAATAACAGGAGAGAGTATACCTGTAGAAAAGGGACCTGGGGACCAGGTCATTTCTGCCACAATAAATAAAAACGGCACGTTCCGGTTTGAGGCGTCAAAAGTCGGAGAGGATACCACACTCTCTCAGATAATAAGGCTCGTGGATGAGGCTGGCAACTCAAAAGCGCCTATAGCCCGCCTAGCTGATAAGGTGAGCGGCATATTTGTACCGGTGGTTATAGGCATAGCTATTTTGACTGCGGTTGTATGGCTCATTGTTGGCTCCGTCAGTGGGAATGAGCAGTATGACTTTGAATTTGCCCTTTCAAACGCCATATCCGTACTTGTCATATCCTGCCCATGCGCCCTGGGCCTTGCTACGCCTGTGGCCATAATGGTCGGAACAGGAAAAGCCGCCGAGATGGGCATACTCATCAAATCGGCTGAGAGCCTTGAGAACCTGCACAATATAGATACCATAGTCCTTGATAAGACCGGCACTATAACATCCGGTCATCCGTCAGTGACGGATATAATCGTATTGGACGCCGCGATGGATGAGAAACAGCTCCTTGAGGAGGCGGCGGCAGTTGAGATTGGCAGTGAGCACCCGCTCGCCCAGGCTGTAATTGAGCGGGCAAAGGCGGACAATATCCAGATACCGGCCGCAGACAGTTTTGAGGCTCTGTCCGGCAGGGGAGTAAAAGCAACGGTACGTGGACATGAGTATATAGCCGGCAACGCCGCCTTTATGAGTGAGAGCGGTATTGAAGGTGGGGAGCTTGATCGGGCGCGCGAGAAAATTGAACAGCTTGCCGGAGAGGGCAAAACGCCGCTGATCTTCTCCAAAGACGGTAAGCTCACCGGTATAATAGCGGTTGCTGATACGATACGTGAGACAAGCCGCGCGGCCATCAAGAGATTTGGCGAGATGGGTTTAAATGTGGTTATGCTCACAGGAGACAATAAAGTTACGGCAGAGGCCATACGGCGTGAGCTTGGCATACAGGAGGCTATCTCAGACGTGCTTCCCACAGATAAGGAGGCTAAGATAAGGAGCCTGCAGGAGAGCGGGCACAAGGTGGCAATGGTTGGCGACGGGATAAACGACGCGCCGGCTCTTACAAGGGCGGATATAGGGATCGCCATAGGGGCAGGTACGGATATTGCCATCGAGTCTGCCGATGTGGTCCTGATGAAGGACTCGCTTGCCGATGTGGCTACAGCAATAGATCTGAGCCGCGCCGTTGTCCGCAATATCCACATGAATCTGTTCTGGGCGTTTTTCTACAACATAATAGGCATACCGGTGGCGGCGGGAGTTTTGTTCCCCGCGTTCTCGATCCGGTTGAGCCCGATGATCGGTTCAGCGGCCATGAGCTTAAGCTCTGTCTGCGTGGTTACAAACGCCCTCCGCCTGCGGTTTTTCAAGCGGCGTGAACTGCCAGGTGAAGAGGCTAATATACGGTCCAATACCGGGACGGCCACGGTTCCGTCCCAGGAGGAGAATAGAAAAGAATTAACTGAAGAAAAGAAAGGAAATGTAACTATGAAAAAAGTACTTGTTGTTGATGGCATGATGTGCGCTCATTGTCAGGCGCATGTTCAAAAGGCACTGGCCGGTGTTGACGGCGTCGTCAGCGCGGATGTCGACCTTGAGAAGAAGACGGCTACCGTTGAACTCTCCAAGGATGTGGCTGACAATGTCCTGATGGATGCGGTTACAGAGGCCGGATACACACCTGTTAGCTGCTCTGCAGAGTAAGAAGAATTGAAAAAATAACGTGGGATCATTTGATCCCGCGTTATTTTTTAGCCTACATAACAGGGAAAACTCCTCACATATGAAAATGTGAAGGTGCCAACATGTACAGTCTGATGTGATGTGGCGTTTGACATTCTTTTCGCCTTATGATATAATCTCTTCATTGTGCCGGTAATTACCGGAAATTTTTGCTGTTTATTTAGCCCAGTTTTTTGCCTTTTGCTGTTAAAATGGAGAACTTAAGGTTATAATCAGCATATATATAATTGGATTTTGGCGCCGAGCGTACGGTGCTTTAATTAATATTTAAATTCAGGCAGCCGATTTTGTAAGTTCAGTATACCTTGGCAATTTTGAGCGTTGACGGGGCTCAAAATCCGGGAGATTTCTGGGCTTTAGATTTGTGCGCCTCTTTGAAGAAAAGGAGTAAAATATTTGTGGCAGAAAAATTGAAAATAATTTCACTGGGCGGTCTTAACGAGATCGGAAAGAATATGACCGTCTACGAGTATGGTGAGGATATCCTCGTAGTCGATTGCGGGATAGGTTTTCCTGACGACGATATGTATGGTGTTGACAGTGTTATCCCAGACATCACATACCTGACAAAGAACAAATCCCGCATACGCGCTATCGTGCTGACTCACGGACATGAGGACCATATCGGCGCTATGCCCTTTGTAATGGAAGAGCTGATAAATGTGCCGGTCTACGCAACTGCCCTCACCGCGGCCCTTGTGGATATAAAACTTGCCGAGAGAGGACTTGCCAATAAAGTTACTATGAACCGTGTTAAGGCCGGGGACACTATAAAGGCTGGAAGATTTAAGGTCGAGTTCATCCACGTGAACCATTCTATTGCCGATTCAGTTGCCCTGGCTATAAGGACGCCTGTTGGGCTTGTGCTTCACACCGGAGACTATAAAATAGATACAACGCCAATAGATGGCGGAATGATAGATCTTGCCAGAATAGGAGAGTTGGGAAAGAAAGGCGTATTGGCTCTGGTGACCGACTCAACTAATGTGGAAAATCCAGGTTACTCAATGTCGGAGAGTAAGGTGGGCGAGAGCTTTGACGAGCAGTTCAAAGACTGCTCCCAGCGAATAATAATTACCACATTTGCGTCAAATGTCCACCGGGTACAGCAGATATTAAACTGTGCGGCTAAATACGGCAGAAAAGTGGGGATCACAGGCAGAAGCATGGAGAATGTTATGCGTGTGGCCATGGAACTTGGATACATGGACATCCCGAAAGGCGTTTTGACGGAGCTTAATCAGCTTAAAAGCCTGCCAAAGGAGAAACAGGTAATAATCTCCACAGGCAGTCAGGGCGAGACAATGAGCGCCCTGCACAGGATGGCTTTTTCAGAACACAAGCAGATAGAGATTACGGCTGGCGACAAAGTGATAATATCAGCCTCCGCCATACCTGGGAATGAAAACTCTATAAGCAAAGTGATCGATGAACTCTTCAGAAAAGGCGCTGATGTGGTTTACGACAGGAATTCGGGACTTCACGCTTCAGGGCACGCCTGCCAGGAGGAACTGAAAATGATGCTCGCTCTGGTGAAACCGAAGTTCTTCATACCTGTGCATGGAGAGTATAGACACTTAAAGAGACATGCCGAGCTGGCAAAACAGATGGGCGTACCTCCTAAAAATATTGTGATAAGCGATGTTGGAAAGGTGATAGAGCTGTCTGGACGCAGTATCAAGCTTACAGGTACCGTACCGTCTGGCAAAATATTTGTGGATGGTACCGGCGTTGGCGATGTGGGAAGTGTCGTGCTGCGCGACAGAAAGCACCTGGCGCAGGATGGTATGCTTGTAGTTGTTGTGAGCCTCTCAAGTGAGGACGGAAGCCTGGTGTCTGGCCCGGACATAATCACACGTGGGTTTGTGTATGTCAAAGAATCAGAGCAGTTGATGAACGAGCTGAAGGAGATATCCGTGGAGGCAATGGATACCTGTTCCTCAAAACATATTACGGATTGGGCTACGATAAAAGCTACACTAAAATCAAAGCTCTCGGACTTCCTGTATAAGAAGACTAAACGCAGCCCGATGATACTGCCAGTTATCATGGAGATATAGGTGTTTTAAATGAATATACAGATATTTGGCAAGAGCAAGTGCTTTGATACGAAAAAAGCTGAGCGGTATTTTAAGGAGAGGCGGATAAAATTCCAGTCTATCGATCTTATGCGGTACGGTATGAGCAGGGGGGAGTTTGACAGCGTCAGGCGGGCCGTAGGGCTTGATAACATGGTTGATGAGAAAGCCAAAGGGGCGGAGATACTCAGGTATC
>CALXAF010000187.1 GCA_944386185.1 uncultured Oscillospiraceae bacterium
TACTGCCAGTGGGCGGTCTCATGCCGGGAGCGCCAAGCGAGATGGTGACGCCGGAGGACGCGGCGGAGATATGCGCCAAATACCCGGACCGCTTCGCCTGGTACTGCAACCTCACCCCGGACGGCACCGAGGAGACATATAAGGCCCTGAAGCGCTACAAGGAGATGGGAGCCATCGGTGTTGGGGAGTTCGCCACGCTGCTGCGGTTTGACGACCCCATCATGGACCATATGTTCAGCTGCTGCGAGGACCTGGGCCTGCCCCTTCTCTTCCACATGAGCCCCAACGGCATAAACTACGGCGTCATCGACGAGGCCGGACTGCCGCTTTTGGAGAAGGCCCTCATCGCCCACCCGAAGATGGTGTTTATCGGCCACTCCCAGCCCTTCTGGTTTGAGATTTCCACATATCCTGAGAATCTGACGGCCGAGGAGCGGAATATCTACCCCTCCGGAAAGGTGACCCCGGGCAGGGTTCCATATCTCCTTGAGAAGTACCCGAACCTGTACGCCGACCTTTCCGCAGACAGCGGCGGAAACGCCATCATGCGTGACCCGGAGTACGGCATTGAGTTCCTCAACAAGTTCCAGGACAAGGTGATGTTCGGCACGGATATATGCAACACTGACTTTATATATCCCCTTGGCTCATACTTAGATTCCCTGCTGCATCAGCTGAAGATAAGCGAGGAAGTGTACAGCAAGGTCTGCCACGACAACGCCCAGAAGCTGCTGGGACTCTGAGCGGCCGCCGGATAAAGGAGAATCATGGAAAAGTTTTTAGGGAAAGATTTCCTGCTGACTACAGACGCGGCCCGTGAGCTCTTTCACGGGTACGCGGAGGATATGCCGATCGTCGATTACCACTGCCACATCGACCCCAGGGAGATCTATGAAAACAGGCGCTTTAACGACATAGGCGAGATGTGGCTGGCCGGGGACCACTATAAGTGGCGGCTCATGAGAGCAAACGGCGTCGATGAGAGGTATATCACTGGCGACGCCCCATACAGAGAGAAATTCCAGAAGTTTGCCGAGGCCCTTCCGCGGGCCATCGGCAACCCGCTGGTGCACTGGTGCCACCTTGAGCTGAAGAACTACTTCGGCTATGAGGGCTTTTTGACCGGAGATACGGCGGAAGAGGTCTGGCAGCTGTGCCAGGAGAAGATAAAGAACTCACCGGAACTCAGCACGAGAGGGCTTATAAAGAACTCCAATGTGTATATGGTGGGTACGACCGACGACCCATGCTCTGACCTTGTCTGGCATGAGAAGCTTGGTGCGGACGATACTTTTGACGTTAAGGTCTGTCCCACATTCAGGCCGGACCCGATGGTGAATATCCACAGGGCCGACTTTGTTGACCAGATAAGGCGCTTAGAGAAGGCTGTTGGCAGGGATATAAACACTGTTGACGAGCTCTGCGAGGCACTCAAAGAGCGTATGGACCATTTTGACGCCCACGGCTGCAGGGCCGCGGACCACGGGCTGGACACTGCGGTGTTCGCAATCGGCTCCGATAAGGAGATCGACGATGCCTTTAAGAAGGCCATGGCCGGAGAGCGCGTAACCTGTGAGGAGAAGGAGAAGTACGTAACAAAGCTGCTCCTTTTCTGCGGAAGGGAGTATGCCAGGCGCGGCTGGGTGTTCCAGATACACTACTCCTGCCTCAGGAACCCCAACACACGTATGTTTGAGAAGATCGGCCCGGACGCGGGCTTTGACTCCATGGATGTTACCCTGGGGGCCGAGCCCATAAGGGATCTTCTCGACACGCTGGAGCGTGAGGAGAATCTGCCAAAGACCATCCTATACAGCCTGAATCCTGGCGACAACGCCATGCTGGACTCACTGATCGGCGCTTTCCAGACCGGCGGCATACCGGGAAAGCTCCAGCACGGCAGCGCCTGGTGGTTCAATGACACCAAAAACGGGATGGAAGCGCAGCTTACAAGTTTTGCCGATATGGGTATACTTGGAAACTTTATAGGGATGCTCACAGATTCCAGAAGTTTTCTCAGCTACGCGCGCCACGAGTATTTCAGGAGAATCCTCTGCAACTGGATAGGCCAGAAGGTGGAGAACGGCGAGTACCCCAAAGATATGGTACTGCTGGGCGGGATTGTAAAAGATATATGCTTCAATAACGCCAAGCGGTATTTCAACATTTGACGATCGGAGGCGGGAACGCTTATGAAAATGTCATTCAGATGGTACGGCAGCGACGACCCCATAAGCCTTGAATACATAAGCCAGATACCTGGCATGAGGAGTATCGTATCAGCCGTATATGATGTAAAGCCGGGCGAGGTGTGGCCCGAGGAGAGCCTGCGGAACATGAAGGAACAGTGTGAGGCACACGGGCTTATATTCGATGTGGTGGAGTCCATACCGGTTCACGAGGACATTAAGCTTGGCAGGGGTGACCTTGACAGGCTACTGGAGAATTACTGCGAGAACATAAGGCGCTGTGCCAAGTGGGGCGTCAAGTGCGTCACATATAACTTCATGCCTGTGTTCGACTGGACCCGCACACAGCTTGATAAAAAAGCGGCGGACGGCTCTACAAGCCTTGTCATGTACTGGGATCAGCT
>CALXAF010000188.1 GCA_944386185.1 uncultured Oscillospiraceae bacterium
TGTATTATATTAACTGCTTAACTGCTTAGGAACTTATGCAGTAAAATAGACATCCTGGACAGATATATAGCCTATTGCTTCTATGGCAACCCCTTCCACATTTGGCGCGACTATGTCCATCACAGGAGCCGTATAAAGTCCCATTGAAACTATGTTCTCTCTAAAATACTCCTGAAATTCTGAATAAGCCTCCTTCCTCTCATCTGTATCCATCGTAGTAAGGCATCTTGTGGCTATCTCATGCATCTCTTCACTTGAATAGGCAGCGCCGCCCATAACGTCTCCAAATCCATACGCTATTCCATCACAGCAACGGACAGGTTCAGAATAATATATGCCTTGCTGAGAGCTCAGATATATATCGTAGTCGCCGATACCTAATCCCTGCCAAAAATGTACCGCAGGTTCTGCCAGTATAAGATCTACATCTATGCCACCTAATCTGAGTTGCTCCATAACCATATCTATCGCGGCGCTAGTCTCCATCGCTCTCATCCTCAATGTCAACCCGTCGGCATAACCGGCCTCCGCTAAAAGTTCTTTAGCTCTATCTATATCCACTTCCTTAGCCTCTACTTCTTGTCCATCCCACATGGCGTTATATGGCGATATTACAGTATCAGCCAGTGTGCCCAAACCGCTGGTAGCAACAGAGCAAATGGATTGAGGATCAATAAGCCAATATATTGCTTCTCTGACACGTATATCGTTACACGGGTTTCCCTCTGCACAGTTCATAAACAAAGTCTGTACATTTCCGCTGTATGAAAGATTCGTCTTAACAGATGAATCTGCGCTGTAAGCAGCATAACTTGCCAAATCTATACCAATCGCTATGTCAACATCGCCCGCTTGCGCCGACATAGCCCTCGCCGAACCGTCCGGTGTAAATGTGAACTCTATTGCAGCAAAATATGCCATATTATTCTGATCCCAATAGTTTTCATTGCGAACAACCCTCATATATTCACCTGGTCTCCACTCGTCGAACATATATTTTCCTGTACCTGCCCCCTCTAAATACTGAACAGTTACGCCGGCTCCACCTGCCTCCTCAAGTATTGAATCACATACAACAGAAAACTCTATGAAGCTTAGCATGTCTATGGCCTGGGCCCAGGGTTGGGTCATAGCTAACAATACCGTGTGGTCATCTTCAGCCACTGTATTCTCTGCATCGTACACAAAGTATCTATCGCTGGCCGAAGTACCTAATTTACCTTGTTCAAAAAGATATAGCAAATCCGCTGAAGTCAGTTCATCTCCATTATGAAATTGGACTCCTTCTTTTATAGTCAATCTGATGTGTGTGTCATCTACTACCTCGACATCACATAGAGAATTGGGTTGTATCTCTCCGGTAGACCTATCTAAATATACAACAGGCTCATACATAGTCCTGACAATGGTTGCGGCCGTGTTATCCACTTGGGCAACTACCGGCACTAAATTGCTGGGCTCTGTAGATATAGCTACTCTCAATGTCTCGTCACTCAGCTCTGCGGGCTGCTCGGGAGTCTCTTCCTCACCCTCGTCAGGTGTGTTGCTATCGTCTGGGGTCTCTGGGGTCTCATTGGAATCATCAGGGGTGTCCTCTTCTCCGCCGCCACCGCAGGCAGCCAGAAGGCCGACGCAGAGCACCAGAGCCAGAAGGATAGCGAGATACTTTTTCAGTTTCATGTTTTCCTCTCCTTAAAATTATTTTTTTATAAGCCTGGGCGGGGCTTCCGCCCGGACGTATAAACATGATATAGCAGAGATCTTGTCTTTATGTATAGATCTCAGTTGGCGGTTTTCGCCTTTTCAGCCTGGAGCTCCTCAACCCTGTGGCACTTCACAAAGTGGTTGCTGCCCTCTCCGTACTCACGGAACTCCGGCTCAGACTCAAAGCACTTTTCAGTGGCGTAGTTGCACCTGGCAGCGAAACGGCAGCATGGCTTGGGGTTTATGGGGCTTGTTATCTCGCCCTTCAGGATTATGCGCTCTTTCCTATTGTGGATGCTGGGCACCGGTATGGCGGACAGCAGAGCTTGAGAATAGGGGTGGAGCGTATTGTGGAAGAGCTCGTTGGAACCGCACTTCTCAACAACCTGGCCCAGGTACATGACGCATATCTCGTCGGATATGTGCTTAACAACGGACATGTCGTGGGTGATGAAGATGTAGGTGAGCTTCTTCTCCTCCTGCAGGTCCATAAGAAGGTTTAGTATCTGGGCCTGGATGGACACGTCCAGAGCGGAAACAGGCTCGTCGCAGACGATGAACTCAGGGGACAGGGACAGGGCCCTGGCTATTCCAATCCTCTGCCTGCGGCCGCCGTCCAGCTCGTGGGGGTATACGCCGGCGAGACGCCTGGCAAGTCCCACGGTGTCCATAAGCTCAAGCACCATCTTATCAAGGTCGTGCTTGCTCTTGGCCAGCTTGTAGGTCTTGATGGGCTCTGCTATAAGGGCTGAGACGCTCATCCTGGGGTCCAGGGAGGCGTAAGGATCCTGGAAGATCATCTGCATGCGCATACGCATCTTCTTATAATCCTTCTGGCTCATGCCAGTTATCTCCTGGCCGTCAAAGTACACCTCGCCGGAGGTGGCGTCGGTCATGCGTATGAGGGTCTTGCCCAGTGTGGATTTGCCGCAGCCGGACTCGCCCACAACGCCCACTGTGTGGCCACGCTCAATATTGAAAGTTACATCATCCACAGCGTGGAGCATTCCGCCGGGGGTGTTGAAATATTTCTTAAGGTTTTTTACTTCAAGTAGTGACACTGCTTCACACCTCCGCTTTCTGGCCGCTGGCGGCCTTCTTCAGGTCCTTTGTCACAACGCCGCAGCGGACCATGTGACCGGGCTCCACCTCAACAAGCTTGGGATTGCACTTCTTGCAGTCGTCGCAGGCAAGGCCGCACCTGTCGTAGAAGCTGCAGTACTCGGGCAGGTCCATGGGGTTTGGCATCAGACCGTGGATTGGCGTAAGCCTGTCTGTGTCCACCTCCAGGTTGGGCAGGGAGTCGAACAGACCCTTTGTGTAGGGGTGCATTGGGTTATCGAATATGTGTGTCAGGTTTCCGCTCTCCACGATTTCACCGGCGTACACAACCATGCACTTGTCGCAGATCTCAGCCACAACGCCGAAGTCGTGGGTGATGAAGATCATGGCGGTGCCCAGCTGCTTCTGCAGCTCCTTCATCATCTGGAGCACCTGGGCCTGGATTGTAACGTCCAGAGCGGTGGTGGGCTCGTCGGCGATGATAAGGTCTGGGCGGCAGGCCAGGGCGATAGCTATGACCACCCTCTGCTTCATTCCGCCGGAGAACTGGTGCGGGTACTCCTTATACCTGGCGGCGGGGATGCCCACCATCTCAAGCATGTCGCAAGCCCTCCTCTCAGCCTCGGACGCGGAGCACTTCTCGTGGATCCTGATGACCTCCGCTATCTGCTCGCCTACGTATATAACGGGGTTTAAGGCAGTCATGGGGTCCTGGAACATCATTGTTATCTTCTTGCCGCGGATGGTGCGGAGGACCTTCTCCAGGTGCCTCTCTTCCCTTTTCCTGTGGCCCTTCTTGGCGAAGTCGAAGAAGTTCTTCGGCTCTGGGGACTCAGCCAGAAGCTCCTGTCCCTCAAACTTTATGCTACCCTGGATTACGTGGGCAGGGGGCTTGGGCAGAAGGCCCATTATGCTCATGCCGATAGTGGTCTTGCCGGCGCCTGTCTCACCCACAACGCCCAGTATCTCGCCGGGCGCCAGGTCAAAGCTCACGTTGTTGACGGCCTCGGTGACCGCCTCGTCTGTCTCGTAGTGGACCACCAGGTCCTTTACTTCTAGCAGTTTCTTCTCGCTCATTCTTCTTCTCCCCTCATCACTTAAGTCTGGGATCCAGCGCGTCCCTCAGGCCGTTTCCGAACAGGTTGAAGGCCACGACTGTGAGGCCGATCATTATGCCCGGGAACAGGACCAGATGGGGGGCCACCTGCATGTAAGTCTTGCCCTCAGAGAGGATAGCGCCCCACTCAGGAGTAGGAGTAACAAGGCCGATGCCTATGTAGCTGAGGGTGGATATTGTGAGGATGCTTCCGGAGACGTTGCCGATAGCGTTGATAACGATAAGGCCAACGGCGTTGGGGATCAGGTGGCGTATCATTATCATAAGGTCGGAGACGCCCACGGACTTGGAGGAGTCCACGTAGTCGTTATTGCGGACCATGAATATGGCCGCGCGGATGGACTTCGTCATGCCCTGGATGGAGCCGGCGGCAATAGCTATGATCAGCTGTACAACGCCATTGCCCAGAATAGCGACCAGGGAGATACAAAGCAGTGTGGAGGGGATGGACTGGATAACGTCGATAATTCTCATTATAACGTTATCGGTGGTGCCGCCGAAGTAGGCGGCGCACAGGCCCAGGACTCCGCCCACGAAAAGGCCGATGACCACGCAGGCAATACCTATTGGCAGTGAGTAGCGGGAGCCATACACGCAACGGGAAAACACATCACGTCCCACATTGTCAGTTCCAAAGAGAAATTCAGAGCTGGGGGACTGGAGAGGCTTGCCGACCATCTCACGATAATCGTAAGGGGCTATCACGTCTGCCAGTATGGCCACGATGATAAGGAACAGGATTATGATAAGTCCCGCGACGGCCGTCTTGTTCCGGCGGAGGCGCTTCCAGGCCTCTTTTCCAGGCGAGCTGACGCCAGTGACATTATATTTATGTTTTTTCTTAAGCTTCTCCATTGCTGGAGTTGACATTTTTGCCATTACTCGCTACCTCCTTACGCCGCAGCAGTCTGCTTATTAGACTTTTTCTTCTTTGTGGTGATAAGGTTGCCCTTCAGGCGAGGATCAGCCACGGTGTAGAACACGTCAACAAAGATGTTGATGATGGAGTAGAG
>CALXAF010000189.1 GCA_944386185.1 uncultured Oscillospiraceae bacterium
CTGGAGCGAACGGGGGAGCCTTTCTCTTTATTTAAAATTCTGCACTAAAATAGTGCGTCCAGTCGAGATACCAGTGTAAAGGTCGCCACCAGACGAAGTGCCTGTACGGCTTAGACGCAGCAGGCAATTCGACAACTGCCCGGAGAACAGTTTTATACCAGCACTTATTCAATACGTAGAAGTCTCACATCTATTACCGCACCCAAAAGAGGGGCGCTGGGGAAACTTCCCCAGCCGCTTTTTTCTTTTCACCGGGTGCGGCGGTTTTCTTTTTTCTTGGAAAAAAGAAAATGGGGGCACAGGGGGCGCGGGGCACTCCCCGCACAAGGGCGTAGGAGCCACAGGCCCCGTTACGCCCACGCTGGCCGCAGCCAGCGATCGCCCGTGGAGTGTGCGAACAAAAGAGGAGCCTCCCGTTTCGCCCCGTCGCCAGGACGGCAGCACACCCCCGGCGGGATTATACAGGAGCCGTCACAACCCCATGCGGATGGTGACCGTCATGGACACATAGTTTATCAGCATGTGCAGGAACACGGGACACCAGATATTCCGGCCCCGCTCGTAGCTCCAGGCCAGCACGATGCCGGCGGGGATATACTGGAGCAGATACAGGAACAGCGCGGAGTTGTAGCTGTAGATGAAATACTGCCACAGGTGGTAGACGGCGAAGAGGACAGAGGACACGGCGTAGGCCAGTAGGACATTTTTGCGCCTGAGGGTCCCGAAGGCCACACCCCGGAACAGCACCTCCTCCACTATTGGCGCCAGCAGCACGCCGACGGCCAGCATGGTGTTGGGGTTCAGGCGGGTCTCGGCCGAGACCGCCTGGGAGTTGGGATTTGTCAACTCCTGCAGGAATATACTCAGGAAGTAGCCAACCAGATTTGAAAACAGAATATACAGTATATAACCGGCCAGTACGCCGATAAGGGTGTTGAACACATTGGAACAGAGATCCGCGAAGGACTCCTTGAGATACCTGAACATGGTGATAAGCAGGAACACGAAGCCTATGCCGTAGTAGAGCAGGTTAAGGTGACCGCTGCTCAGCTGGAAGCCCATCCTGGGGAACACGTAGTTGTTCAGGGCGCTCACCAGGTAGACCATGGCGAACATATGTACAAAAAGGTATACCCAGCCCACGATGGACTCGGTCTTGTTCATGGGTAGTCGGAATGCTCTTTTCTTCATCAGGTGACCTTCTTTTTAAGCTCGTAGAGGAGGTTAAGTGCCTCCAGGGGGGTCATGGTGTCTATGTTGGCCTCACGTAGCCTGTCGCGCACCTCGTCCCCGGCGATAGCCTCCAGGGAGACCTGCCGCTGGTCCGGGGCGGAGACGGGGCGCTTTTCTGACGAGGCGGAGCCCTGGCCTATAAGCTCCTTCAGGATGGCGTTTGCACGGCGTATGACGGTCTCGGGGATGCCGGCCAGGTGGGCCACCTCGATGCCGTAGCTGTCGTCGGCGCCTCCGGGGACGATCTTCCTCAGGAAAATCACGTCGCCGCCCCGCTTCTTGGCGGATATGTTGTAATTCCTGACGCCCGGTATCTGGGACTCCAGGGCGGTGAGCTCGTGGTAGTGGGTGGCGAACATGGTCTTGGCGCCCAGCTTCCGCTTGTCGGCGCAGTGCTCCACAACCGCCCGGGCTATGGCCATGCCGTCGTAGGTGGAGGTGCCCCGGCCTATCTCATCCAGAATGAGCAGGCTCCGGGAGGTGGCCTCCTTCAATATCTCAGCCACCTCGCTCATCTCCACCATGAAGGTGGAGCGGCCGCCGGCCAGGTCGTCAGAGGCGCCGATGCGTGTGAACACCCGGTCCACTATGCCTATGGAGGCGGAGGCGGCGGGCACAAAGGAACCCATCTGGGCCATCAGCACGATGAGGGCCGTCTGGCGCATATAGGTGGACTTTCCGGCCATGTTGGGGCCGGTGATTATTGACATGCGTGAACTGCCGCAGTCCAGATACGTGTCGTTTGGTACAAAGAGGGAGTCTTTCTGGGTGAGCTCCACCACCGGGTGGCGGCCCTCCTTTATATCTATCACGCCGTCGGCCGTTATCTCCGGACAGCACCAGTTCCTGGAGACGGCGGTATCTGCGAAGGAGCACAGCACGTCCAGCGTGGCCACCAGGTGTGCGGTGGACTGGACCCGCAGCACCTCGCGGGCTATATACTCCCTGAGCTGGGAGAATATCCTGTACTCCAGGTCGTTGTCCCGCTCCCTGGCGGAGAGCAGCTCCGTCTCGAGGCTTTTAAGCTCCTGGGTCACGAACCGCTCGCCGTTCACAAGGGTCTGCTTCCGCTCGTAGTCCGCAGGCACGTCTGAGGACTGGGAGCGGGGTATCTCTATGTAGTAGCCGAACACCTTGTTGTAGCCCACCTTCAGCTTCTTGCCGGTACGGGCCTTCTCCCTGGCCTCTATATCCGCCAGCGCCTGGCGGCTGCCGCCCAGCAGCGAGCGGAGACGGTCCACTTCACTGTCGAAGCCCTCACGGATCATGCCGCCCTCCCGGACGGAGAAGGGTGGATCTTCCCGTATGGTGCTGGATATCCTGCCGCCTATGTCCGAGAGCAGGTCCATGCCCTTTATCTGGGAGATGAGAGGTGAGGACATGCCCGAGAGCAGGGAGGTGAGCTGGGGCAGCACGGCTATGGACTGAGCCAGCGCCACAAGGTCCTTGCAGTTTGCCGTGCCGTAGACTATCTTGCCTATTATCCGCTCCATATCGCCTATGCCCCGCAGGGCCAGGATCAGCTCTGAGCGGGATACATTGTCGTCAAAGAGCTCCTGCACTGCGCCAAGGCGCCGGACGATGGAGGCGGGGGACAGCAGCGGCCGGGACACCCAGGAACGGAGCAGCCGCCTACCCTGGGGGGTCTTGGCAGAATCCATCGCCCAGAGCAGGCTCCCCCGCTTCTCCTGGGAGCGCAGGGAGTACAGAAGCTCCAGGTTCCGTATGGTCTGAATGTCCAGCTCCATGTACCGGCCCGCTGAGAAGAAGTCCAGCTTGTTTATGTGTGAAAGGTCTGTTTTCTGAGTCTCGTATATGTAGGAGAGCATGGCACCGATGGCCAGCACCGCCTCATCCTCACCGGCAAGGCCCAGCTCATCCGGGCTTGAAACCTTGAATTGGGAGTTTATATCCGATACCGCCCTCTGGCGGTCAAAGCGGAAGTCCTGGATCTGTGTGAGGGCGCCCAGCCTCTGGCCCAGAAGGTCGGCGAGGTCCTTATACTCCCCGGCCTGGCTGTTGAGCACAGCCTCAGAGGGGGAGAAGCGGGCGATCTCGTTTAGCACACGGTCGGACTCACCAGAGGGGAAAGAGCGGGCGCACAGCTCGCCGGTGGAGATATCCACAAAGCAGGCGGCGGCCCTGCCGGAGCCCATGTACACCGCCGCCAGGTAGTTGGAGCGGCCCTCGTCCAGCATGGACGAATCTATAACCGTGCCGGGGGTTATTATCCTGACTATGTCCCGGTCCACCAGCCCCTTGGCCGTGGCCGGGTCCTCAAGCTGCTCGCATATGGCCACTTTGTACCCCTTTGCCACCAGCCGGGCGATATATGCCTCGGAGGAGTGGTAGGGGACGCCGCACATGGGAACCCGGTCCTCCGGGTTCTCCTTGCTCCTGTCCCTGGTGGTCAGGGTCAGGTCCAGCTCCCGGGAGGCGGTCTTGGCGTCCTCCTGGAACATCTCGTAGAAGTCGCCGAGACGGAAGAAGAGGATGCAGTCCGAGTGCTGCTCCTTTATTTTAAGATACTGCCGCATCATGGGCGTAAGTTCAGCCATGCTCCATCTCCTTAGTAAAAGAACCCTTTGTCACTCCAGCTCGCCGTAGAGGGCCCATGTGTTGCTGGAGGTTATGTGGGCTTCCTGGAATGTGCCGATAAGGGATGGCTCCCCGTGAAGCCGCACAAGCCTGCCGCCGCTGGTACGGCTTGTCAGGTACTCGCCCTCGCTGCCGTCAATCAATACCCGCTGCAGCGTGCCCACATAGGCGGCGTGTTTTTCCTCAGATATGGCGTTTTGAAGCTCCAGGAGCCTGTCAAACCGCTCCTGCTTCTCCGCCCTTGTGGCGACGTCGGCCATGGAGGCGGCCGGGGTGCCCGGGCGTTTTGAGTATATGAAGGTGAAGAGGGCGTCAAAGCGGACCTTCTCCACCAGGGACATTGTCTCCTGTAAGTCCTCCGCCGTCTCCCCCGGGAAGCCAACGATGACATCGCTTGTGAGGACTATGTCCGGCATGTAGCCGCGGGCCATGTCTATAAGCTCCAGATAGCGCTCCCGGGTGTAGCGCCTGTTCATGGCGGAGAGCACCCGGCTGCTGCCGGACTGGAAGGGCAGGTGCAGGTGACGCGCCGCCTTTTCAGACCTGGCCATGGTGGCGAACAGCTTCTCGGTGGCGTCCTTGGGGTGGCTGGTCATAAAGCGGATCAGGAAATCGCCGGGAATATCGTCTATCATGGCCATAAGGTCGGCGAAATCCGTGCCGGAGCCGCCGCCGTAGGAGTTCACATTCTGCCCCAGAAGGGTGATGTCCTTATATCCGGCGTCCACCAGCTCCCGGGCTTCCCGCAGCACGTCCTCCGGGGCACGTGAGCGCTCCCGTCCACGCACATAGGGGACTATGCAGTAGGAGCAGAAGTTGTTGCACCCGTACATTATGGGCAGCCACGCCTTGACGCCGCTGTCCCGCATGGAGGGAAGCCCCTCGGCGATAACACCGTCTGAGGGCTCGGTGTGGAAGAAGCGGCCCTTCTGGGTCAGAGCCTGGAGCAGGAACTCGGGGAACCGCCACAGCACGTGGGGGCCAAAGACTATGTCCACGTGCCGGTAGGAGTTCTTTATCTTGTCGGCCATGCCCGGCTCCTGCATCATGCAGCCGCAGAGGGCTATTATCTGGCTGGGCTTCGCCTTTTTGGTATGGGTAAGGGCGCCCACGTTGCCCAGGACACGCATTTCCGCGTGCTCCCGCACGGCGCAGGTGTTTATGACAATAACGTCCGCAGCGGCTTCGTCCCTGGTGAAGCCGTAGCCCATCTTTGAGAGCATGCCGCGTATCTTCTCACTGTCGGCCTCGTTCTGCTGACAGCCGTAGGTGTCCACAAAGGCCAGAGGCGGTGCGGCCAGGGAGGCGCTGCGCTCCGCCACCATATCCATTATATCCCGCTGGGAGTCTATATCCCTCTGGGGAACTTTATTATCTGAGTGTTCCACAAGCTATCTCCGTCCAGCCCCGCGGCGCCTGCCGGGGGCGAAAATTGTTATGTACAGTGTGTATTTTAACAAATTGTGATGGAATTTACAATGTCCATCGTGTATAATTATTCTTATCTACGCCGGCGCAGAGCCGGGGATCGGGGCGGAAAAATGAAGAGCCTTATCATAGAGAAAAACGCTATCAAGAACAATGTGGCCGCGGTGAAGACCAGGGCGAGAGGTGTGGAGATATTCGCGGACCTTTCGGGGGATGCCTTTGGACTGGGTCTGCTCACCACGGCGAAATTGCTTCGGGACGAGGGGATACGCTCTTTCGCGGTGTCGGATCCAAAGGACGCGGAGACCCTTCGCTCAGCTGGGTTTATAGAGGAGAAGCTGATGATGCTGCGCAGTACCGCCGACAGTGAGGAACTGCGCCGGCTCATCGACCTTAACGTGATATGCACTGTTGGTTCCTACGACTCAGCCGTGGCCATAAACGGCCTGGCTGAGGAGAACAGGACGGTGTGCGAGGTGCAGATAAAGGTGGACTCGGGCCTGGGAAGATACGGTTTTATGCCGTCGGAGACGGACAAGATAGCCTCCATATTCAGGTACATGCCGAACTTGGCTATTGTGGGAATGTTCTCCACCTATTCCCAGTCCTGGAAGAGCAAGAAGATAACGCTGCTGCAGATGGATACCTTCCAGAGCGTCCTGGACAAGCTCACTGAGATGGGCTTTGAGGTGGGCACCACCCACATATGCGATTCGGCGGCGCTTTTTAAATACGACTTCGGCCGCATGGACGCCATACGCGTCGGCACGGCCTTCTCAGGGCGCGTGCCGGGTGGAGTGCCGGGCCTCACCAAAGTTGGGTATATAGAGGCCAGCGTGGAAGAGGTGGGCTGGTTCCCCAAAAATCACCGGGTGGGTTCCGCCGTGCTGAAAAAGCCGGCGCGGCTGGCCGTGCTGTCGGTGGGCTACTACCACGGCTTCGGCGTGATAAACCTGGAGACGGGTCAGGGGATATTGGATTTTATCCGCTTCCGCAGGAAGAAGCCCACGGTGAAGATTGGCGGCCAGCGGGTAAAGGTGGTGGGCGATATCGGCATGATGCACACCATCGTTGACGTGACTCGGGTGAACTGCCGGGTGGGCGATATAGCCACCATGGACGCAGACCCTGTGAACGTGAAGGGACTGCCAAGGGTGTATAGATAGGGAGACTAAGTTATAAAAGCAGAGGAGACACATGGCGAAGATCTTTGAGATGCCGCCCCATTTGGCGGACCTTATAGCCGCGGGCGAGGTGGTGGAGAGGCCCGGCTCCGTTGTAAAGGAGCTGGTGGAGAACTCCATTGACGCCGGGGCCGGCAGCGTGACAGTTGAGATAAAAAACGGTGGTATGTCCTACATAAGGGTGACGGACAACGGCAGCGGCATAGCCCCGGAGGATACCGAAACGGCCTTCCTGCGCCACGCCACATCAAAGCTGCGTGACCAGCGGGGGCTTGAGGCCATAGGCACCCTGGGCTTCAGGGGAGAAGCCCTGGCGGCCATAGCGGCAGTGTCCAGAATCGAGCTGCTCACACGGGAGAGGGGCACCCGGGAGGGCACCAGGCTCACATTGGAGGGCGGCAGGGTCACAGGCCGGGCTCCGGCCGCCTCCCCGGAGGGAACCAGCATGGTGGTGCGGGATCTCTTTTTCAACACACCTGCCAGGCTGAAATTCATGAAGAACGACAGGGCGGAGGGGTCCAACGTGACGGCCGTGGTGGCAAGGCTGGCCCTATCCCACCCTGAGATATCCATAAAATATGTGAAGGACGGCAGGGAGGAGTACCACACCCCCGGAGACGGGCGGCTCCAGTCCTGCGTTTACAGTATATTGGGCCGGGACACGGCAAAGAGCCTGCTTGCGGCGGAGAATGTGACGGACGGCATTACGGTGAAGGGATATGTGTCCACACCCGCCGGCTGCCGAGGCAACAGGAGCTGGCAGTTTTTCTTCGTGAACGGCAGGTTCATAAAGTCGCGGCTGCTGCAGACAGCCCTGGAGCAGGCATACAAGAACTCGCTTTTCACCGGCCGTTACCCTGTCTGCGTGCTGGAGCTTGACATGAGTTACGCGGCGGTGGACGTGAACGTGCACCCCACAAAGATGGAGGTCAGGTTTTCAGATGAGCGCCACGCCTTTGACGCGGTGTACTGGGCCGTCAGGGGAGCATTGGAGAGGGAGAGCGCCCCGCCTGAACTGGAGATTTCAAAGGGCACCCTGTCGGCCGTGAGAGGTGCGGAGGAGCGGGAGGCGCCCGTGTCCGGCCCAGCCGATATGGAATACAGTAATCATGGCCCCGCCGGCAGAAGCCTGGGCGGCGCAACCGGAGGATTCCGCACCCGGGTGCCGGCCGTCAGTGAGAGCCGGAGCTCGCTCCAGGTGAGCGAGCCGCACATTGCGGTGTACGGCCAGACGCATATAGATATGCCACGGGTGAACCCGCGGACGCCTCAGGGAGAGGCGGATGGGGTGCCGGAGAGAGGATATGCGCCCGGCACGGGCCGGGACGGCAGCGCCGGTGGAGCGGATACTAAGACGGCGGACAGAGAGCACTCAAAGGCGCCGGAGGACGCGGCGAGGGATCCCCAGGCCAGGGGATACAGGTTCATTGGAGAGGCTCTGGCCACCTACCTTATAGTGGAGCGGGGGGACAGCATAATACTTATAGACAAGCACGCAGCCCACGAGCGGGTGATATTCGACACCCTCCGGGAGCGGGGGTATGAGGCCGCCTCCCAGA
>CALXAF010000190.1 GCA_944386185.1 uncultured Oscillospiraceae bacterium
CCAACCTGGAATATGTCATCCGCGTTTTCCCCGCGGCTGGCAAACTTCTGCACCACGGAGAGCACCAGCCTCAGATTTCCACGTATAAGCTGATCCCTGGCCTCCTGGTCCCCGGCCCTTGCTTTCCTTAGAAGTTCTATAGTCTCGTCATTTTTCAGTACCGGCAGCTTTGACGTGTTTATGCCGCAGATTTCAACTTTTCCCTGCAAAAAGACGCCTCCCCGGAATTATTCCGCTTACCGCCAACACTTTCTGTAAGCAGTATCAGTATTTCCCCGGAGAGGCTTTTTAATACGGCTATCCATTTACGATAAAAGCGCCGCTTTGGGACACGCATGTGCCGCAAAAAGGCGCTTTCTGTCTACATTTGTCGGTATTCTGGAAATATCACGCGACCACCTTGCCTATCACCCTTATTTCGTCATATTCCCTTATCTTAATTGGAGGATATTTCCTGTTTATCGACAAAAGAGCAATCTCCCCATCTTTCATGAATATTTTGCAGTAAGCGTCCCCATTTAGCAGGAATATGCCCGTCTCACCGGACTCCAGCGTCTGCTGCGGCCGGACATAGACTATCTGCCTGTCCACATACCTGGGACTCATGCTGTCGCCGCTTATGCGGACGGCAAACGTGGCTGACAGCGGGACCATCTCATCCACATCTATAAGCTCATACCTGTCGCTGTCCAGGAACTGGCCCGTTCCGGCCGACACTGGCAGATCGTAGAGTGGTATGGTCCTTGTAAACCGGCGAACCTCCTGTCGCGGCGTATCTGCAAACTCCCTTGAAAGTTCCAGCAGTTTTATATACTCGGAAACCCGCTGCCTCCCCAACGCATTAAGCCGCCCGCTCTCCGCTGGCAAACCCAGGAAGGTCTCAAGTACATCCCGTACCCTGTATAACTCGCACAGTAGTAGGAACTGCGCGGCATTTGGGCTTGTATCCCCCAGCTCCCACTTTGAGACTGACTTTTGAGTGCATGGACAGCCCCGTGAAGTGAGAAATTCAGCTGTCTCGGCCTGGGAGAGCTCCATATCCCTGCGAAGTCTTTTCAGTGTACCGCCTATGTCCATTACCCTCACCCCCGTTTTCTCTGTTGTAAGAATACCATATGCGTGGAAATATTGCAAGGGGATCCATGGTATTTTTCTCTTAAAAATAGTATTTTTCAGTTGATTTTCTCTTGTTAAGAGTATTATAATAGCGTTGAGGTGATACTTATGGAACGGACGATACTGCACGTAGATATAAACGGCTGTTACGCCAGCATAGAGTGCCTCTATAATCCCGATATACGAGACAAGCCGGTGGCTGTTGGCGGGGATGTTGAGTCCCGCCACGGTATAATACTCGCCAAAAACGAACATGCGAAGAAATATGGTGTGAAAACAGGCGAGGCCATATGGCAGGCAAAGCAAAAGTGTCCCCAGCTTATAACCCTGCCTCCCAGGTTCGATCTCTACCTGAGGTTCTCCCGGATGGCAAAGGCTATACTGAGGCAGTATTCAGACCGGGTCGAATCCTTCGGTATGGATGAAGCATGGGTAGACGTGACCGGCTGTTCCGAGCGTTCCGGGTACCAGGTTGCTGACGAGATCCGCCGGCGCGTCTTTTCCGAACTGGGTGTCACTGTCAGCGTGGGCGTCTCTTTCAATAAGATATTCGCGAAACTTGGCAGCGACTATAAGAAGCCTGACGCCGTCACTGTTTTCTCAAGAGAAAATTACAGGGAGAGGGTCTGGCCGCTTCCCGCGTCCGCTCTGCTTTATGTAGGCCCCGCGACCGCCAGGAAGCTCGCCCTCATGGGCATAGAGACGATCGGTGACATAGCCGCGGCCCCGGTGGAACTATTGGAACAGAGATTGGGTAAATGGGGTTGTATGATATCCTCCTTTGCCAACGGCTGGGACTCAACACCCGTGGCGCTCGCCGACGACAAGCCGACCATAAAGAGCCTAGGCAACTCCACCACCACTCCCAGGGATCTCACGTGCGATATGGACGCGGACATCGTTTATCACATGCTGTGTGAGAGCGTAGCGGCCCGTCTTCGGGAGCAGGGGTTTATGGCCGGCGGCGTGCAGATAAGCCTACGGGACAACACCCTGTACACCTTCGAGCGACAGTCCCCTCTCGCCTCACCCAGCGCTATTGCCGGTGATCTACACTCGGCCGCCATGGCGCTTCTGCGGGAAAACTACAACTGGTCAAAGCCGCTCCGGTCTATAGGTATCCGCGCCATAGACCTTGTCCCCGCCTCTTCTCCGCTTCAGACTACAATGTTTGAGTCCCCCGAGCGACGGGCCAAACGTGAGAAACTTGAACTTGCCATTGACGAGATCCGCCGTCGTTTTGGCCGCTTCGCGATAAGCAGGGTCATAACTACCTGTGATTCCTCTCTAACGAATTTAAATCCTAAAGAGGATAACGTGATCCACCACGTTGGTTTCTTCAAGGCTGTACAGTAAAAAGGGGATTTATTAAATGGTCAATAACATAAAAACATATGTGGCCGTGGAGGCATCCTTCTCCCCGGACGGCCGGCTCACCCCGCGTTCAGTAATATGGGAGGATGGCCACAGGTATGAGATAGATAAGGTCCTGGATGTACGGCGCGCCGCCAGCCTCAAGGCCGGCGGCGCCGGTATCCGCTACACTGTGCGTATAGGCCGCCGGGAGACATTTCTCTTTCTTGAAGAGAACCGTTGGTTTGTGGAGCGGCGGTAAATTGCCGGCCTATCTCACTACGCGGTGCCTGTACATTCCTGTCTTTCCACACTTGGGGCACTTTAAGCGGCGTTTTGTAAATGTGTGATAACCTCTCACATACTCAGCCATTGCAGGCACAAACAGCTCCCCGCAGCTTCGGGCCATTTTGTCCCGAAGTCTGGCTTCTTACAGTGCTTTCCCAGCCGGAGTATTCCTTTTTGGACGGTAATTCTATTTTCAAGGTACTGTCCATCGATGAGCTATCCTAAGCCTGAACATAGATGGCCGTCCACCCGGTATATCCGAAAGGTGGGAAATATGCTTGAAAACAGGCTGCTTCAACGCTCTCAGAATTGTGGTATAATGATAAGTACAAAGCGGCAAATCGGAACTTGAGGAAAAGAAAGCATGGAAGATAAAAAGATATTACTTGATAATATTGACAAAATTCATACAACTGAAATGGGAGTTGATAGAATTAGAAGAAACCTAAAAATAGATACAGTAGATGTTGTTGAGTATTGCAAAAATAAGGTATTGGATAAAAATTGCAATATATACAAACAGGGTAAAAATTGGTATTGCGAAGTTGAAAATATCAAAATTACTATCAATTCATATAGTTATACAATTATCACAGCACATATTGTTAAATAACTTCCCATTTATCGGGCAGACAGGGAGGGAGAGCATGGAGCTATCCATACAAGAACGATTGAAAGGCCTGCGTGTAGAGCGTGGCTTGACGCTGGAACAGCTTAATGTCGTTTGGGTCTTAAACCTATAGTTGACAGAGCAAGAGAATGGGTACTGTGGAAAATGATGATTTCCTACGCCTACACAAGTGTAAATGTCTACAAAAGTTCAAAACATACACTCAATGAAATTACCATAATTGGAATAAACTTGCAGATGGACTTTATAGACATTCAGTCATGCTACTTTTCTGGGAGTGCGCCCACAACTTCGTGACATTTTGTCCACAAGTCGGAGCGTAGGGCAATGGACGTAACTCCATATATCTGCTGCCGCCCTCTTAAATCAGTCTGATTTTGTGCTCACTCTTATTCATAAAAAGTCGGCCTGTTTTCATTCCGAAGCAAGCAAAGGCATAAAAAACACAAAATCCCGTTTTCACTGCCGCTCCCCCTTTCATCCGCTATAATATACTCCTGGTTCTATTTTTAACACACACGGACCGTAGAGTTCCGCTGTTTTTTTATGTAATACTATATTCCACCTTAATGGCGCCGCCCAGCTTGCCTAAAATAGCACCATCGTGTATAATAATGGTGATTTTTTCAGGAGGCTGATACTATGATACGCAAAATGGCTCCCTCCGACAGGGAGCTTTATCTTAACATGACAAGGGAGTTTTATCACTCCGACGCCGTGCTCCATCCGGTGGATGAGAGTTTCATTCAGAACACCTTTGACGAGATGATGCGCTCAGAGGACTATGTGCTGGGTTACATCCTCGAATACGACGGCACTCCGGCCGGATACGCCCAACTCTCCAAGACATTCTCCCAGGAGGTCGGCGGGCTGGTGGTCCTGGTGGAGGAGCTTTACGTGTCTCCCCAGTACCGCTCAAAGGGTCTTGGACGGGAGTTTTTCAAATTTTTGGAGGATGGCCCGGCGCGGGATGCAAGGCGCCTGCGTCTGGAAGTTACAGGCAGCAACACCAGGGCCATCGCCCTTTATGAGCGCATGGGTTTCACTAAGCTTGACTATATACAGATGGTAAAAGACCGTATCTGAACTCAATAGATCTGGAGGTATTGTAAAAATGGCGGAACTTTTAAAGGGCGCGCCGGTGGCCGCGGCAATGAGCGAAAGGATACGCGAGAGGGTATCCCTTCTCCTGGACAGGGGCATCACCCCCACCCTGGCAACTGTGCGCGTCGGCGAAAACGACGGCGATATATACTATGAGCGCAGTGCCGGTAAGCGGTGCGCCTCCCTGGGTATAGAGATGTGCTCCATGGCTTTCCCCGAGGACGTGTCCGAGGACGTGCTCTTAGAGACTATAGACCAGCTCAACCAGGATGAGAGCATCCACGGTGTCCTCATCTTCCGCCCCCTCCCCAAGCACATAAGCGACGACAATGTCCGCGCGGCACTGTCCCCCGACAAGGACGTGGATGGAATAACCGACGGCTCTATGGCCGGTGTATTCACCGGCAGCGGCAGGGGCTTCTGCCCCTGTACCGCTCAAGCCTGCACCGAGATATTGGATCATTACGGTATTGACTGCACCGGGAAGCGGGTGGTGGTGATGGGCCGCAGCCTGGTCATAGGCAAGCCCGTATCCCAGCTTCTTCTCTCCAAAAACGCCACTGTCACCGTCTGCCACACACGGACACGTGATCTGGGCGAGGAGACGCGCCGCGCCGATATTATAGTCGCAGCCGTGGGGCACGCCCACTCCCTGGGGCCGGAGCACGTGGCGCCCGGGCAGGTAATAATCGACGTTGGCATAAACACCGGCGAGGATGGAAATATGTGCGGCGATGTGGACACGGCCCTTGTGGAGCCCATAGTCTCCGCCATCACACCCGTGCCCGGCGGCGTTGGTTCAGTCACCACCGCCGTGCTGGCTCTCCATGTGGTAGAGGCCGCGGAGAGAGCCGCCCTCAAACTCTGATAAGTATATGTTCTAAGCTTTAAAAGACGGGCTTGGGCGCTCTGATATTGAGCGTCCAGCCCGTCTTTTCGTATATAACTAGCATTTGATTTCCGGTCTTCATGTGTGTCGGCGCACACGCTTATTATATACCTTTTCAGATAGGCAGCCCTATCCACTGTTTTACCATGAGGCAGAAATTTTAATTTTTTTCTACAAATTTCGTATCACCCTGTCCCCTGCACTGTACCTGCGTACATGTTATTAATAGTGGGGTGGCAGATGGCTCTAAGAAATGGTGCCAATGCACGAAATACATATTAGTAAAGGGGAGTTGTCTATTATGAAGGTCTCAAGGCTGCGCGCCTATTTTTCCATCGCAGTAGTTCTGGCGTCCCTCATAGCCGCCCTGTCCGGCTGCGGCGCCGCTGAAGCCGTCACTTTAAATAACAGTAGCGCCTCCAGCGATGAAGGTCATACAGGCGTCAACAATAATGTAACTGTAGAATCTATGGAGGAAGTAGAAAAAACAGTGACCGATTTTGATATGGCTGGTTATATATATGATTATATGAGAGAAAGCGGATACAGGACAGTAGATTATAATACATGGAATGAAACAGTAGGCTGGCCGCTGGCAGAACTTTCTAATATACCGGATTGCTTCGAGAAGTTGCCATGCATATTTCTGAAGAATAACCCAGGAATTCCTGACCACCTTATGGTTTCGCAGGTCTGGTACGATGAACAAGATGACAATTTAATAAAGATTACACAGGATGATTTGCTTTCTGAAAATGAAGAATGGTTTAGTTATGCAGATAAAAGCCTATCCGGAGAGATAATATCCGAAGTGTTCCCTTTTGCAAACCGTGTAGTAATTTATCATAATGGAGATACGGATGGTTATTCTGTGCATGTATGGATGCTGACAGATGATAGTATGAGCGAGGCGGAATGTGAGAAGATGCTGTCCTCAGTCACTGTGGGTTAACCAGCTTCACTGCCTTTACCGTCTCTGCCACAGACCAGAGCCTGTCCTGCAGCTCCTCCACCCTCTCCAGGTACCTACCGGCAGTGCCCTTATCGCCCATGCGGCTATATACCGCCGCCATGAGGCACGTGGTGTGCACATAGTCCAGCTTGTTTGCACAGTTATCAAGCCTCTGGTTTAAAAGCTCCAGTGCCTCGTCATACTCCCACGCCAGGCAGTGCTGCAGGATCCTCAGGCGTCTCACCATGTCCGGCCTGTTTTTAATATAGTATCTCTTGTGTCCTTCGGTGTACTTATTGAGTGTCTCATCAGCCCTGTCAACATACTT
>CALXAF010000191.1 GCA_944386185.1 uncultured Oscillospiraceae bacterium
CGACGTGTGCCTGAGCCTGCCATTCGTTGTGGGCGCCCAGGGCATAAGCAGGACGCTTATACCGCCTATCACCGAGGCTGAGGAGGCCCTGCTGCACAAGAGCGCCGACGCCCTGAAAGATGTTATCTCACAGCTTAACATCTGATAAAAGTATGGTATAATAGCCGCGGGGCGGCTATTATACATCGATTTAAAGCGCGGCCTGCGGTCATGCGCACATTATACCATTCGCGCTTTGCACTCATGGTATAATAGCCACAAGACAATCATAATTTACAAAACAAAATTATCTATAATTGATTAGAAAGGATACTTTACTATGGATTACGCTGCAGAATCCCTCAAAAAGCACAGAGAATGGAAAGGCAAAATAGAAGTCATCTGCCGTGCCCCGCTTGAGACACGTGATGATCTCTCCCTGGCCTACACACCTGGCGTCGCTCAGCCCTGCCTGGAAATCCAGAAGGATATAAACCAGAGCTATGAGCTGACCCGCCGTTCAAACCTGGTGGCCGTCGTCACCGACGGTACCGCCGTCCTGGGTCTTGGCGACATTGGTCCTGAGGCCGGTATGCCCGTTATGGAGGGCAAGTGCGCCCTCTTCAAAGCTTTTGGAGATGTTGACGCCATCCCACTTTGTGTCCGTTCCAAAAATGTAGACGACATTGTCAATACCGTGAGTCTCCTGGCCGGCAGCTTTGGCGGCGTGAATCTGGAGGATATATCCGCTCCCCGCTGCTTTGAGATCGAGCGCCGCCTGAAGGAGTGCTGCGATATCCCCATATTCCACGATGATCAGCACGGCACCGCCGTCGTTACCCTTGCCGCTATGCTCAACGCTCTAAAGCTCACTGGCAAGAAAATTGATGAGATCCGCGTCGTCACCAGCGGCGCCGGAGCTGCCGGAATCGCCATCATCCACCTGCTCATCGCCATGGGCCTGAAAGATGTGGTCCTCTGTGACCGTCAGGGCGCTATCTATCAGGGACGCGAGAACCTGAATCCGGAGAAGGAAGAGATGGCCGCCATCACCAACAAGGAGTGCCGCAAGGGCTCCCTGGCCGACGTGCTGAAGGGCGCCGACGTATTTATCGGCGTATCCGCTCCCGGCTGTGTAACCCCGGAGATGGTTAAGTCCATGGCCCCTAACCCGATCCTCTTCCCAATGGCAAACCCTGTGCCTGAGATTATGCCCGACCTGGCCAAAGAGGCCGGAGCCGCTGTTGTTGGTACAGGCCGCAGTGACTTCCCCAACCAGATAAACAACGTACTTGCCTTCCCTGGCATCTTCCGTGGCGCCCTGGATGTGCGCGCCAGCGATATTAACGATGAGATGAAGATTGCCGCTGCCAAGGCTATCGCCTCTTTCGTCACTGACGATAAGCTCTCTCCCGACTACATCATCCCCAGCGCTCTCGATAAGAACGTAGCCCGTGCCGTGGCCCAGGCTGTCGCCCAGGCCGCCCGCGATACCGGCGTCGCAAGGATATAAGGCAACACAGCATTGTTTTTCCCGGCTCATAGAGCCGGGAAAAATTTTTTATATACTTAATAACTTGGTATTGGAGCCTTACGCCGGATATATTAACCCTAATCGTCTCCTCACCCAGGTCATCTTCCTCCGCCAGTAACCATATGCTTTAAAGGTATGGGGGGAATGCGTTTTGCTGTTCTTCATCTACAGCCGGAAATCTGTGGACACCGGCCGTGGCGAGAGCCTTGAAAACCAGGTATCCATGTGCCGGGATTATATTCTCCGCAAGTTCCCCGATATCTCTGATATTGATATCAGGATATACGAGGACCTGGGTTTCTCCGGGAAAAACACGGCAAGGCCCAAGTTTCAGCGGATGCTGAGGGACATCAAGGCCCTGCGCCCCGATTACGTGGTCTGTTACAGGCTCGACAGGATAAGCCGCAGTGTCAGCGACTTCTCCCGTCTCATTGAGGAACTGAACAGCCTTGGGGTATCGTTCCTGTGTATAAGAGAGGAGTTTGACACCTCCCGCCCCATGGGTAAGGCCATGATGTACATTGCCTCCGTCTTTGCACAACTGGAGCGGGAGACCATTGCCGAGCGTGTCCGTGACAACATGGTGCTGCTGGCCCGGGACGGACGGTGGCTGGGCGGTTCCACCCCAACTGGATACCGTTCGGGTCAGGAGACACAGATATACTTGGACGGCCACACCCGTGCCTGCCATATGCTCATTGAGGAGGCTGGAGAGCTGGATACCGTCCGGCTTATGTACCGCGAGTTTCTGGATAAGCGGAGTCTCACCGGCGTCAGCCGTTCTCTCACTGGGGCTGGGATCCTCTCAAGGAGGGGAAAGCCCTATTCACTGCCGGGGATAAAGGACATACTGAGAAACCCGGTCTACTGTACAGCCGACCTGGACGCATATAATTATTTCACCTCAAAGGGCGCCGACGTCTGCTTCGATGAGAAACGTTGTTCTGATTACGTCGGGCTTATAGCATACAATAAGCGTAACTACAGGCGCAAAAATGCCCCCAGACAGGCTGTTGATAAATGGATTGTTGCCATTGGCCGCCACAGGGGTATTATATCCGGACGTGATTGGGTCAGGGTCCAGGAGATTCTGGAGGAGAATGTGCCCACCGGCGCCGCACCAGCCTGTACCCACAACGTCTACTCACTGTTATCCGGTATCATATACTGCGGTATATGCGGCGGCCGGCTGTTTGCAAAACCCCGCAGCAACGGGCATTCTTTTGATTACATATGTGGCAGCAAGCTCCGCGGCGGGGTTAAAGCCTGTCCCTGTCAGAACCTGAACGGCCCCGGCACTGACACGGCTGTCTTCCAGGCACTCTCAGGCTTTGCAGCGGAGGACACAAAGCTTTTCGTGGATGGGCTTCGCAGCCTTCGGATCCAAATCTCCTCGGAATTTAGGCCCTTTTATACGTCAGCAGTTCCCCGGACTCCCTCTGCGTGCGGTGATGCTGCAGCTTCAATGCTCGCGTGTCTAAATAACCTCTTGCCGTCCCTATCCATATATGAAAAACGCGCCCTCATCCGCTCTGTTGTCTATAAAATTGTCTGGGACGGAGCTGATCTCACCATATCCCTCTCCCAAGATGGTGATGGACGGCCCTAAAGTTGCCATTTGTCCGGTTGCCCATTCCCTGCGCTTATAGCTTTGATATCCGCTTTTCTGGTAACTGGTGGCGCCGGCTCACAATTCTTATCAGCTCTGGTGCTTACCTTGTTTATACTCCTGGGCGTCGCTGTCACTCTCTTCATATCACGGCTCCTCAGCCGGACGTTTCTCCGGGGGCTGCCCTCCTCCATGACTTTGGAGATGCCGCCGTTCCGCTCGCCCCGGATAGGTGAGATTCTCGTACGTTCCTTCATAGACAGGACCCTCTTTGTTCTTGGCCGGGCAGTCATGGTGGCAGCCCCAGCGGGACTCATAATATGGCTAACCGCCAATGTCACAATAGGGGGACGTACTATTCTTGCCATTGTCACAGGCGCCCTTGACCCAATCGGCCGGTTTTTCGGCATGGATGGCGTTATACTCACCGCCTTTATCCTGGGCCTGCCAGCCAATGAGACTGTGATACCTATAATGATGATGGCCTACACCGCCGGAGGCACACTGGCAAACTTTGAGAGTTTGGACTCCCTCAGGCAGCTTCTTATCTCCAACGGGTGGAGCGCATGCACCGCCCTGTGCGTGATACTCTTCTTCCTCATGCACTGGCCCTGTTCCACAACTATCGCCACCATAAAAAAGGAGACCGGCGGCCTCAAGTGGACTATTGCCGCGGTGGTCATACCAACTGTCTGCGGACTCATATCCTGTTCCGCCGTCCACTGGCTGTGGGTGCTGGCTCAGGTCTTATGAGATAAATACCCAAATAATATAAAAGCGGCGCTTTATAGGCAGTCCTGCCCATAAAGCGCCGTCCATTATTTAAATGTCATATGTACCGTAAGGCACCCCTATATTGAGATCCCAGGGTTATATGGAATCGTCGTTGAATATCCAGTCACGCACGTGGACAACCTCGTAGGTGTCCCTGCCTGTCCGGCAGACAACTTCTTTTATCCCCGCGTTTATTATCTGCCTGCGGCACATGGCACATGATGTGGTGTCGTGGAGTATCTCCCCTGTCTTGGCGTCCCGCCCAGCAAGGTACATAGTGGCGCCAATACAGTCCCGTCTGGCGGCGGAGATTATGGCATTCGCCTCTGCGTGGACACTGCGGCACAGCTCATACCTCTCACCGGATGGTATCTTCAGGCTGTCCCTTTTGCAGTAGCCCAGATCCACACAGTTTTTCCTGCCCCTGGGCGCCCCATTATATCCTGTGGATATGATCTCATCCTCACGAACTATTATCGCCCCATACATGCGGCGTATGCATGTGGAACGCTCCGATACAGTATCCGCTATGTCAAGATAATAGTTTACCTTGTCTCTTCTCTCCATCTTCCTTCTCCCACCTTACGAGCGCCCAGCGCGTTTTTATTATCGCAGCTCAATTATAACAGAATACTTGCGGGAGAAGCAATAGGCTGCTATAATTTTCCCATCATGCAGGAGACCGCTCCGGTATATTTTATGAAAACTTAGCTGTTTTCATAAAAATTTATTGACATATCATGTCATTATAAGATAAAATAGATTTTCCATGGGCCGTTGTGCCAATGAAACGATTTGTCAACTGCTTCGGCGTCAGCCGATGTTGAGTAATAACTTTAAGTTATATGGAGGTGCTACTGGTGTTAAGAACTTATCAGCCCAAGAAGCGTCATCGCTCAAAGGAGCATGGATTCCGTAAGAGAATGGCCACCGCAAACGGCCGCAAGGTGCTGGCCCGCCGTCGTGCCAAGGGCCGCGCTAGGCTCACACACTGATGAGGCGCCGCCTCAAAATAGTGATTTAAGGGCGGGGAGACCCGCCCTAGTGGAGTTTACGGCTGTTTATTTGTCTTCGGGGGTAGAAAGTTGCGTTTTTCCTCTACTTTAAAAAAGAATTATGAGTTCAAGCGTATCTACTCCAAGGGCTCAAGCGCCGTCTCGCCGTATATGGTGTTATACTGCCGCGGCAACGGTTCCAGATCCAACCGTTTTGGCATTACTGTCAGCGCCAAGCTGGGACACGCCGTAGACCGTAACCGCGTGCGCCGCCGTCTCAGGGAGATCTACCGTATCAATGAGAGTTCGCTAAAGCCGGGTTTTGATCTTATTATGGTTTCCAGATCCCGTGGCATGAGAGCTGGCTTTGCAACACTCCAGACGGATTTTCTTGATCTGGCGGACAAGTTGGGATTGTTGAAATGAAAAAGCTCCTTATATGGCTTGTGAAATTCTACCAAAAGCAGATATCCCCTCACACAAAGCCCTGCTGCCGTTTTGTACCCACCTGTTCCCAGTACGCCCTGGAGGCTCTGGAGAAATACGGGGCCCTGAAAGGCAGCTGGCTGGCAGTAAAGAGGATACTGCGCTGTAATCCCTTTAACAGGCACTTTGACCCCTATGACCCCGTGCCATGATCCTCTTATGATCGGAGTAATCAAATGTTAGACGCGATAGCAAGACCGTTTGGAATACTGATGATGTGGCTCTATGAGCTGACAAACAATTACTTCCTGGCGGTCATACTGTTCTCCCTTATCATCACCCTTATCTTCCTTCCATTTCAGATGAAGAGCAAGAAGGGTATGATGCGTTTGTCCCTTGTCCAGCCCCAGATGCAGGAACTGGCAAAAAAATATGGCAACAATAAAGTTAAATATAATGAGGAGATGCAGAAGCTCTACAAAGAGGAGGGCGTGAACCCCATGTCCGGCTGCCTCTGGTCCTTCCTGCCCCTCCCCATACTGATAGCCCTCTACCAGGCTATCCGTAAGCCTCTGACCATCATGATGGGCGTATCTGCCTCTCTGCTGGCAGAGGGCGGCGCCATTCTCAATAAACTCACCGAGCTGGGTTTTGAGGGTGTCGCCAATTCGGCGTATATACAGATAGACCAGGCAAAGTTCATATCAGAGCATTTTTCGGAATTCGAGGGCCTGTCTGAGAATCTTCAGCGGATGGACTATACCTCTTTCGGCCTCGACCTGGGCGCGATGCCCAGCTGGCAGATCTGGA
>CALXAF010000192.1 GCA_944386185.1 uncultured Oscillospiraceae bacterium
AATAGTTGGTGTTGATAGCGGTGAGGGTCCACCTGTTCCCATTCCGAACACAGAAGTTAAGCTCACTTGCGCCGACAATACTTGGCTGGAGACGGCCCGGGAAGATAGGAAGACGCCAACATTAAGAGGAAGCAAAGTAATTTGCTTCCTCTAATTTTATACTTCACGCAACGTAGAGAGTTAATAAAGGAGAGGCGCGTCCATAAAAGGACGCGCCTTGCTTACCTTCTTATTCCGCGGCCTTTAAAGCTTCAGCTGTGTTGATGCTGTTGAGCCTGAAATACATCAGCATATCTACGAGCAGGGAAAATACAAAGGTGAGCAGCAAGGATATACCGAAACTTGTTAAGGCTATCTGCGGTGTAAAGCGGATAAGATCAACTTTAATTGTATTTATTATGAAGCTGTTGAGCCATATTCCCAACGGTACGCCGGCTATGGCGCCAAGGAGTGTCAATACAATATTTTCACGGAGAACATATATTGCTGACTCCCAGTTATAGAACCCAAGCACTTTTACTGTGGCTATCTCTCTTATGCGCTCTGTTATATTTATATTAGTGAGATTGTAGATAACGATAAAGGCCAGTGCAGCGGCACAGATAATAGTCAAGAGGACTATGTATATGAGGCTGTCCATCATGGAGCCTATACGGTCGCGCATTACACTGCTTTCAGACACATTCAGTACGTTATCCATCCCGAGCAGCCTTGCTGAAAGCACACCGCTGTCAAGCCCGTCCCTTTCCACAATGAACGCAGTATTCATTTCAGCCGCTGTCCCGGAGGCTGAGAGATATGTAGAAGAGTAGATATACACATAGTTGTATATGTAGTTATCAAATACTCCTCCAACTGTGAGTGTCAAAGTGCCGGTATCATCGCTGCGTATAGTGAATGTATCCCCAACCTGCAGTTCCAGGTCCTGCGCCAGGCCGGAGTTTATGAGTGCTGTATTTTCACTTAATGTCAACTTTTCACTGCCACTGTGGAAGTCAATAAAATTTTCAATTGGACTGCCGTCGTCAACGACTGTGAGATACCCTGCCGCCTCTTGCCTGTTTGCAGAAACAGTGGATGACACCTGATATGAGAACAATACCCCGTCTGCCACGTCCGCTATTTCCTGGGCAAAGCTCTCTTCGTCGGGCGCACTGTCAAAGGTCACTGATGTGTCGTATAGTGTGACTTCCGAGTACTGGTAGTCCACCACATTCTGTATTGAATCGCGTATGCCAAAGCCGGTTATCATGAGTGCGGTACAGCCGCCTATACCGATGATCATCATCAAAACCCTGAGCTTATAGCGGAACAGGTTACGCATGGTTACCTTCCACATGAAATTCAGGTGGTTCCATATGAATGGGATCTTTTCCAGAAGAACCCGCTTGCCAAGCTTTGGAGCTTTCGGCCTTATTATATTGGCAGGAGTGTCAGCAAGCTCACGCCTGCATGCAAGCCATGTCACAAGAAGCATAGTGCCCAGATAAGCACAGAATACTATAAGAGATGTTGGAACGCTGAAGTAGAAAAGAATCTCTGTGGAGAAATCATACATAATGTTGTAGGCTTTCCACACAACAGCGGGGATTATCCAGGAACCAAGGAATATGCCCGTAACACAGCCTATTATTGTTGCAAGGCCTGAGTAGACAAGGAACTTGCTCATTATTGCAAACCTTCCGTACCCCAGGGCCATCAGCACTCCCAGCTGAGATCTCTGCTCGTCCACCATCCTGGTTATTGATGTTACGCATATAAGTGCGGCCACAAGGAAGAAGAACAGTGGAAAAACAGACGAGATGCTGGCTACAATCTGGGTATCGTTGTCAAAACAGCTGTAACCTACGTTGCTCCAACGGCCCAGGACATATACCGATGGATATTCTATGTCGTCAATCTCGGCACGGGCGTCATCAAGCTCCTTCCTGGCATCATCAAGCTCGGCTTCGGCGTCGGCAAATTCCTGATCAGCCTCCGCCCGGCCATCCTCATATTCTTTCAGGCCGTCTTCATATTCGGACTTAGCCGCGTCAAGCTCAGCCTGGGCGCTGTTGAGCTGGGCTGTGGTGCTGGAGATGGTACTGTTGAGCTGTTCCCAGCCATCCTGCACCTGCTGCAGGCCGGCATTATATTCAGACCATCCCTGGTCCAGCTGCTGCCGGGATTCATCAAGCTGAGCATCAGCTTCTTCTAGAGCGACCCGTGTTGCCTCAAGCTGGATCCAGGTGGCGTCCAGCTGTTCCTTGGCGGCATCCAGTTCAGGTGTAGTGACACCAGGCGGCAGCTGGGATATGGCAGCATTATATTGTTCCAAGGCTTCGTTATAGGACTGCAACCCGGTTTGATACTGGAGAAAACCATTTTCATATTCATCAAGCCCGGCCTGGTACTGCTCTTCACCATCGTTTAGTGAGGCCGCGGACTGGTCCAACTGCTCTTGAGCGGCATTTAGCTCATTCCTGGCAGCGTCAGAGCTGGAGTTGAGCTGTGACCACCCATTATCTATCTCAGCCTGCCCGTCCTCTATCTGTACCCGCGCGTCCTCCAACTGCTGCCATGCGTCATTGAGTTCAGCCTCAGCGTCGGCCCGCTGCGTATTGTAGTCATTGAGCCCATCCTGGTATTCGGCTTCGCCATCGGCAAGCTCCGCCTCAGCCTCTGAGACAATATCGTTATAGCGTATATCGGCGCGCTCCTCAGCAAGATCAGTCACATAAGACTCCAGTTCTTCAGAGATATCGTCATACTGGTCGGTGTATGCGCCAGGCATATCTTCCATTCTCAGGTACAGCGTGGTATAGTAATCAGTGCTGAAGGCTTCAGGCATGATATACACG
Organism: uncultured Oscillospiraceae bacterium; assembly: GCA_944386185.1. GTDB lineage: Bacteria > Bacillota > Clostridia > Oscillospirales > Oscillospiraceae > RUG626. The sequence continues at coordinate 2,841 of CALXAF010000192.1, forward strand.
TAAGCGGTAATAGTGCCGGCACCCAGGGAAGTATTGCCGCGCTCATAGTTCATATAGAGGGGAGACGTAACCCTGCCTACAACCGTAAATTCCTTAACGGAGAACATATCCAGGGTATCCTGCCCGTTTTCCACAGAGACGGTTATCGTGTCGCCTATTTGGTACTCCGACTGACTATCTATGAGACACTCGTCAGCGGTGGACGGCATTTCGCCATCCACAAGATGCGGAAGATTTATGCTCTGGGGCAGGCTGTAAAAAGTGATAACGGGGGCCGTGCCCTCCTCGCCATTCACCAGCGCCGCTGTTGAAACGCTGCCCTCCGCGGCCAGAATATTATCAGACTGGGAAAACGCCTCCACATCATCGTCTGTGAGTCCAAGAGTGGAGGACACGGAGAAATCAAAAAAAGACTGCTCGTCCAGATACGCTCCGGCAGTTTCAATCATCGCCGGCTGGGAGACACGCAGTCCAACAAGAAAGCCGCTCCCCAGGACGATTATCCCTAAAATGGCAAGAAAACGTCCCGGTGAGCGCTTTATCTCTCTGAATATGTTTTTTCGTAATGACTTCATAGCTTACCACTCTATTTCACTTATTGGCGTTGGGTTCTCGTTAATTGTCATGGAACGGACAGTCCCGTTTTTAATCTTGACCACTCGATCAGCCATGGCGGTAAGCGCTTGGTTGTGTGTTATAATTATTACAGTCATGCCGTTTTTCCGGCTTGTATCCTCCAGAAGCTGCAGGATCGCCTTACCTGTGTTATAATCTAGAGCGCCGGTAGGTTCATCGCACAGCAGCAGTTTGGGATTTTTGGCCAGAGCCCTGGCAATGGCGACACGCTGCTGCTCTCCGCCGGAGAGCTGGGAGGGGAAATTGTTGAGCCTTTCGCCCAGTCCAACTTTTGACAGAGTGTCAGCGGCGTCCAATGGATCAGGGCAAATCTGCGCGGCAAGCTCCACATTCTCCAGCGCGGTTAAATTCTCAATAAGGTTGTAGAACTGGAACACGAAGCCCACGTCCCGACGCCTGTAGGTTATGAGCTTTTTTGGAGGATACGAGGACACCTCATCCCCGTCCAGCAGTATCTTTCCGGAAGTGAGGGTGTCCATCCCGCCCAGGATGTTCAAAAGTGTGGTCTTGCCGGCGCCTGAAGGGCCGACTATAACGCAGATCTCTCCTTTTTCAACAGAGAAGGTCACGTCGTGGAGAGCTTCTATCTCCACTTCGCCGCTCTTGTATATTTTTTTAACATCTTCAAAATCTATGAATGGCAATTTCATTACCCCGCAACGTGTTATTTATAAGCTACAATATTTACATTAAATATTGTAGCATTTTCTGAGAATAACAGATGTAAATATTCAATGAATTTCCCAAAACAAAAAGACATTCAGAATAAGGTTATAGAACACTTTTGACGGTGTATGATGGAAAACAGTACAAAATAGTGGAGGCAGGTATGAAGAAAAGACATGAAACATTGATGGGGATACTATACTTGATAATAGGAAACCTGGGATACAGCGTGGCTTACAACTGCTTTTTTACGGAGAATGAGATAGCCGCTGGAGGCTTCGGCGGAATAGGGCTTATAGTGAGCCAGTTCCTGCCGGTGTCCAGCGGCCTTGTGGTGTTTGTTATCTCTATACCGGTATTTATATGGTCATACAAACAGCAGGGAGCAAAGTACACCATGTCTGCACTCTTTTCAACGCTCGCCTTCTCGCTGTTCCTGGACATTTTCTCGTTCCTGCCTACACTCACATTGGACAGGCCATTGGCTGCGGTCTGCGGCGGCGCGCTCTACGGAGTCTCATCGGCCGCGCTGGTAAACGGGAGGGTCGCGGGAAGCGGTACGGATCTTCTGGCGAGGCTTCTGGTGACAAAATTCCGCTCCTTCTCGCTGGGGTCTACGCTCATGGTGTGCGACGGCGTTGTTGTGCTGCTGTCGGCTGTTGTTTTCAGGGATCCGGAAGCGGCCCTTCTAGCGGCGGTGTCCATCTTCGTGCTGTCGGTGGTGATGGACGGGGCAATACGCGGAATAAACAGGGCAAGCCTCTTTGAGATAATACCAAACGGTAACGCCCAGGAGCTGGTACAGGCGATAATTGACCTGG
>CALXAF010000193.1 GCA_944386185.1 uncultured Oscillospiraceae bacterium
GAGTCCTCCAGGTAGAACTTCACCCGGCTCACGCCCCTGGACGCGTTGTAGAAATCCTCATCCACATAGTCCCAGTAGTCCCTGTTTTCACTGAGGAATTTGTCTATCTCCTCCTGGTCCTCGGTTATAAGCCCCTCTACGCCGCAGGCAGTCAGGGCCTCCGCAAACTCCTCAATATCCCCGTGGTTGGTATTTACCGTCACCTCTAGCCACTCCAAGGCCAACCCGCCTTTCCCGGGCACCTGCCCGCTCATAGTATATACACGATTCTAACACAATACTATTGCAAAAACAATCGGGCGTGGGCCCGCCTCCAGTCTAAAGCGGACGGTTAAGTTTCAGAAATGTCAGGTTCACTGTCCCCTCCACCGCCGTCTCCGGGCTGTCGTATGTCAGTGAAAACAGCGTATCACCGGGCGCCTCTAATATAAAATGAGCTGAACCGTTTGCTGAGGATCCATCGGTATTTGTCGCGAAATATATCCCTGTCTCAAGATGCGCACTGCCGTTATAAACAGGCGTTATCTGCATATATCCCGGATCTCTCAGCACCGCTGAAACACTGTAGGAGACAAGATAGTAGCCGGCTTTCAGGGACACGTGTGTAAGGTCGGTCTCTCCAATATTCCCGGTGGGATCTGTTATGGACGGCACCAGTGTCAGCTGGTTCCCATCAATAAATCTCTCAGCAAAGTCGATAAATGATGCAAATATATCCTCCGGCGCCGCGGCCTGCGGCCCTGTAGGACCCGTTTCACCAGCCGGGCCTGTTGGGCCGGTCTCACCCATTACTCCCTGCGGTCCTGCCGGTCCAGTCTCACCGGTGGGGCCTGTAGCTCCCTGTGGTCCAGTTGGGCCAGTGGCTCCGGTAGGTCCTGCCTCACCTGTCATTCCCCGCTGACCTTCTGGTCCCTGTGGACCGGCGGGGCCGGTGGGACCGGTCTCGCCCATTGGCCCCTGTGCTCCAGTGGGCCCCGCTGGGCCTGTAGCTCCTGTCTCCCCCTGGACGCCTTGCACGCCTTGGATCCCCTGGGGCCCGATCGGTCCCGTATCACCAGCAATACCCTGCGGCCCCATAGGGCCGGTAGGGCCTGTTGGTCCCGTGGGGCCAGGCAGGCCCCGTTCCCCGGCAGGGCCGGTGGGGCCGGTCTCGCCTATTGGCCCCTCCTCTCCAGTTGGTCCTCTTGGTCCTCCCGCGGGGCCGGTGGGGCCCTGGGGTCCCGTAGCTCCCTGGACCCCGGTGGGGCCAGTTGCCCCTGTAGGCCCTGTTGGGCCTATGTCACCCTTCGGGCCGGCCTCCCCTGTGGGACCGGTGGGGCCTGGGATAAGCGTATAACAGTACCTGTACCATCCGGCGGGATCGTTTCCCTCTCTGGCGGGATCGTTTCTATTATTCATACGCGGCCTCCATTTTTTCTCTTATGACCCAGTATATTCCGCCATTAAGCCGCGTGTACGTAAAAATCTCCCCGGATGCACCGCATGGACGCCTGCCACGCCTCATTGGCAATATGATCTTAAATTATCATCTGTCAAGCTGGTGGAAAACCACCTTGGGGATCAGCCCCTCTATCACATGGTACTCCGCCGCCTGTGTGCCGCTGCACATCACATTTGCCGCGCCCACCGCCGTCGATAAACGGACTGTATCCTCCAATGTCATCCCTCTCTCCAGAGCCACGGCCAGAGCCGCCACCACGCTGTCTCCGGCTCCAACCGTGCTCCCAACAGGCACCTTTAGCCCCTCCGCATATAGGCATCTGCCCTCTGTGAGATACAGCGCCCCCTGGCTGCCCATTGAGACAACCACGCACCCTATCTTATACTCCTCCATGATCTTCCGTGCCGTCCCGGCAAGTCCAGCGGTGGATGTAAGTTCCTTTCCCACCAGGGATGAGAGTTCATGGTTATTCGGCTTAATAAGATATGGCGAGGCCTTTATCCCTTGGCAGAGCAGCTCGCCATCCGCGTCCAAGAATACTTTGGCTCCCCTGTCCCTGCAGGCCTTTGTCCACAGGTAATATGTGTCATTCGGTGCACCGGCGGGCAGGCTCCCCGATATAACGACAATATCGTCCCTGACGATACGTCCAAGAAGCTCCTCCAGCAATCCATTTAAAATTTCCTCTGATACACTCAATCCGGGCTCATTGATGTCCGTATTTGTGTGGCTGACCGGGTCTATAATTTTCATATTGGTCCTGGTCTCACCCTCCACAAAGTGGAAGCATGTTTCAATTCCCAGTGTCTCAAGTTCCCGTAAGATCCGACGCCCTGTATCTCCACCCAGGATGCCCAGGGCGACGCTCCCGCTGCCAAGCTTTCTTATGACTTTGGAGACATTTATGCCCTTGCCGCCCGGGTCGGCGCGCATGGATACGATCCGGTTCACCCCATCCACCCTCAGGGACGGGATCTCGACCGTCTTGTCAAGAGCCGGGTTCAGCGTCACTGTGTAAATCATGGCAATCCTCCTTTTGCTGCTCTTATTGAATAACACATCTTTCCTCCCTGTCAACCATAAAAACCACAGCCGCCGTTTTGGTTTCTTCAATAAATACAAAAAGGAGAGGGTATTCCCCTCTCCTAAAGCCATTATATATTGGTCATTATATGGATTATCTCACGGTCAGTCTCCCTCATCCCATCATGGCCAAGGCGCCCGATATTTCTTATCGTGTTTTCCACGCCTTTTGCGACTATACCCTCGCCCTGATAGAACTGCTGCCCATTCTTAAACATCTCATAGCCGAAAATGCCAGCATCGACAGCCTGGGATATTTTGGCCGCACAGGAGGGTTTTGCGCCATCACAGATTATTCCAGAGACTATCGCCAGGGAGTTCACAAGAGTGTGCGCGATCTCCCTGTATCCTCCACCCAGGAGCCAGGCTATAGCTGCCCCGCTGGCACATCCGGCACTGACCGCTCCACAATATGCTGAAAGGCGGCCTATCCCAGTCTTCAGATGGATAGTCAGCAGATCTGACAGCGTAACAGCCCTGAGCATTGTCCCTCTGTCTACGCCCAAATGTTTAGAGTATGCAACTACAGGGACTGACGCCGTTATCCCCTGGTTCCCGCTGCCTGAGACTATTATAACAGGTAATTCGCAGCCGCTCATGCGTGCGTCAGAGCCAGCTGCTGCCATTGCCCTGGCGGTAGTCCTTATATCTTCGCCATGGCTTTTCATAAGCGTCGACCCGATGTTTGCGCCCCAATCCCCGCGTATACCCTCCTCCGCAATTGTCCAGTTATATGATATCTGCCGCTCTATCATTTCCGCCACGTGTTCTACATCCATTGTGGTGATAAAATCCAGAATTCCCTCAACAGACATGCAGCTTCGGTCTGTTAGCCCCTGCGCTTCTATATGCTGATCTGATGTAACTCCCTCTTTTAAAAGCACTGCCCCGTCCTTTTCAACTAGAACAATGTTCGTATGATAATCTGATATCTGGAGCTTCACACTTGAGTTCCCCGCCTGAAGCGTTATTATTATATCAAAGACCCTATCTCCCTCTGCTGGGCGCACAAGTATTTGGTGCTCAGACATATATTTACGTATCTCGCGCCTTCCCTCGTCCGATACGTCCACGATGACCTGGAGTATCTTGTCTGCGTCTCCCGCCACTATACCGGCAGCCACGGCGGCCTCTATCCCCTTGAGTCCGCCTGTATTTGGCACAACAACACTTTTTGTGTTCTTTATGATATTCCCGCTGGCTTCAATTAGAACGCTCTCAGGCAGACATCCGAGTACCTCCCTGGCCTTTGACGCGCCATAGGCAATGGCAATGGGCTCAGTACACCCCATTGCCGGCACAAGTTCCTCTTTAAGAATCTGAATATAAGTTTTATACAGTATATCTTCTGGACTCATAGAGTTCCTCCTTGTCTTTGCCTTATGCTTTTATGATTGCACCATGCTATTTCAAAGAAACGGCCCAGTGTCCGGTGAATATTCCGGACGCTGGGCCCCCGTGCCAGTGAGACTGGCAATCCGTTTCCCTAAAATTTGAGCAGATTATCTAACTGTTTCCACATCACCAGTGTATTCAGGGTTGACCTCCCTATAGGGTACGAAAGCCCCATCCTTTATGGTGACAACACCCATGGGCTTATCCGGATCTCCATTAGTAACAGTATAATCACCACATACGCCGGCAACCTCGCAGTTACGCATGTACTGGGCAATTGCCTCCCTATCCGGCCCACACTCTGTTAGGGCATCGATAAAGCAGGTAACACCATCGTACATATTGACAACGTGTGAGTTAATGGTCTCAACGTTGTATGCTGCCTTGTAACCTTCACTAAATGTAGCCATAGCCTCTGTCTGAGCGTCAAGGTCAAGGGCAGTCATTATAAGTGTGCCTACACCGTTCTCTCCAACCACGTCAAGAAGTCCCTGCTGCTGTGCAGCGCCGAAAGTCATTACAGGCGCCTCTATCTCCAGGTTCTTTGCCTGATTGATAATAGTTGCAACATCAGCATAGCTGCCATATACGACCAGAACCTCTGGGTTCTCAGCTTTCATGGCTGTGAGTATAGCATTGAAGTCCTTAGTCCCGCTCTCATATGATTCTGTGCGAAGGATCTTTCCGCCAGCTTCTGTAAAGTACTTGTCAAAATACTCGAGACTGCTGTTACCCGCATCGTCGTTTAGATAGATAAATACAACGTTTCTTGCTCCGTAGAAATTGTAAAGGAACTTAGCATAAAAACGCTGCTGTATCTCAGATGTGTTACAACCACGTATCTGGTATTCACTCAGGCTTGTGAAGTCCACAGGTGAAGTAGAAGGGGCGAACTGAGCTATGCCCGCCTCAGTCAGTGTCGCTGCCGCGGCTATGGAGCAGGTTGATGAGAAGGAGCCAAAGCAGGCCAGGTACTCGTCGTTCTCGGCTACAAGCGTCGCGCAGTTTACTGTCTCC
>CALXAF010000194.1 GCA_944386185.1 uncultured Oscillospiraceae bacterium
GCTCAGTGCGTTCAATAGATATAGCCACGGAGATGGGTTACTCGAAGCCAACCATAAGCATAGCTATGCGCCGCCTGAGGGAAAATGGATATATCGAGTACGATGAGCACAAGGATATCCGGCTCACAGAGCGGGGCCGTGAGGTGGCCGAGCGGATATATGAGCGGCACCTGCTTCTCACTGAGGTGCTTAAGAGCCTGGGCGTGGGTGAGAACGAGGCAGTGAAAGAGGCGTGTAAAATCGAGCACGATATCAGCGCTGAGAGCTTTGAGAAGATTAAGGGATGCTTTAAAGACCACAAAAATAAATTCAGCACTTTTTCACTTGGACTCCAAGGACTTGTGGATCGGCGCAGCGTGAGAAAGTACAAGGACCAGCAGATAAGTGAAATGGAGCTTGATACGGTCCTGAAAGCCGGCACATATGCCCCGACTGCCATGAACAGGCAGTCTCCGCTGATCGTTGTGACACAGAAAAAAGAGGATGTGGAGAAACTTTCAAAGCTAAATGCGGCAGTTATGAATGTTGAGAGTGATCCGTTTTACGGTGCACCGACTGTTGTAACTGTATTTGCGGACAGTGAGAACAACTGCGGAGTGCAGGATGCCAGCCTTGTTATGGGTAACCTTATGAACGCCGCATATTTCGCGGGACTGGGTTCCTGCTGGATAAACAGGGCGAAAGAAGTCTTTGAGTCTAAAGAAGGCATGGAGCTCAAGGAGAAGTGGGGGATAGCCCCCAAATATATCGGTGTAGGACACTGCATTTTAGGATATGCAGATGAGACGCCTGAGGCAGCGCCGCGCAAAGACGGATATATAATAAAGGTAAAATAGACATAAATTGGATTGAACATTTCCGGTACTTTTTCTCTTTCCTGGGTAACCTAATGCTGAATCCATAGAAAGAGGTAATGACCAAGATGGCTAAGTGTTCAACATTTTTAAAAGGCATGGCGGCTGGCCTTATGGCCAGCGGCGCCGTTGTATGCGTTATGTCTCTTCAAAAGAAAAAGAGCTGCGGGGGATCTGTTGGAAAGATGCTCAAGTCAGCTGGCAGAGCCCTTGAGAACCTGAGTGGGCTCGTAGGTTTCTGAAATAGGAAATGACGGGATATGTATCCCGTCATTTCCTATTTCAGAAGCTTCCTCATCCGCCTGGAGAGAACAACAGCAAATACCATTTTAATGGCGTCAGGCAGTATAAAGGGCACCACACACATGCCAAGTGCCGTTCCTATGCCTATTGCACCGGACTGCCGGGCGTATACCAGCATATACCATATGGTGCCGAAAGCGTAGACAGCGGCCAGCCCAAGTATCAACGCGACGCACTCGACCCAGAGTTTCCTGCTAAGTAGGGCAGTTATCAGCCAATATATGAGGCCGGTGAGGAGAAACCCGACTATATATCCGCCGGTAGTACCAAGGATCACTCCTATGCCGCCGGAAAAATTCGAAAACACAGGTATACCGATTGTACCGAGAAGTATGTACACCAGTATCGCCACAGTGCCTCTTTTCCCCCCAAGCGTCACCAGAGCGCAGAATACACCGAAAGTTTGAAGAGTAAAGGGAATCAAGGTCGGTACACTTATCCAGGAACACACTGCTATGAGTACCGCGAAGAAGGCGCTGTAGAGCAGGTCAATGACCCGTGACTTTCGTTTACCATCTGTGTTAGTCGGCATTTAGTTACTCCTTTTCTTCCGGCAGATATTTGGTATCCTCAGAATTTATCGGACGCACGCTGACTTCGCCGGACGACAGGGCCTCCTGCCTCCCGTCTGCGTACCTGACAAGCAGCTGGCAGGAGCTGTCTACATCCAGAACATGGGCCGGAGTACGCACCCCGCCGCGTATGACATATATATCGCTGCCTATAAGAAAACTGCGGTGCCGGTATTCCTCCACAAATGGACCGGAGGGCAACTGGCCGTAGATATTAAAGAAATTACGGAGAAAGCCCGCGGCGAGGCGGCAGCGAAGGTTGCGAGTCCTTGCCGTTGCGACCGCGCCGGCGATGTGGCTGATATCCTCAGGAAAACCGCCTGCCGGCTCATAAACGTTTATGCCGACACCCAGGATCGCGTATTCAAGGGTGCCTGACTCCATATCCACAGATGCCTCAGTCAGTATGCCACAGACCTTCTTTCCGTTCAGGAAAACATCGTTGACCCATTTTATGGATGGGGAGACGCCGGCAGCCTCCTCTATTGCCTGACAGACGGCCACAGCCGCGGCGGAGGTCACGCTGGATGCCTCGTCTGCCGGAAGGGAAGGGCGGAGCAGCACGCTCATGTAGAGCCCGGAATCGGACGGGGAGTAGAAACTCCTGCCCAGCCTGCCTCTCCCAGCGGTCTGGGCGCCGCTCACTACAGTGTGCCACTGGGACAGTTGGCGCGCATCCTTCTTGATGACAAGGTTTGTTGAGTCCACTGATGGAAAGGCATCCACCGTGAATGTACCGGCAAGCTTACCGAGATATTTTTTAATTAGGGATGCCGATATGGGATCGCTCTCATCGGATAGCCTGTACCCCCTGTTGGGGGATGCGTCTACCCTGTAGCCATCAGCTTCCAGGGCTTGTATGCCTTTCCACACGGCGGCACGCGTCACGCCAAGATTGAGGGCTATCTGACTGCCGGAAATATACTCGCCGGGGTTTTCCTCCAGAAGTTCCGCTATGCTCTCTTTTATAGCCAAGGAGATCACCACCTTCACAGAGAGTATAAACTGGCGTATCAAAATTGTCAACTTAAATTTAAATATTCAGTTTACAATTGAAATCTTGAAAATATGGCGCTGTCTCATTATAATTGCTATAGTTCAATTAAAAAACCGGAGGAGTTTTTATGGCGGGCAGGATATACACGCGGATAGACCAGCTGGTAGGTGGTACACCACTTTTGGAACTTACAAATCTTGAGCGGGAACTGAAACTCGGTGCGAGGATACTTGTGAAACTGGAGTATATGAACCCGGCAGGTTCGGCAAAGGATAGGGTGGCCAAATATATGATTGAGGATATGATATCCTCAGGCAGGCTCCAGGACGGAGGCACAGTCATAGAACCCACCTCAGGGAATACGGGCATTGGACTTGCTGCTCTCGCCGCGGCCATGGGGTACAAGGCGGTGATAGTGATGCCGGATACCATGTCCATAGAGCGCAGGAGGCTCATGACTGCCTATGGAGCCAGGCTGGTGCTGTCAGAAGGGGCGAAGGGAATGGCCGGAGCCATAGAGCTTGCGGAAAAGCTGAGGGAAGAGACACCAGGCGCGGTTGTCGCCGGGCAGTTCACAAACCCGGCAAATCCCCGCGCCCACTATGAGACAACGGGACCCGAGATATGGGAGGATACTGGGGGAAACCTGGATGTATTTATCGCCGGAGCCGGCACCGGAGGTACAATAACCGGCGCAGGCAGGTATTTAAAAGAGAAAAAACCGGACATAAGGGTGGTTGCCGTGGAACCTGCCGGCTCACCGGTACTGTCAGGAGGGCGGCCGGGAACGCACGGCCTGCAGGGAATAGGCGCAGGATTTATACCGGAAATACTGGATACGTCTATATATGATGAGATAATCACAGTGGAGGATCAGCAGGCTTATGATATGGGGAGGTATCTGGGCCGCAATGAGGGGGTCCTGGTGGGTATAACCTCAGGCGCCGCGGCTTTTGCCGCGGTTGAGCTGGCAAAACGCCCGGAGAATAGGGGAAAGACGATTGTCGCAATGCTGCCGGACGGTGGAGAGAGGTATTTATCCACCCCGATGTTCGCGGAGCAGCTATAACCAAGATACATTGGTGTTGGCGAAGAAAGAATGTCCGCCGCAGTTTAATCCACTGCGGCGGACATAAATTTTTTATTCTAATGAAAAGTCCTCTTGGGAAAACTTATCGGCTTCAAGAGGGACGGATCGCGGCGGTTCCCTCTTTAATGGGTCATACCTGAATTTCCCGCACTGGCCTCCTGCGTTGACTATGCCGCGGCGCAGGCAGGCCACCTGGCCGTCGCCTATGGACACGCCGCTCTCACAGTAGGCGCAGCTGGGTTCAATATCTTTTCTGAAGAGCATAGGCTCACTCCTTATGTATTCTGAAAAGATTATAGCGCCATTCAGCCGCTTTTTCCACCCTTTTTTGTTGGAAAATGGCATATCAGGAAGAGCGCAGCTCCCAAAACTGCCGCACACACTGCTGAGACGCTTATGGCCGAGATGAAGTTTGTGCCGGCAATGTCCCCGACTTGCTGAGCGAGATAGAGGGCGACCGGTGTGTCAAAGGCGATGAACTTTGCCATTATGATAACTATAACTGCGGAGAAAATACCCTGAAGGAATTTGCCGATGATATAGGTCCTGACCGACAGGCCGGAGCTGCCAATAAAGGAGAGGACCTGGCAGTGGACGGACAAACCTGCCCAACCCAACATAAAGGCGGCCATGGCGATAGAGGCAGTCAATTCGCCGGATGCGTCCCTCAGACTCCATACACCGGAAGTAAGCTCAATTATACCGGTGAGCAGCCGCTCTGCCCAGGCGCTGTCCATTCCAAGAAAGCCGAGAGCCGAGCCAATGATTTCGGAGAGAGAGCCCAGCAGGCCGGAGAGAAACAGCAACTTTATGAGCACTGTAAAAAAGATGACAAAACCACATATACCAAGTGATGAGGTGAAGGAGGACTTCACTGAATCCACAAAGGCCAGGGGGAACGGTACACGCTCCGCCTTTGCGCCTGGAAAGTGGTGTGTTATCTCGCCGCTGCCCCACCGGCGGAAAATGAGGCCGACACATATGGACGCCGCCATATGTGCAAGATAGAGGAGAAGGCCGATGGTGCCGGATGAGAATATCCCGGCGCCAACTACCCCGAATATGAATGCAGGACCTGAATTGTTGCAGAAGCTCAGCATCCGCTCCGCCTCTGCCTTGGAACATTCGCCATTCTCATATAAGGTGATAACGGTTTTGGCTCCGACAGGATAGCCTCCGATGAAACCAAGGACCAGGGCGGAGGCACACGCTCCGCCAACGTTGAAAAGCGGGCGCATAACAGGTACCAGGATTCGGCCCAGCTTTTCGGCTGCCCCCAGTTCCACAGTTAAAGAGGAGAGGACAAAAAATGGGAAGAGAGAGGGGATTATTACATTGAAACAGAGTTCCACTCCGTCACGTGCCGCGTCCACCATCTGAGATGGGAATATGACAAGGCCGGCGGCCACTGCCAGAAGTCCCAGGCTGGAGAACAGGTCAAGCAGCCGGCGCCTTATGACCAAATAGCGCATTTACAGACCTCCATCCTTATAAGAGTCAGCCCAAGGGGCCATTAAAGCTTATGAGGAGAGAGGCGTATTTTTTCCTGGCACAGCATATCATTTTATGTGAGAAACCGCTTTTGGACTGGAGGCTTGGCCATGGAGAAGAGGCGTGGGCGTGGAGCGCTTGAGAGGGCTTCGGAAGTTTTCGATATCCCTGGCGAGGCGGCGGCAGGGCTGCCGAGGGTCACTATAACGGGATATTCCAAGATACATGTGGAAAACCACAGGGGACTTTTGGAGTACAGTACCGAGAGAATCGCGGTGAACACAGGTAGAATGGTGATCCGGATAAATGGGAGGGATCTGGAACTTACGGCAATGAGTGATCTTGAACTTGTAGTGACGGGAACTGTTATTTCCGTTGAGTACATTATATAGGAGCTGAACATGAGAGGAGTTATTGACCGGCTGAAGGGAGAAGTGAGGGTACGGGTCGAATGTGCGTATCCGGAGAGGTTCATAAATATATGTGCCGGTGGAGCTGTGGCTTTTAAAGATCTAAAACGTGACGGCAATGTTTTGGAGCTCACTGTATCGATAGATGGGTACAGGCGGTTGAGGGAACTGTCAAATGAGACAGGCATATTTGCCATGCGTCCGATACGGCGCAGTGGAGCACCGTTTTTCCTATGGAAGGTGAGGAAACGGTATGTGCTGCTTGCAGGTATGGTACTCTGCCTTGCGGCAGTGTGGTTCTCATCCTTTTTTATCTGGCAGATAGATGTTGCCGGAAACGAGACTGTGCCGACCTGGGAGATACTGGCGGGCCTGAGGAAACTGGGGGTGGAGATAGGATCAAGCACATTCTCAATATCCCAGTCGAGGCTCTCAAACGAGATGCTCCTCATGATACCAGAACTCTCGTGGATAACCCTGAATACACACGGCAGCCGTTTGGAGGTCCTTGTTCAGGAGGAGACACCAAAACCTGAACTCATAGATGGAGGGGAACATGTGGAGATACGGGCCGCAAAATCGGGCATAATAACAGACATGATAGTGAACAGGGGAGCGGCGCAGGTTTCAGATGGCGACACGGTGGCGGAGGGTGACCTGCTGGTAGCCGGCGAGATAATCGGCTTTAGAGGCGCGGTCCCGGTGCGTGCCGACGGCGAAATATGGGCCAGGACATGGTACGAGATAAGCTTGGAGATGCCTCTTGAGACGGTGAAAAAGAGGCCTACAGGGCGTGAGACCACAAGGACATCGGTAATAATAGGCGGAAAAAGAGTAAATTTATATTTTTCTGGTGGAAATCCGTATACATATTATGATAAGATGACAGAGTATAAGGATGTGACCATCGGGAACGCCGTGATGCCGCTGACAATAGTGACGGAGACGTTCACAGAGTACGAGCCTGTGACAGTCGCGCTGGAGACAGAGACAGCGGAGATGATACTCTCCGCAAGGCTCCTGTGGACGCTTCAGGAGACGATTGGGGACGGTTCGGTAGAATCTACCCGGTACGAGACTGAAGAGAAGAATGGGATTATCAGGGTCACGCTCAACGCGGAATGCATAGAAAATATAGCAGAGGCGTGCCCGGTGGAGAATGCCGCATCTTAAGAGTCAAGGAGTGACCCATACTAATGACAGAACAGACCATGAGCATAGACAGGATGGAGCACGTTATAAATGTGTTCGGATCCTTCGATGAGAACCTCAGGCTTATAGAGGACGAGATGAATGTCCGTGTGACGGACAGAGACTCGGAGCTGAAGATATCCGGTGAGGCCGAGAATGTAATGCAGGCCCAGAGGGCGATTGAAGGACTTGTATCCCTTGCGGCAAAGGGAGAGAGTATAGACGCCCAGAACGTCAGGTATATAATCAGCCTCGTGCGTTCAGGGCAGGATGGCAAGATCGGGGATCTTGCCAGGGACGTTATCTGCGTCACCGCCAAGGGTAAGCCGATAAAGGCAAAGACCCTGGGCCAGAAGAAATATGTAGACGCCATAATGCAAAATACGGTGACCCTGGGTATTGGCCCGGCGGGAACAG
>CALXAF010000195.1 GCA_944386185.1 uncultured Oscillospiraceae bacterium
TACTGTCTGGGAGCGCCTGGCCAATCGGATGTGCAAGGAGCGCCAGTGCTGTTAGGTAGATTATACATGAGAGCAATTCCATGATCAGCCTCCAAAACCTAATTACTCTCTTTTATATATTTTAATATCCTGTTTTATTTAAAAATGATCGCGGGCAACATAACTTAATTGTACCGGGCAGCGCTTGGCGGCGCCGGTCCTGATCCAAATAAATCATATTTTAGAACGATACCTGATTTTTGTCATTGGTCATAGTTAGAAAAACGTGCGGTTTTTCGCCATATTCTTCTATGTGTTACCATTCTCAAGCGGCGGTGTTTCGGACTGTGAAGCGGGCGCCCGTCCACTCCCGTATCCCTGCCAGAGCAGAGCCGCCCCAGCACTGGCGCTTGACTTCTATAGGAATAACCTTTACACTGGTCTTTATACCATTGATTCCTGCAGCAACCAGCGAGTCACAATTTCTGGTTCAGCCAGCCAGGATTTGATTACCTTAAAAGCGTGTCTGGCCTTTTTTGCATACAAAAAAAGACGGCACTTAAAAGCGCCGTCCCGTGATAAAAAAGCCGGAGGCTACAGATCGTCTGCGCGATTGCCGTCCATCGCTTCCGCCCGTTTATTGACTTGTACATAAATAAGGTCATCTGTACTTTTCAAGAGGGAGACAAAGTCCTCAGGCGGCAGTTTCGTCCCCTCGTTTAACCAGCGGAAGATCGAGAACAGGACTGCGTCCGCGATAAAATGCGTATAAAATGCCTGAACTTCCTCCGGCGCAATACCTCCCCTGTTGGCTACAGCGTCTATCTCACCAGGCTCAGGTATGATAAACTGCTCGACCACATTAAAGAGGAAATCCTGAAAATACTGGCGGAAAGAGTTCTGGCCATTGAACTGCATTAATCTTTCGTAGTAGTCTCTCTCCTGATATAAATACCGGCAGAGAGCCTCAACTACTGTCCAGCGATCACCTGCATCTGATCTCTTCATCACTGAGATGAACTCTGTCTCAAAGATCCACTCAACCAAGGCGTACTTGTCCTGAAAATGGTAGTAAAAGGTTTTTCGGCTCACCTGGCAGGCATCGCAGACGTCATTGACGCCGACTTTGTCAAAGGGTCTTGACCTGACCAGTTCTTTTAGCGCCTGAGCCAGTGCCCTTTTTGTCAGATTTGCCTCTGGCATCCGGACGGTACCTCCTTCTAGTTTATTCGATTATAGTATACCAAAAAGCATAGAAGCAGGCAAGCTCCTGCACAGAGCGCTTTGCAGTGAACACATGTGCGGTTATTATGTCTCCGCATAATGAAAATCTGGAGCAAAATATATGAGAGCTTGTTGTAACCGCCATTTCATATATTGAAAATTGTACTGTATATTGTTTGGAGGCTGGCAAATGGACAACGAAACTATCATGAAGGGCATACTCGACAGTTACCCATATCCCATCTTATTTGTAGATGACACATACACTATACGCTTTATGAACAGATACGCTCAATATCACTACTACCAGGAGCGTGGTTATGGGCCGCTCATAGGCAAATCCATATTTGACTGCCATGACACTCAGGCAGCAAAAGAGCGCATCCGCTCCGCGTTTGAGAAGATGAAAAGCGACGGCAAGGAAATATTCATAAAAGTCAACAGCCGGAACCAGCGGCTCTACATGCAGCCGGTACGGGACGATACCGGCAGGCTTATCGGTTTTTTCGAGAGATTTGAGTTAAACCTGCAGCTATGAGCCGCGCGCATACTGTGGGTATGCCTTATTTACATAGTCTTCACATGACATACATGGTATAATAGCCGCAGGGCGGCTATTATACCTCAATTTACAACGCGGCCTGCGGCCATGCGCACATTATACCATTCGCGCTTTGCGCTCTTGGTATAACTGCCGCAGGGCGGCTATTCTACATCGATTTAAAGCGCGGCCTGCGGCTTTGCGCTCATGGTATAATGATATGAAACTTCAAGGAGGAGATTATGTACGACGTTATTATTATAGGCGGCGGCCCGGCCGGCCTCACTGCCGCCATCTATGCCCGGAGAGCTGGACTCTCCGCCCTTGTGCTGGAGGCCTCGGTCTGCGGCGGCCAGATAGTGAATTCGCCCCAGGTGGACAACTATCCGGCCCTGCCCAATGTGCCCGGCTGGCAGTTTGCCACCCAACTCCAGGGGCAGGCCGAATCCCTCGGAGCTGAAATCCTCACGGCCCAGGCTCAGTCCATTGAGAAATCCGATCGTTGTTTCTCCGTCTCCACCTCATCCGGCCAGGAGGAGTGCCGCACAGTGATTATCGCAAACGGCGCCGCTCCCAGAAGGCTCGACTGCCCCGGTGCCGACGAATACTTTGGCCGCGGCGTCTCAGCCTGCGCCACCTGTGACGGCGCCTTCTTCCGTGGGAAGGACACTGTAGTTGTGGGCGGCGGAAACACGGCCTTTGAGGACGCCGAGTACTTATCGGCCCTGTGTTCCTCAGTCACTCTAATAAATAGACGCGCCCAGTTCAGGGCGGATGAGCAGAATGTGGAGTCCCTCCGCTCCAGGGAGAACGTGACAATAATGACTCCCTGGGTGCCTGTTGAGGTGACAGGTGACGGCTCGCGTGTGACCGGCCTCAGGATCAAAAACACCGATACAAATGAGGAACAGGTACTCAGTGTGTCCGGAGTCTTCGCCGCCATAGGCGTCCAGCCTGACAACAGGCGTTTTGAGGGGCTTGTGGAGCTGGACCCATCCGGCTATATCGTGGCGGGTGAGGACTGCCTCACAGACACCCCCGGTGTTTTTGCCGCCGGCGACACCAGGACTAAAAAACTGCGTCAGCTTGTGACAGCCGCCTCTGACGGGGCTATGGCCGCAAACCAGGCTGCGGCGTTTATACGCGCACAAAAGTAAAAATCACCTTGATGATCTTGGAGGTATACATGGATAATATAACTATAAAGGTCAAAAAGCTCTCTCCAAAGGCCATCCTTCCTGTGAGGGGTTCTGAGTTCGCGGCCGGCGCTGACCTGTGCGCCTGCACTGACCAGGACATAGTGGTGGCCCCCGGTGAAACCGTCTTTGTACATACGGGCCTCTCTGCGGAGATCCCAGTGGGTTACGCCGGTTTCGTCTTCGCCCGCAGTGGTTTGGCCTCAAAAAGCGGCCTGGCCCCGGCCAACAAGGTGGGTGTTGTGGACTCTGATTACCGCGGCGAGTACATGGTTGCCCTTTTGAACCACGGCTCGGAACCTGTGACTATAACCCACGGCCAGAGGGTGGCTCAGCTGGTGGTCATGCCGGTGGCCTTCACAAATTTTGTGGAGGCGGATGAGCTCTCTGAGACTGGCCGCGGCGCCGGCGGCTTCGGCTCAACAGGTAAATAAGGCTTTGCGCTCCGGACTTCTACCTCCGGAGCGCTTATTTTATCTCAGCTCATGCATAGCGTAATTGATCTTTACCATGTGGACATGATCCTCCCAAACCCCATTGATATTTAGATAATACTTTGATATTCCCTCATTTTCAAATCCGTTTTTCTCAAGGACACGCAGTGAAGCCCTGTTCCTAGGCATAACGTTCGCCTCTATCCTGTGCAGTCCGATCTCTTCAAAGGCATATTCAACCATCATTGCGACGGCCATAGACATATATCCCCTGTTGACAAATTCCCTGTCGAGTTTATACCCCAGGAACGCCGATCTAAAGGCCCCAAACACCACATTGCTCAACCCTATGGAGCCTATGACCATGCTATTGTCATTTACCGGCCTTATATAGAAGCGGTATTCCCTCCCCTCTTCCATCCGGCACATCTCTCCTCTGAGATTTTCCCTCTGGCTCTCAATTGAGTAGAAGCCCTCACCGCGCAGGGGTTCAAACTTCTCCAAAAATCGCCTGTTTCGCCTGTAGTAATCCGCTACCTGCTCCGAAAGGGAAAGATCCGCCGGCACAAGCTCTATATATTCATTCTTCATCTTACCTCACCTTACGGATCATCTCATCATGAAACCGGCCCACTCACGGCCATCTCTGCGCTCCGACCAGTAGGCGAGCCTTTCGATATACTCTTCCCTCCGCCCATCTATCTTTTCCCTGCAGTTTTCCACTCCATACCTATATACCATGGATGTCAGTTCATACATAGGGCCGCCTATCGCGTGTCCGGCTGTATGTACCACTGAGCACGCCTGCCCCACCGCGTGGCACAGAGCTATATCCGCCTTTGAGTTCAGCTCTTTTGCCAGGGCATGGCAGTCTAGTATCATCCTCTGGGCCGGACGCATCTTGATTTTCCCAGATGCCCATTCCCAGGCTCCCTGGAGCGCCAGTCTCGGCCGTTTCTCACCAGGGTATCTCCTCTCCAACTCATCCACTGAGTTCTCAGCCAGTTCCAGGGCCCACAGCACCAGAGTCCTGTGGTCACTCCCACGGATTAGCTCTGTCAAGCCGCTCAGATACCCGCAGTCCTTAGTGAACAGTACCTGATTGCCCCTTTTGAGCCTATCCCTCACCTCACAAAGCCAGTCCATAATACCCTCCATTTTTCTCTTTTCATATATTACCACTTCCGAACTTCCTCTTCAAGCTGTCAGCCCGGCAGTTGCCGGTTGCCACCCGTTCCTCCCGTTACTGTTGACTTCCCATATGTTGCCTGTTATAATCTATTTAAATAATTCTTGAAATAGGTGAGAGTAATTGGCACTTCCAGATACCTTTAAGGCTCTATCAGACCCGGCACGGCGGCAGATATTGACACTTCTGCGCGGCGGGGCCATGAGCGCGGGAGATATAAGCCGGAGCCTTGGCGTCTCGCCGGCCGGTCTCTCCTATCACCTCTCACTTCTTAAAAAGGCTGACCTTGTGTTGGAATATAAGCGGAAAAATTTTGTTTTCTATGAGTTAAACACATCCGTATTTCAGGAATTGATATTGTGGCTCGGCCAATTTGGAGGTAGCGGCAGTGAAAATTAAGGCGCTTTGGGTCATATCCTTTTTATCCCTAATTATAACGTGTGCCGTCATCCCGTTTATGCCGGATTTGGTGCCAATGCATTATAGCCTTGACGGCCAGATAGACAGGTGGGGTTCAAAATATGAGAACCTCATTTTTCCAGCTATCACACTGGCGCTTGCACTCTTTTGGACTCTGCTTATTAAGCACTTCTATAGATTCACCCGCTCCGGAGACGGCAAAACCTCCTCACAGGCGGCAGCCAATATAAAGGTACTGAGGACAGCCTCAATAGTGACGGCCTGCCTGTTTACACTGTTCCAGGTGCTCATACTCCTGATCAGTTTTAAATCAGCGCCGCTTCAGATGGCAGATCTGCTGTCCATCATTGTCATGCTGCTGGGGCTCATGATCGTAATTCTTGGAAACCTGATGCCAAAGACAAGAATAAACGGCCTTATCGGCCTGCGTACCCCATGGAGCATGAAAAGCGATGAGCTCTGGGCGAAGAGCAACCGGTTTGGCGGAATATCATTTGTGATATCAGGACTCATCATGATACTATCCGGCGCCCTGCTGTCCGGTGCGGCAGCCCTCACAGTCTCAATGGCCGTCCTTATAATCGCCTGTATACTATCGGTCACCTATTCGTATGTAATATGCAAAAAGGCGGAAAAATAAAAAGGAAGAGCTTTTGGCCCTTCCTTTTGTTTTCAGTCTTTTACAGTCCGCTCAGATGTCGGCAAAGTCCTCGAATTCCTCAGATGTAAAGTTCTTTTTCCCACTGTTCAGCTTCGCGGCGATGTCGCAAAAAAAATCCTTTATCTGATCCTTGAACAATACTACGGCCGTCACAGCGGCGGCGGCAAAGACGAAGACAGATATGAGACTGACTATAGCTTTTGTACTCTTCATATTACGGACTGCCCCCTTTAACCTTTAAATTTATTAAGTTTATATTATTTTACACCAGAGGCGCTGTGAATTCAATACCTTTCCAACTTGTTCAAAATCTATTTAAAATTTATTTTCTCTGTGCGGATATATAGGCAAAAAACACAAATAAGCTTGTAGTTCCCGCATAAATATATTATAATAAGTTACCAGACCCAAAAATCGGCGGTGTTTTCCGTCTCGTTTTATCAGAGGTGTATGATATGGTAAAGTTTCAGAACAACTTAGGCAGCATCACCTTGTCACCTGATGTATTCACCACCCTCGTAGGCGATGCGGCCACAAGCTGTTTCGGCGTTAAGGGCATGGCGATGCGTTCCATGACCGACGGATTGGTCCACCTTTTGAAGAGGGAGGCCATGGGCAAGGGCGTATATATCACTTATGGTGACGGCCCATATATTCTCATAGAGCTACACATCATTGTAGACCAAGGGGTGAACATACCAGTCCTATGCGGCAGCATCATCAGCGAGGTCAGGTACAAAGTCACCTCCGCCACCGGTATCGATGTCAAGAGCGTCGATGTCTTTGTGGATTCAATAAGTATTGACTGACGGAGGCTGGAAAGTTGACACAGACGATCGATTCAACGCTTTTTAAAAGCATGGTGATGAGCGGCGCCGCTCTTTTGGAACAAAACAAACAGAATATTAACGACCTCAACGTATTCCCTGTCCCTGACGGCGACACGGGAACAAACATGAGCCTTACTCTCAACGCCGGCGTGACGGCGCTGAAAAATGGTTCTTTTGATACCGTAGGCGCCCAGGCTGACGCCGTCGCCGGCGCTCTCCTGCGCGGGGCACGCGGAAACTCCGGTGTCATACTGTCGCTGCTTTTCAGAGGGCTCTCAAAGTCGCTGCACGGCAAAGGCGATATAGGTTCCTATGAGTTGGCGTCCGCCTTTTCGGAAGGCGTTGCCGTGGCATATAAAGCAGTCATGCGCCCGACTGAGGGCACCATCCTAACTGTATCGCGCCTGGCCTCCGAGGCCGCTCTTGAATATGCCGAAACCCAGGATGAACTTGAACCCATGTTCGAGCGCATGCTCGAAGTGGGCGGTCAGGCTCTGGCGGCAACCACAGAGCAGAATCCTGTGCTTAAAAAAGCCGGTGTTGTTGACGCCGGAGCCAAGGGTTATCTCCTTATAATCCGCGGCATGCTTCTTGCCCTTCAGGGTTCTCCTGTGGAGGCAAGTGAACCATCTGGCGGCACGTCGCAGGATTCGGCTCAGTTCGATACATTCAGCGACGAGGACATCACTTACACATACTGCACTGAGTTTATTGTCAGCCGTGAGAATCTCCGGTCTGTGGACGCCCTGCGTGAGTTCCTGTCTGGCATCGGCGACAGCATTGTGGTGGTGGACGACGACGAAATTATAAAGGTACACGTGCACACGGATATGCCTGGCGCCGTGCTGACCCAGGCTCTTACATATGGGAGCCTTGTGTCTGTAAAGATAGAGAACATGCGTCTGCAGCACACGCAGATGATAGAGAATCAGGCCGGTCCCGCTTCGGATGGGCCTGCCGCCCCTGAAAAGAAATACGGTGTTGTCGCTGTATGTGCCGGAGATGGGATGCGCGACGTATTCGACAATCTCGGCGTGGACGCGGTTGTCACTGGCGGACAGACTATGAATCCATCCACCGAGGACATACTGAAAGCTGTTGAATCTGTGCCGGCTGAGATTGTCTTTGTCCTCCCAAACAATAAAAATATCATCATGGCCGCCCAGCAGTGTGAGCCGCTGTCCACCAGGCGTGTGGTGGTGATACCGTCAAAGACTGTCCCGCAGGGTATTTCGGCAATGGTTAACTTTGATCAGGATATGGAGCTTGAAGCCCTGACCGGCGCTATGACCAGCGCCTGTTCCACTGTCCATACTGCACTTGTCACATACGCTGCCCGTGACTCAGAATTTGATGGGACCCCAATAAAGGCCGGCGAGTATCTTGCGCTTCTGGAGAACTCCCTTTTGGCCTGTGCGCCGGATCTATCCCTCTTGTTCACAGAGATATCCGCCGCCATCCGACAGTTTGACCCGGAAGTGCTGACTATTTTCTATGGGGAAAACGTGAAGGATGATGCCGCGAAGACGGTTGAGGATAAGTTATCCTCCGATTTTCCTGACGCCGACATCACTCTCATCAACGGCGGACAGCCAGTGTACTACTATATGATATCCGCTGAGTAAAATCCACGTAAAAAGCCCGCTTCAAGGCGGGCTTTTTCTTATCCTGGAGACTGTTCCACCGATATTCTACCACTGGGGGGTCTTCTTTTCCCGTTCGATGAAGTAAAATACGGCCATATCAAGGCTATCGACGGAGGTATCCAATGAATCAGATCATTATCGGTAAATTTATATCCCAGAGGCGGAAGCTCAAGAGCATGACTCAGGAGCAGCTGGCTGAAAAGCTGGGCGTTTCCAATAAGACTGTCTCCAAGTGGGAGACTGGCCGGAGCATGCCCGACTATTCGCTGATCTCTCCCCTGTGTATGGAGCTGGATATCTCCATAGCTGAACTTATGGAGGGCAGTATGAAAGAAGAAACTTCAAAAAAAGACAGCTCCTTTGACGACCAGCAGCTCCTGGATATGCTCCGGCATATCCAGAGGCTTGAGTGGGAGAAGCGTCTCATGTACTCGATCATCCTTATAATCCTGGGTATGGCCTCTCTGGCCCTTTCAAATACCATATCCGGCGGTTCCACTGTTATGGAGTTTATCTCCGGTTTCCTGCTTGGCATATCCATACCGGTGATGCTCATAGGCGCCGGATACGCGATCTGGCTCCTCAGCCGGAACAAGTAAGCGTCACTCCCCCGAGCGTTCTTTTTTACCTTTTGCGATCATGCCTAGTCCCCTAGATATATAGTGGGCCAGGAATACAAACAACCCCATTATCGCCACATATTCCAGGAAGAAGAGTGCCGTCGGCTTATCGTAGTCAAAGAACACAAAGTGGGTGGTAAGGAACATATAGGATAGGAACTGGTTCTCTATAAAGGCCAAGAGCCCGTATACCGCAAACGCCGCGCCGCATATGACCAGGGCCGTCCTGGCGGTTTTGGACATCTCCTTTCCCCGCCTCTTTCTTATCATCCCCAGTACCATATTCCAGTGGAGGCCCAGATGAACGGCCATCAACACAAATCCCCAAAAGACTGATGATATGTGTATCTGCCTGTCAATAGCAAGGCCTCCGGATATGCCAAGGAATGAGAATACCTCTCTTGAGAGCACTATGCCGCTTACCATCATACACAGCATGGAGATAAGCAGGGCCGTATTCACCAGTGTGTGAAATATTCTGGCAGGCGAACACCGTCCCCGGACCAAGCCCCTATACCATCTGGCGTTGAGGATGTGGTGGAGTATCCACAGTATAAATATCCCAGCCCCCAGCCACTCGTGGGCTGTCTCCCCTGTGATCTGCCTCGCCATGAGAACCAGCATCAGAATGGTCTCGGCCACATCCACAGATATCTTAAATATCATCTTTGATTTCACAAAACTTCCCCCAAAGGCCCACCTGAGAAACGGCGGGCCTTATTTATATTCCCAGTTCTGTCAGCCACTCAGTCACTGCGCTCTGGGCCTCAGACACGCTGTTTCTGGATATTGACAGCCCATTCTCTATGACCGCGGCCTCTGGCTGCAGGTCCTGGATTGTACTTATCGTCCTTGAGAAACCACTGCCGCCGTACACATAAACCGCCTGCGAGATAAGATCGAGCAGGACCCGTCACATCCGCGGTATATAGAGACCGTGTGGGGCGCCGGATACAGATTCAAGCCATAAAAATGAGGTGATCTCATGCTCTGGCTTTTTTTCGCCCTGGGTTCGGCCTTTTTTGCCGGTGTTACTGCGATACTGGCAAAGATAGGTATCCAGAATGTTAACTCAACTCTGGCCACCGCCCTCAGGACGGTGGTGGTACTTATATTCTCCTGGCTCATGGTGTTCATCGTCGCCTCCCAGGATACCGTAGGTCAGATCTCAGGGAGGACACTCCTGTTCCTCATACTGTCGGGACTGTCCACCGGTGCCTCCTGGCTCTGCTATTTCAGGGCGCTCCAGGTTGGGAACGTGAACCGTGTGGCTCCTATTGACAAGTCCAGCACCGTACTCACGATCCTGATGGCCTTCATATTCCTTGGTGAGCCCATCTCCCTGCCTCAGGTCATCGGCGTTATTGGAATCGGTGCCGGTACACTTCTCATGATCTCAAAAGATGGTTCCAGCGGGGAAGCTGAACCCGCCGGTAGAAAAGGCTGGCTTCTCCCCGCCATTCTTTCGGCTCTTTTTGCCAGCCTCACTTCCATATTCGGAAAGCTCGGCGTAGAACAGGTGGAGTCGAACCTGGCCACCGCTATGCGGACAGTTGTCGTCCTGGCCATGGCATGGCTCATGGTGTTTGTCACCCGTTCCCAGAGTGGCATCCGCAAGATAAGCCGCAGAAGCTGGCTCTTTCTGATCCTCTCAGGCGTCACAACGGGTCTCTCGTGGCTCTGTTACTACCGGGCGCTCCAGGACGGCCCAGCCAGCGTTGTCGTACCGATAGACAAGCTAAGCATCCTGGTGACCATCATTTTTTCGGCTCTCGTCCTCAAGGAGAAGCTGCGCCCCAGGGCCACCCTGGGGCTTGTGCTCTTAGTTGCCGGCACAGTGGCCATGCTCTTCTAAAAACCGGCGTATTTCGGAGGTGGACCCTACGAGTTCATATCGACGTCTTATATCCAACACCTTTCTCTTCTCTGTGAGCACCTTCGGCTCAAGGATACTTGTCTTCCTGCTAACCCCATTCTACACAAGTGTCCTCTCAGAGGCTGAGTACGGTGTCACCGACCTTATAATCCAGACCGGCAATTTCCTAATACCACTGGTCTCCATGGGTATTCTAAACGCCGTACTGCGTTTCGGCCTGGAGAGGGATTCTGACAGGAAATGCGTCTTCACCACCGGCCTTCTGGTGGTTGGCGCTGGGGAAGCGCTGCTTATACTCTTCTCCCCCCTGCTTCAGAACATCGGGCTCATGGAGGACCACACCCTGCTGCTTCTCCTCTATGTTCTCATGGCAAACCTGCACTCCCTGTGCGGCTATACCGCCCAGGCCATGGGGCATGTGCGGCTCTTCGCCATCAGTGGGATACTGTGCACCGCCCTTGTAGCCGGGCTCAATATCCTCATGCTCTCGGTGTTCCACATGGGTATCACCGGGTATATACTCTCCAACGTGATAGCGGACGGCCTCACAGCCCTGCTGCTGTTTCTGGCACTCCGGATGTGGCGGCTCTTCAGTCTCCCATCCCTGCGCCGCGGCCTTATCAGCTCTATGTTCCGCTACTGCCTGCCCCTCATTCCCTCGACTGTCTGTTCCTGGATAATCAACATTTCAGATCGCTATTTTATCTCATACATGATAGGCACGGACGTGTCCGGCACTTACGCTGTGGCTGGAAAGATAGCCACCATACTGTTGATCGTCTCCGGTATCTTCACCTCCGCCTGGCAGCTCTCCATCCTGCGGGAGCGGGAGGGGGCGCAGCGGGAGCGGTTCTTCTCCAACGTGTACTCGGTTTACGAGGCCGGGGTGCTGATAGGCGCCGGAGTGCTGATGGCCGCCTCGAGGCTCATCATGCGTTTCCTGGCCGCCTCCAGCTACTATCAGGGCTGGCACTACGCCCCTCTGCTGCTCCTCGGGACAGCTGTGGCGTGCCTGGGCTCCTTCTTCTCATCTGTATATGTGGCCGAAAAGCACACATCCGCCACACTTGTCACCACCCTCATCGGCGCCCTGACAAATCTTGCTGGCAACGCCCTGCTGATACCGCGCTATGGAGCTATCGGCGCCGCCGCGGCTACCTTCGTAAGCTACCTTCTTATATTTCTCACCCGCGCCATACACTCCCGCAAGCTGCTGAAAGTGAGTTGGAGTATCCCCAGGTTTGTAATCAGCATGGTCGTGCTTATGGCGGAGTGCTATCTGGTGGAAAGGGAGATGACTATTCCCTCCATCATCTGCTGCGCCGTCCTTGTCCTCATCCACCTGCCCTCCCTGCTGTGGGCTCTGAGAAGCGGTATCCTGGAGCTTCTTCCCGGGAGGCGGCGTGATTGAGAGACGCTCCGCAGCACTTTTAAGCCAAAACTTTATCTGCCTATGGAAAAAGCCACTCTGACGCGCGTTGGCGTCAGAGTGGCTTTTATTTTAAATAGCTTAGGTCTCAGCGGCTCTTCATTCTCCCCGCTGTTCTATCTTGCGTATCTTGCCGCTTATGGTCTTCGGCATCTCGTGCACGAATTCCACTGTCCGTATCCACTTGTACTCCGCTATCCGGCTGTTACAGAACTCCCGTATCTCCTTCTGCAGCTCAAGGGACGGTTCGAATCCCGGGGCTAGGACTATTATGGCCTTGATGGCCTGTCCCCGGAGCTTGTCAGGTATGCCAACCACGGAACACTCCATAACGGCCGGGTGCTCCATCAGCACGTTCTCTATCTCAAACGGCCCTACGCGGAATCCGCCGGTCTTTATTACATCGTCGATCCGGCCGTTGAACCAGTAGTAGCCCTCCTCGTCTCTCCAGGCGGTGTCGCCGGTGTGGTATATGCCGCCACGCCACACATACTCGTAGAGTTCCGGATTCCCGTTATACTCACTGAATATCCCGGCCTGGCGCTTTCCTCCTGTTGGGGGCACTATGACTATCTCCCCCAGCTCCCCGGCAGCGGCGTACTGTCCGTCGTCTTTAAGAAGCTCCACATGGTAGAGCGGTGTTGGCTTTCCCATGGAACCCGGGTGGGATGTGGAACCCACAAGGTTTGCCAGTATGAGCGTGGACTCTGTCTGGCCAAACCCCTCCATCAGCGTAAGGCCCGTCTGCTCCTTAAAGAGGCGGAAAACCTCAGGGTTCAGCGCCTCACCGGCTGTGGTGACGTACTTGAGGCTGGGCATATCCACAATGCCCTTCTTCACCAAATACCTGTAAATCGTGGGCGGCGCACAAAAACTGGTGACAGAGTATCTATTAACGATTGTCATAAGCTGCTTTGGATCAAAGTTATCAAAGTCAAAGACCATGACGGCGCACCCGCACAGCCACTGTCCATATATCTTTCCCCAGGATGCCTTGCCCCAGCCAGTCTCGGCCACGGTCAGATGCAGTCCACCGTCCTCCACATTCTGCCAGTATTTTGCCGTGAGTATATGTGCAAGAGAGTAGGTGTGGTCGTGGATCACGCCCTTTGGGTATCCGGTTGTGCCGGAGGTGAAATACATTATCATAGGCTCCGTGGCCAGGGTGTACTCCCGCTCCATAGTGTCGGACGCGGCCTCTACCTGTGAGGTGAGATCCATGAAGCCCTGGGCCTCGCCCTCGATTGTCCAGGCCGCTGTGACGCTCTCTGTCCTTGATATGGCCTGGGACACGTGGGAGAGTATGGCCTCGTCGTGGACGCACACCACTCCCTTTATATCCGCGGCCTCGATCCTGTAGACAATATCGTCTGCCGTAAGCATATGGGTGACCGGTATGAGCACCGCACCCAGCTTGTGCAGCGCGACAGCGGTGTACCAATACTCATAGCACCGCTTGAGCATCACCATTACCCTGTCGCCCTTCTTTATGCCGTGGGCACGGAACACGTTTGCCGCCCTGGTGCTGAGGGAAGAGATATCCCCAAAGGTGAAGATACGCTCCCGCCCCTCGGTGTTGCACCACACAAGGGCTCGCTTCTTTGGCTCCTGGCGGGCGATCTCGTCCACCACATCGTATCCGAAATTATAATTGTAGGGGTATTTCAGCTGGAAATCGCGGAGTATCCCCTTCTCGTCAAAAGTTTCCTCACAAAACTGCCTGTATATACTCATAAGTTTCTATCTATTCCTTCTCCTGGATCTTCACGGCTCTCTCGTAAAACTCCGGATATTTCCTCTTTAGATTTACCGGGACGCGAGTGTCAGTGTCCAAAAAACAGTGGCCGCTCTCGCCTGTGGCGCAGGGCTTTTCGTCGCCTTCCCTGTAGATGGTGTAGCTGAACGATGCGCGCACCCCGTTAAAGGCGGTGAGGCGCGTCCTCACATGGATGGTGTCGTCAAAACGCAGCGGCGTTATATACTTTGCCGAGACGCTTGTCACAGGCATTATTATCCCTTTGGCCTCCATCTCGGTGTACTCGTAGCCCAGAGAGCGCATATAGTCCATCCTGGCCTCCTCCATAATCCTTATATAGTTGGAGTGGTGGACTATGCCCATGTTGTCTGTCTCATAGTAGAAGATGCGCCTTGTATACAGCGCCTCCCTCTCCGCCATCAGGCATCGCCCCCGGTCTCAGGCACGCCCAGGTTCCTGAACCGCTCAAATCTCCGGCGGCTCAGCTCCTGTATTTCAAGGCTGGAGAGTTCTCTCAGCTCCCTTGAGATTTTCACGCGGAGCTTGTCGTAAAATGTATCCTTACCAAGCTCCTGCTCTGGGATTATATCCTCTATAACGCCAAGAGCAAGCGCGTCCTGGGCGGTGAGCTTCAGGCTCTCGGCGGCCTCTTCGGCCTTTGAGGCGTCCTTCCAGAGTATGCTGGCGCACCCCTCAGGTGATATAACTGAGTACACGGCATTCTCCAGCATCCACACCCTGTCGGCGACGGCCAGGGCCAGGGCCCCGCCGCTGCCGCCCTCGCCGATTAGGATGGAGATAGCCGGCGTCTTCAGGGCCATCATGCCGGTTATGCACTCGGCGATAGCCTGGCCCTCACCACGCTCCTCGGCCCCGATGCCGCAGTAAGCGCCTGAGGTGTCAACAAGGCATATGACCGGCCTTCCAAATTTCTCGGCCTGACGCATAAGCCGCAGGGCCTTCCTGTAGCCCTCCGGGTGCGGCGCGCCGAAGTTGTGGGCCACCCGCTCCTTGGAGGTACGCCCCTTCTCTATCGCGATGACGGTTACAGGCCGGCTATCCAGCAGGGCTATGCCCCCCACTATCGCCTTATCGTCGGCGTAGGCCCTGTCACCATGCAGCTCAATGAAGTCGGTGAACATATGCTCGATATAGTCCACCCCGGTCGGCCTGCCATTCTGACGGGCCGATTTCACCCTGTCGTAAGCCTTTACGGGTCCCTTAGCCAACCTTTTCACCTCCACTGTGCATCTTCAGCAGCTTTGTCACCGTCTCTTTCTGTATGTTCCTTGGCACTATCGCGTCAACAAAACCGTGCTCCATAACGAACTCCGCCTTCTGGAAACCGGCGGGCAGCTTCTTCCTGACAGTCTGCTCTATCACCCTGGGGCCGGCAAAACCTATGAGGGCGCCTGGCTCGGCCAGTATGATATCGCCCTCCATGGCGAAGCTCGCAGTGACGCCTCCGGTGGTCGGGTCAGTTATCACAGTCAGATAGAAAAGCCCCGCCTCAGAGTGACGGCGTACAGCCCCGCTGGTCTTGGCCATCTGCATCAGGGAGAGTATCCCCTCCTGCATCCTAGCCCCACCAGATACGGTATATCCCACCACCGGCAGGCCCAATTTTGTGGCCTGCTCGAAAGTACGGGTGATCTTCTCCCCCACCACAGTTCCCATAGAACCCATCATAAAGTATGGTTCCATGATGAAGATACAACAGTCTACCCCGCCTATCTTTGTCCTGCCGCAGACAACAGCCTCAGTCTCGCTGCTTGCGTTCCTGGTGTTCTCCAGCTTTGCCGTATACCCGGGAAAGCCCAGCACATCCCGTGAGGCAAGTCCCCCGTCCCACTCCTCAAAAGTGTCCTGATCGCAGATAAAGTTTATCCTCTGGCGCGCGTTCATCCTGAAGTGATATCCGCACTCGCATGTGTTGTGGTTTGCCCAGAGCTGGGATAGCGGCACCATCTTCCGGCAGTTTGGACAGGGCTTGGAGGGCTCGTTCTCGTCCGCGCTGGCGACCTCCGCAGACTGGCGCCCGCCCTTCTCCAGTTCATTTTTGGGCTTGAAAAGGAACTCTATAAACGGCACTTATAACACCTCACTTGGCAAAAAAGGATAAGTCATAGCTTCCGTCCCGGAAACGCTTATCGTTGATTATATCTATCTGTTCCTCAATATTGTTGGGAACACCGTCGATAACCAGCTCACAGAGGGCAGCCTGCATTTTCCGCAGTGCCTCTTCACGTGTGCCGGCATAGACTATGAGCTTCCCCAACAGGGAGTCATAATATGGAGATATGCTAAATCCCGCAACAAGGAACGTGTCAAACCTGACAAATGGTCCCCCTGGCACGTGGAGAAAATTCACTTTTCCGGGAGCCAGGGCGTTTATACGGCACTCAATGGCGGAGCCGCGGAGGCTTATGTCCTCCTGCCTATACCCAAATGGTATGCCGGCAGCAACTCGTATCTGCCACTTGACCAGATCGATCTGGGTGAGTTCCTCTGTAACCGTGTGCTCCACCTGGAGGCGCACATTCATCTCCATGAAATAGAACTCCCCGCCGGCATATAGGAACTCCAGCGTCCCCACGCCCACGTAGCCTGTCTCCTTGACGGCGTGTGTTATTTTCTCAAACAGGGCCTGCCGCTTCTCCGGCGTCACAGCCGGGGAGGTGCTCTCCTCCACCAGCTTCTGGTTCTTCCTCTGGATGGAGCAGTCGCGCTCCCCGAGGCACACCACATTGCCCTCTTCATCGGCTATTATCTGCACCTCTATGTGCTTGGCGGGATACAGGTACTTCTCCATATATACGGCCCCGTCTCCGAAAGCGGCCTCGCCCTCGCTCACAGCGGAGTAAAAGGCGTTCTCCATCTGGCCGGCATCCTTCACAAGACGTATGCCGCGGCCGCCCCCGCCGGAGCGGGCTTTCAGCATAACCGGATAGCCTATCTTGTCCGCGGCCCTCTGGGCCTCAGCCAGGGTAGAGAGGACCTGCGTGCCCGGTATGACCTGGAGGCCGGCCTCCTTCATGCGCCGCTTTGTCATCTCCTTGCTGGAGAGCGCCCGCATATTCTCTATAGACGGGCCTATGAATACTATCCCGTTTTTAAGGCACATCTGGGCGAAATGCTCATTCTCCGAGAGGAACCCGTACCCTGGATGTATGGCCTGTGCGCCGGACACCTGGGCGGCTGAAATTATCCTGTCCTCCCTTAAATAACTGTCGACGGCCTCCGGCCCGCCTATGCAGTAGCTCTCGTCAGCCAGAGCCACGTGCAGGGCGTCAGAGTCGGCAGTGGAGTATACAGCCACAGTGGATATGCCCATCTCTTTACAGGCCCTTATTATCCTGACGGCTATCTCGCCTCGGTTGGCGATAAGTATCTTGGAAAACATAGATCACTCTCCTACAAGGGCGAAAGAGAACTCCGCCTTTACGCAGAGCTTTCCATCCACATAGCCCTCGCCCCGGGCAAAATAAAACGGCGGCTTTGCCCTTGTTATGCTGCACCTGGTCTCAAAGGTGTCTCCCGGCCGCACAGGGTTTTTAAAGCGCACCTTGTCGAGCCCCGTGTACATAGGCAGCTTGCCCTCAGATATGGCGTCCCGCATCAGGACACAGGCAGACTGGGCGAGTATCTCGCACAACACCACGCCGGGCACCACCGGATTTCCCGGGAAGTGCCCGTCCAGAAACCACTCGTCTCCTCTCACATGGTACTTGCCCACCGCCGTGTCGCCCTCAAGGGCCGACTCGTCTACCAGCAGCATCTTTCCCCTGTGTGGGAGTATATCCATTATCTCTTCGCGGTTCAACTATTTTGCCTCCTTTATGCGGAACAGCACATGGCCGTAATCCACCACCTGGCTGTCCCCCACGCAGACCTGGGTTATAACCCCGTCCCGATCAGAGGTGATCTCATTCATAAGCTTCATGGCCTCTATTATGCACAGGACATCGCCTTTGTGGACAGTGTCGCCCACCTTTACAAAGGGCTCGGCATTCTCCGCCGGCGCGCAGTAGAACACTCCCACCATTGGTGAAAGGAACTCGCTGCCATCATCCTCCGTGACGGCTGCCGCCGTAGCCGGGGGGGCGGCAGAAGCCTGGACCATCTGTGCCACCGGCGCGGCTGACTTCTCAAGGCGCACCGTGGCGCCGTTTTCAGTTATCTCAAGGCCAGTCAGTCCCAGCTCATCCATGAGCTTCGCATACTTTCTTATGCTCTTCTCTTCCATACTCACACCCTCTTCATAGCCAGGCAGGCGTTGTGTCCGCCAAAGCCCAGGGAGTTTGACATAGCCAGGTCGACCCTGGCCTCTACCGCCTTGTTGGGCGTATAGTTAAGGTCACACTCAGGATCCGGCTCAAGGAGATTTATGGTCGGCGGTATTATATTCTCACAGAGCACCTTGACACACACCAGCGCCTCAGCGGCTCCCGCGGCGCCAAGCATATGGCCGGTCATGGACTTCGTGGAACTTATTATTACCTCTCTGGCCTTTTCCTCGCCAAACGCCGTCTTTACGGCCAGTGTCTCCGCCTTGTCATTCAGCGGGGTACCAGTACCGTGGGCGTTTAAATACACCTTCTCAGAGCCGGTGTATCCCGACTCATCCATGGCCTCGCGCATGGCTCTCACACCGCCCATGCCGTCCGGCCTTGGGGCTGTTATATGGTAGGCGTCGCAGGTGGAGCCATACCCGGTGAGCTCGCAGTATATTTTGGCGCCGCGATTCACTGCACGCTCGTACTCCTCAAGTATGAGGGCGGCGCCGCCCTCACCGATCACAAACCCTCCCCTGCGTGCGTCAAACGGCAGGCTGGCCGCCACAGGGTCATCAGAGGTGGAGAGGGCCTGCATGTTTATAAATCCGGCCACTCCGCAATCTGTTATTGACGCCTCAGAGCCGCCGGTTATCATGGCGTCGGCATAGCCATGGCGTATCGCGCGGACCGCCTCGCCTATGGCGTTGGCTCCAGAGGCACAGGCCGTGACTGCCGGCATTGCCGCGCCCTGGCAGTTGAAACGTATTGCTATGGACCCGGCCGCCATATTGGCTATCATCATCGGCACAAAGTATGGCGATACGCGGCGCGGTCCCTTTGTCAGAAGCTTGTTGTGCTCATTTATAAATGTCTGGATTCCACCGATACCGGTGCCGAAGTAGACTCCTATGCGTTCCGGCTCCACGGTACCTATTATGCCGCTGTCCTCCACCGCCTGACAGGCGGCAGCCAGAGCAAACTGGGCGAACCTGTCTGTCCTGAGCATTTCAGCCTTGTCCATATACGCCCTTGGATCAAAATCCTTAACCTCAGCACCAAGCTTCGCCTTAAAGTCGGTGGTGTCAAAGAGCGTTATTGGGCCTATCCCGCAGACACCGTTGACTATATTGTTCCAGAATTCGTCCACCGAATTTCCCACCGGGCTCACTATGCCAAGGCCGGTAACTACGACTCTTCTCATTGTTTTTCCTCCTCACATGGCCATTCCGCCGTCTATCCTGATGACCTCGCCGGTTATATAGCCGGCGCCATCCCCGGCCAGAAAGGCCGCAAGCCTTGCCACCTCTTCCGGTTCCCCCACTCTCTTGAGCGGTATGGCGGACAGCACTTCCTCTGACTCCTGGAATTCCCGGGTCATATCTGTTTTTATAAAACCGGGGGCTATGGCGTTGCATGTTACGCCTCTGCCGGCAAGCTCCCTCGCCGCCGATTTTGTAAGGCCCACAAGCCCCGCCTTTGAGGCGGAATAGTTGGCCTGCCCGGCGTTACCCATAAGGCCGGAGACAGAGCTTATATTTATTATTCTGCCGCCCCTCTGACGGATAAATATGGGGGCTCAGTGCTTTATCATATTAAATGCGCCCTTCAGGTTAACATCGAGGACGCTGTCAAAGTCTTCTTCACCCATCATGGCGATGAGCTTGTCTCTCGTTATCCCCGCTGAATTTACCAGCACGTCGATCCTGCCCAGATCAGCCTTCACCTTTGCCACAGTCTCCTTGGCAGCGGCAAAATCCGAGACGTCACACTTATACGCCATGGCCCTGACGCCCTTTTCCCTGCAGGCGTCCAATGTCTCCTGGGCGGCGGTCTCATTCCCCGCGTAGATTATGGCCACATCGGCCCCCTGGGACGCGAATTCTATTGCCGTGGCCCGTCCAATTCCTCTGGAACCGCCCGTTATAAGGGCCGTCTTGCCGCTCAGCATATGACCGCTCCTTCCAGCGCCTCGCGGAGCGAGGCCGCGTCCTCGCATCTGAATACCCTGGCGGATGGAAGCGTCTTTGAAACGAGTCCGCATAGCGTCTTGCCAGGGCCGGCCTCGATAAACGTATCTATCCCGCTTCCGCCCATATGCTCGACGATCCTCTGCCATCTCACCGGGTTCTCTATCTGTTTTGACAGGAGTTCCCGCATGTCCCCATCGTAGGGCATGCCTGTATAATCTGAATAGAGAGGTATCTGCGGCGCCTTTATGTCAACACCCTCCAGTACACCTCTGAAGTCCTCTGCCGCCTTTGCCATAAATGGAGAGTGGAAAGCGCCCTTGACCTTCAGCGGCAGCGCCCGCCCTCCGGCGGCCTTTACATCCTTTGAAAAATCAGCAAGCTCCCGGGCAAGTCCAGATACTGTCACCTGTCCAGGGCAGTTATAGTTTACAGGATACACATTCTGGTAAGCTGAACAGAGCTCCTCCACCTTCTCATCAGTGAGCTTTACCACAGCGGCCATGGCACAGTCGGCCTTCTCAGACTCCCTCTGCATAAGCTCACCGCGCCGAATAACGAGCCTGAAGCCATCCTCCAGCGCCACCGCGCCCGAGAATGTCAGGGCCGCTATCTCCCCAAGGGAGAAACCGGCCACAGCCGCAGGCTCCACACCGCCTGACCGCAGCGCTTCAGCTGCGGCAAGTTCCATGGCAAACATACAGGGCTGCGTGTTTACCGTCTTCATAAGCTCCTCGGGAGTTCCGGAAAAGCACTGTTCCTTTGTCCCTGGGCGTATCTCATCCAGGGCGTTGAATACACGCCTGGACTCAGGGCAGGAGTCATAGAGCTCCTTGCCCATTCCAGGGTACTGGGCGCCCTGGCCTGAGAAAACTATCGCTACTTTACCCATTTCAAAGCACCTCGCAAAATAGGCTCCGCCTCCTCTATCACCTCTCGGACTATCTGGGCGGCAGGCTGTTCCTTATTCACCATGCCGGCAATCTGCCCGGCCAGGAAACAGCCCTCTTTTGAGTTCCCATCCTGTACAGCCTTTCTCAAGGCACCCGTACCGAA
Organism: uncultured Oscillospiraceae bacterium; assembly: GCA_944386185.1. Classification (GTDB taxonomy): domain Bacteria; phylum Bacillota; class Clostridia; order Oscillospirales; family Oscillospiraceae; genus RUG626. The sequence goes on from CALXAF010000195.1 coordinate 21,102, forward strand.
CTTATCAAGATCCTCGTCGGAGGCGCTGGAGTACTCAAGCTTAAAATACTCCCTGGTGAAATTCGTCTTCAGGCTGCGGACAGGGTGGCCTGTACGCCTGCCTGTGATCATGGTGGCTATGTCGTTTGCCTTTATTATCTTGTCCTTATAGTTTCTGTGGACAGAACACTCCTCTGCCACAAGGAACCGGGTACCCATCTGTACGCCGCATGCCCCCAGCATAAATGCCGCGGCTACCCCGCGGCCATCGGCTATGCCTCCGGCTGCAATGACCGGCAGGTCGGTGTTGTCGCACACCTGCGGCACCAGGGCCATCGTGGTCAGATCTCCCACATGTCCGCCGCTCTCTCCTCCCTCAGCTATCACAGCCGAGGCGCCGAGACGCGTCACTAGCTTTGTCATGGCCACGGACGGCACTACTGGTATAACCTTTATTCCCGCTTCAAGCCACGACTCCATGTACTTACCAGGATTTCCGGCACCGGTAGTCAGAACCTGGACGCCCTCCTCTACGACCACTTTTGCCACATCGTCGGCAAATGGGCTCAGGAGCATTATATTGACCCCAAAGGGTTTGTCTGTCATAGTTTTGGCGGCCCTGATCTGGTCACGGACATAGTCGCCAGGTGCATTGCCAGCGGCGATAATGCCAAGGCCCCCGCCATTTGAAACGGCGGCGGCCAGCTTGGCGTCCGCTATCCAGGCCATCCCTCCCTGGAACACCGGGTATTCTATCCCCAGGAGGCCGCAGATAGGTGTAGTTATCATATGTTATCAGTCCTGAATATCGTACTTATCCTGGATGAACTTAACCAGGTCACCAACAGTCTCCACCTTCTGATCCAGCTCGATCTCGGTATTCAGCTTATCCTCCAGATCCATTATCATCTCCACGGTGTCCAGAGAGTCAATTCCCAGGTCTTGGAAAGTGCTGTCCATTGTGATCTCGCTTGGGTCACAGTCGTTGCGCTCTGCTATGATCTCTGCTATTGCTTCGAATACCATTGTTTTTTCCTCCAAAAAATTATTTGTTTTTTAGTATAGCGCCCTGAGAGGGCAAAACGGGCAAGCCGTTTTAAACGATATCACCTCACCGGGCCGGTGAAGAACAGGGCCAGTGTCCCGGGCCCTGAGTGGGCGCCGATTACAGGGCCAACGTGATTTATTATCACATCCACTGGATGCAGCTCCTGGCGTATCATTGACTCTAAATATCTGGCGTCCTCTATACAGTCGCCGTGACTTATAAACACGGTCTGTGCCGATATGTTTTCTGACGTGGTTGCGGCCTTCTCAAACATGGCCTTGATAGATGCCTTGCGGCCGCGGGTCTTGAACATGCTTATAAGCCTGCCCGCGTCGTCCACATGCAGCACCGGCTTTATATGGAGCACAGATCCCACCGCGGCGGTGGCGGCCGATATCCTGCCGCCTCTCTTCAGGAAGAAGAGGTCATCCACAGTGAACCAGTGGCATATGGTAGGCAGGGTACTCTCAACATAGTCCCGGAGTTCATCGATGCCGAGTCCCTCTTTTTTCTTGTTCACAGCAAGATACACCAGTAGCCCCTGGCCCAGGGAGGCGCACTTGGAGTCTATGCAGTATATCTTGCGTTCCGGGAACTGCGGGGCCAGCTCCGAGGCGGCCATACACGCGTTCTGATACGTGCTGGACAGTACAGAGGCAAAGCATATGCTCAGTATATCCCTGCCGCTCTCCAAAACAGGCCGCATCTCCTGGACAAACGCCTCCACATTCGGAGCGGAGGTTGAGGCATTGGCGCCCCCCCTGAGCTTACTGTAGAACTCGCTAAAGCCCAGTTCCCGTTCGTCAAGATAATTTCTGTACTCCCTGCCGTTCACATTGACAGTCAATGGCAGTACGTGGAGCCCCATATCCGCGGCCATGGCTGCCGGCAGATCGCAGGAGGAATCAGTGAATATGGCGTAGTCGCTCATTTTGTGCTCCTTTCTCCCCTTTTTTGGGGAATCAGATATATAAAAGGCGCTTAGGCCAGGTCAAATTCCCTGTCTATTGCGTAGGAGACCAGTGCCAGGTTGTCCTCATTATACTCTATTTCGTTATTATCAAACATAAGTGCCGCTCCGAATATGAGAGAGCGGACTATAAATACCTTGAGTCTGGCCACACGCGCCGGCATCCGCACCTCCCGGCAGTACCTCTCAATGAGCTCCCTTGTCGCACGGCTGACGCCAGAGCGTACTCCGCCATATTTTAAGTCAAAGCTTTCGTCCTTCATCATGAGTATTGACCTGAAGTGCGGGTTCTCCACCAGGAACTTTATATACTCCATGCTTACAGCCAGAAGTTTCTTCCTTGTGTTCCCGGAGATTTTGGTGAGAAGCGCCGCCTCCCGCCTGGCCCACCGTCCATTGATATATTCGACCACTCCGGCGACAAACCCCTGCCTGTCCCCGAAATACTTATACGGAGTCGCACATGATACCCCGCAGGCCCTTGCGGCCCGCCTTATGGAGAAGCCCTGGATTCCCTTTCGGCTTATCTCATCTATGCCGGCCTCTATTAGCTCCTCTCGTAAATTACGTGACGCGCCGCCCATTTCACACCCCGGCATGACAAGAATTATCACTGATAACTTATCGTGATCTTTGAAAGTATAACATAGATGGCCCCGGAAGTCTAGAAAATTATGGGCTGGTGCCCTGTACCTGCTTTCTTTTGAGTGGCCAATCCTTCGGCACATTGGTCAAAATAACGTCTCTACACCTTTTTTGAAGAAAAAACATTGACAGTTTGTATATTTTGTATATATGTTATATATATTAAATATATATCAACGCTCAAAGACTTTATCAGAGGCGTCTTTTCAAAACACAATATCCAGCGCGCGAAAAGGCGTCAAGACACAGCCTGTCCGCGCGCTTTTTCTTTATCTGCCTAATAAAAACATGTTGGCAGCCCGTCTGCCGGAAAGGAACCCGTATGAAGAAACGGATATTGTTTTTCTCGGTCTGTGCGCTTTTGGTGATCGCCGCACTAGCATATACACAGCTTCTTCCCCTGCGCAGCGCCCGATGGGCCTCCCTCTCCGAGCCCGAGGACGACACCGTCTACATGGAATACGGGCTGGATTTGGAGAGAGCCGGCCTGGGGGAAGGGGATCTTGTGACCACATTTATCCTGTCCCAATGCACGCTTATTGAGATAAACGGTATAAACTCCTCAACCGGGCCCAGCTCCTCTCTCTCGCCTGACGGGCTTGAGGATTACCTGCCCATGTATGGGAGCGGCATGGATGTGACATACACAGGAGGCCAGGTGTTTATATCCTATACCTCCTCAGACGGGAAAGAGGTAAATCTCACATATCTGGATGACGGCCTTAACGATATGTCTGTTTATGGCGACGACGGGCCTGAATACGAATATATGTTTGGCCGCGGCGAAGTGTACCGCGAGTATGGTTCATTCTCTGACGCCCTCAACGCCATTTACGGCGGCTGGGTTCCGTTGCTGCTTGAGTTTCTCGCTGTAATATTCATAGCGTCGGCAATAGCCGCCGTTGCAGTCGGTGTTTCCAGCGACGGCGAGGACCCTGTGGGCTTGAAGATATCTGTTAAGCGTCACGGTGGGGAGCGGACGCCGCTCAAAAAGCGGACTCTGGCAGTGCTTATATGCTCCGCCGTGTCGGTTATCTCGCTGTCCTGCCTGCTGCTCATACCTATTGGCACTGTGCGGCGGGACATCTCCCTGTCAGAAGAGGATTCTGCCGTGTATCAGCGGTACGCTGTCGATTTGGACAGTGCCGGGCTTTCTGATGGCGGCTTGGCCGCGGATTTTATTCTCTCAAAATGCGTTTACAGCGGTACAGACGTGGTTGGCGGCAGCGAGATACACAACTATGATCCCTCCGGCCTTTCAGACTGCCTGCCTCTATGTGACACCATATGGAGCGTATCCGAGTCAGGTTCATATGTCTACATAAGCTACGCCGCCTCCGACGGCTGCGATGTTACCCTGTGTTATGATGGCGATGGGCTTGTTTCCACGGCCGTATACAGCAGCGCCGATGACACGTTGTTTGAGTATCCATCCGCAGAGGGCCAGGCGGTGCTCCACACAAATTTCCGCAGCGGCAGCGACACATATGGTGCAGCTCTCGATAACATATACGGCGGGTGGTTCCGCTCTTTTTTCTCCAGGTTCTAAAAATCTCACCTAATAAACTGAGCGCGGCGGCACACAGGATAGCCTACTGTGTGCCGCCGCGCTCAATCTTCATATCTCAGGACCATCTGCCTTGAGTTTTACCTTGAAAGATATCCGTCTCACGGTTGGAAGTGTATCAAACTTTATCATATACGCCCCCGCGTCCTCGTCCACCTCTTCTACCGTACCCTTTCCAAACATGAAGTGGCTGACACGCTCTCCGGGCGAGAATCGCTCCCCGTTCAAAGCCTCCATAGCGAGCCGCTCCCTGTCCACATGGTCTCTCAGCGCCGCGAGAAGGCTCTCCTGTGGCGGCTCCACGTACTCCAGCGTCTCCCCCATATCCATAATGAACCTGGATGGGAACCTATATGTGCCGTCAAGGCCGCGGCCGTCAGACCCGGAGATGTAGAGTCCGAGCTTTGCCCTGGTAACAGCCACAAACGCAAGCCTTCTCTCCTCCTCCATGGCGTTGATGGTACGCACCTTCCTTGAGGGGAAAATTCCCTCGTTCATGCCGCAGAGGAACACATACGGAAACTCAAGCCCCTTGGCAGCGTGAACTGTCATAAGCTTCACCTTGTCGCCGGACTCCGCCGTGTCGGCATTTGTAAACAGAGCCACGTGGGTGAGATAGTGCTCAAGTGCGGCCTCCTCCCCGCAGGTGGCCTCATACTCATATATGGACTGTTTCAGCTCAGCCAGGTTGTCGAGCCGCTCCTGGCTGCCCTCTGTCCGGAGCATTTTCTCATAGCCGCTCTCGTTGAGCAGGGTAGACAGTGTCTCTGAAACTGGCCTGTCCTGGTATCTCAGTGAAAAACTCTCTATAAGCGAGATGAACGCCTCGGCTCCCGTGCTCTTTATAAGCGGCTCCTCCAGGTTCTCTTTTAACGCATCGAAGAGGGACACTCCCCTGGATGCGCTGTACTCCTGGAGGAAGGCCATCCTCCTCTTTCCCAGGTTCCTCTTTGGCTTATTTACGATACGCCTGAAGGACAGGTCATCCCGGTAAGCGATCATTCCCAGGTAGCTCAGGGCGTCCTTTACCTCGGCCCTGTCGAAAAACTGTACGCCGCTGTATATTGTGTACGGTATCTTCTGCTCCATAAGCGCCTGTTCTATGGCCCGGGACACATAGTGGGCCCGGTACAGCACCGTCATATCCCTGTAAGGTACCCCGTTTTCATGGAGTTCTTTCATCTTCCCTGTGATCCATCCGCCCTCGCCATCCTGGCTCTCGGAGAGCAGGCAGAGCACCCGCTCCCCGTGCCCCAGCTGCGGTGTAAGGTCCTTTTTTATCCTGTATGAGTTTTTCCCTATAAGGGCATTGGCCGCAGATATTATCTCCGGCGTGGAGCGGTAATTGTCCATCATCATGATGGTTTTGGTGCCAGGGAATACCTTGTCAAACTCCAGAAGGTATTTTACATTCGCCCCTCTCCAGGTGTATATGGTCTGGTCAGGGTCACCAACTATGAAGAGGTTCCTGTGGTAGCCGCATAGCACCTCCATCAGCTGGTACTGGAGCATATCTATATCCTGGAACTCGTCTATCATTATATACTCAAGCCTCTGCTGCCACTTGAGCTTTATCCGCTCATCCTCCTTGAATATGTATAGAGTGAACTTTATAAGGTCGTTGTAATCAAGCCCAAAGCACTTCTTCTCCTGGTAGAGATACCCGTAGAATATGGCTTCCTCCACGCCCACGGCCCTGTCGTACTTCTCCCTTAGGGTGTCCAGGGGCATCGTTATCATGTCCAGGTAATACTCCGGCTTTTTGAATATCTTCTGTATCTCTATCATGTCCCTGGCGTCGGCGAAGGTCATGTCCCGCAGGGTAAAGCCCCGTTCCTCATATATGACCTGGAGCATGGAATCTATGTCCGAGTTATCAAGCACAAGGAAGCTCTTTGGATATGACACAGCGTGGCTGTCCTCCTGCAGTACGGACACGCAGAAGCCGTGGAATGTGTTTATATACCCGGTGTCCCTGTCTCCGGTGAGCTTGCGTATGCGCTCGCGCATCTCATTGGCGGATTTGTTTGTGAAGGTGACACAGAGTATGTTCCCCGGCAGTATGCCAAGGTCGTTTACAAGGTAAGCAAAGCGCCGGGTGAGAGCCCTTGTTTTGCCGGAACCAGCGCCGGCTATGACGCGCACAAACCCCTCGGTACTTGTCACCGCCTCCCTCTGGGACGGGTTCAGTCCAGACAGCACCTCCATATTATTCTCCATTATCCCACCTCCTGTTCCTCCATCTATTTTACCAGTGAAATAGATTTTACTCAATACGCAGCCGGCTCCCATATGCGTTAAAACTCATAATTTTAATACCCAATTTCAAATTGCCCCCATACACATGTTCACACGTGGACATCGGCTGCCGCCTATGGTAAAATCAAGCCGCATCTAAGATATGATTTAAAAGGAGCATAATCCAATGTCATTCCATCTTATTGATATGGCAAACTGGGACAGGCGTGAACGATACGAGCACTACCTTAACGATGTCAGGTGTACGTACTCCATGACTGTGGATGTGGACATCACGTCAATCTCCAGGCACAAGCTGTATCCGGCCATGCTCTGGCTTCTGACATCCTGTGTGGATCGCTTTCCAGAATTCCGCACGTGCCTCTCACCGGAAGGGCCGGGCATATTCGACCACCTTGAGCCGAGTTACACCATCTTCAACAGTGAGGCAAAGTCCTTCTCTGTGATCTGGACCGAGTTTTCAGGAAACTACCATGAGTTTCTACACCGGTATGAGCGCGATGTGGACACATATTCCAGTTCATGCAGATTGTATCCAAAAGATGGGATGCCTCGCAATACTTTCGATGTATCAATGATCCCATGGTCATCATTTACCGGTTTTAATCTTAATGTGTACGGATCTGGCGACCATCTTCTGCCTATATTCACTATGGGCAGGGCATATGACCGCGACAGCAGAAGGCTCCTGCCCCTTTCCTGCCAGGTCCATCACGCCGTATGCGACGGCTATCATCTCTCGATGTTTATCAAGGCCCTGCAGGATGCGATAGACAGCTTTTCCGGCTGAGTTCCCCGGCCTATCTTTTGCATGCCGCGCCGCAGAAAGCCGAGAATATCTTCCTGCTCTCCTCCGACACCCTCCAGGAGAATTCAGGGTGCCACTGGACGGCCCACAGGAACGGGTGCTCTGGCATCCAGAGTGCCTCTACTATCCCATCCTCGGCTATGGCCATCGGCCGCAGTCCCGGCGCTAGAATCCTCACCGCCTGGTGGTGGCAGCTGTTCACCTGTATCGTCCCCTCGCCCAGCATCTCACTTATTGGTGTTCCCGGGAGCAGCCGGACAATATGGGAGGGACTACTGTACGGCGGTGACTGGTGGTGCTCAACCTGGGTGCCGCACTGGCTGGGTATATCCTGCCAAAGAGTACCGCCGAGAGCCGCGTTTATAAACTGTATGCCTCGGCATATTCCCAGAACAGGTTTGCCCCGTTCCAGTGCCATACGGAGAAGCTGCCGTTCCATGGCATCCCTCTCGGGGCACGTCTCCCCTGTGATCCCCGTGTCCGCCTGGCCATAAACCTCCGGGCACACGTCCTGTCCGCCGGTAAACACAAAGCCCGAGCAGGTATCCATTACCCTCTCCAGCAGGCCTCGATCGTCAGTGAGCGGCAGCATTACCGGCACGCCGCCTCCGTCTATTATCCCATCCATATACCCCGGCAACATCCAATAGCTCTCCCGCTGTATATCAACCAACGGCACAACGCCGATAATTGGTTTTACCATCACAAATCACCTCTAGAGATTAATAAAATGGCGGCCGGATATCTTATCCCGGCCGCCGTTGGCTTTCAAAACATGTTTCTAATAACTGGACAATCCAGCCTGCACCGTATCACACGCCGAGCATCCTGCCCAGTTCCTCAACAGAGCCGGCAAAGTAGGTTGCCCCGGCCTCTGTCAGCTCCTGTCGGCTCCCGTACCCGTAGAGTACGCCTATGGAGTCCATGCCGCACTCCGCCGCGCCCTCCGCGTCGAACCTCCTGTCGCCTACCATGACGCACCTGTCGATCCTGTCTATGCCGGCGTCGGCGATCACCTGGCGTATCACATCTGCCTTTGAATATCTGCCGACGGACTCATCCGAACCGCGGATAACGTCAAAATACTGGCTCACTCCAAAATAGTCCGAGAGGATTTTCACAAACTTCTCCGCCTTGCTGGAGGCAAGGTACAGCTTCTTCCCGCTGTCTGAGAGCCTCTTCAGAAGTTCTGGTATCCCGTCGTATACCCTGTTCTCATAGGCGCCCCTCTGGGCGTAGTATACCCGGTAGTTCCCAATGGCCTCCTGTGCCTGCTCCTTTGTGAATCCAAAAAAGTTGTTGAAGGAATAGCTCAGCGGGGGACCGACAACACGGAACAGTTCCGACCTCTCAGGAGGTTTCATTCCCATTTTCTCAAGCGCATAAATGAAGGAATTTATTATCCCGTCGGCAGAGTCGTTTATCGTGCCGTCCAGATCAAAAAAGATGAAATCGTAGTTTTTCATATGTCCACCAGTTTCATATTTTCTCCATAAATGCGCCGGCAGTTTTGAGCATGAGGCGCTTTTGCCCAGAGGCGAAATCTACAGTTATCAGCGCGTCCCCGGGCATGGCCGTGTAGGCGGAGACCACTCCCTCCCCGAATGCCTTGTGGCGCACTCTGTCACCGACAGATATCTCCAGGAGTTTCGTCTTGGCAGGAGGCGTCCTTGCAGGATCCGGCCGCTTTGCCGGGCCTGTCGGCCGCTGGCCGTACGATGAGCGCCTCGCCTCCACTCCCGCGCCATATCCGCCGGCGGAGTATCCCTGCCTCTCCCGGCGCCTGTACTCCATGTAATCCTGATCCGGCACCCTCTCGTAACCGCCGTCATAGGCCGGCCTTGTGTCGGCCGGCTTGTCTATGTGCTCGTCGGGTATCTCGTCCACAAACCTAGAAATGAGGTTCGACGATGTGTGTACAAAGAGCATCCTCCGGCGGGCGGCGGTGATGGTAAGGCGGCGTTTTGCCCTTGTTATGGCCACATAGCAGAGCCGCCGCTCCTCCTCCATATCCTCTATCTCGCCTATGGAGCGCAGGGATGGGAATATCCCGTCCTCCATACCCACAAGAAATACCCATGGAAACTCCAGACCCTTGGCGGCGTGGATGGTCATCATTATCACGCTGTCGCCGTTGTCGTCCAGCCCGTCAAGGTCAGTATACAGGGCTATCTCGTCCAGGAATCCGGCCAATGTGGGTTCCGGCGTCCTCTCCATATAATTTACAATATTGCTCTTGAGCTCCCATATATTGTCCACTCTGGCAAGGGCCTCGTCCGAGGTGCCCAGGGCTGTCACATAGCCCGTCTTTTCAATGAGCAGGTCGTAAAACTGATCAAGAGGCATCGTATTGGCAGCCTCACGCAGCGAGGCCATCAGCTCTGCAAAAGCGCGCAGCTTTGAAACCGAGTTTTTAAGTTCCGGATATAGGTCGCAGTTCTCAATGACCGTGTTTACCGGCAGCCGGTTCTCCGCTGCGATATTCCTGAGCCGCTCTATGGTCGTGTTGCCTATTCCACGGGGCGGGCTGTTTATTATCCGAAGCAGCCTCAGGTCGTCCTCCGGGGTGTGCAGTGCACACAGGTACGATGTCATGTCCTTTATCTCAGCCCTGTCAAAGAACCTTGTGCCGCCCACCACCTTATACGGTATACTGTTGCGCTTCATAGCGTACTCAAGACGGTTTGACTGGGCGTTCATCCTGTAAAGGACCGCAAAATCCCCCCAGCCCATTCCCTGGGCCTTTCCGCCCAGTATGCGGGCACAGACGTACTGGGCCTCCTCATCGTCGTTCTCGGCGATATATAGCGTCAGCTTGTCCCCGTCCTGGGCCTGCGTCCAGAGCTCCTTTCCCTTTCTTCCCTGGTTATTCTTTATCACGGCGTTTGCCGCGCCCAGGATGTGTCCGGTGGAGCGGTAGTTCTGCTCCAGCTTTATGCATCTGGCATTTTTATACCGTTTCTCAAAGGACAGTATATTCTCTATTGTAGCCCCCCTAAAGCGGTAGATGCTCTGGTCGTCGTCGCCCACCACGCAGATATTGTCCTGCCCACCCGCAAGGGTGCTGGCAAGTATATACTGCAAATTGCTGGTGTCCTGGTACTCATCCACCAGCACATACCGGAAGTACCGCTGGTAGTAGCTCCTTACATCCTCATCCTCCAGCAGCAGCCGGACAGTGCAGAGTATAAGGTCGTCAAAATCCAGCGCCTCCGCCGCCCTCAGCCGGCGCTCGTACTCTGTATAGGCTCTGGCGATTATCTTTTTCCTGGGGTCGTAGCCCCGCTCGGCCTCCTGGGCGTATTTCTCAGCGGTGAGCATATCGCCCTTGGCCCGGCTTATATAGCCCAGGACAGTCTTCGGCGGGAACGCCTTGTCGTCTATGTTGTTCTCCCGGAGCACACGGCGCATCACCGACACCGAGTCGTCGGTGTCATATATTGTGAATGAGCGTGATATACCAATCGACTCCGCGCTCCTTCTGAGTATGCGGACACAGGCCGAGTGAAAGGTCATAGCCCAGATGTCCTCAGCCTCCGGCCCCAGCATCGCCGCCAGCCTGGTCTTCAGCTCACCCGCCGCCTTATTGGTGAAGGTTATTGCCATCACGCGCCAGGGGGCCGCCGGCTCCACAGCCACAAGGCGCCGCTCCTCCTCCGATATCCTGCCCTCCGGTGACTGGGCAAGCCCGATAATATGGAGCATATCCTCCTGCGTCACACCTTCCGGCACGTCGCGGCAGTCAGAGGCGCGTCCATAGCGGATAAGGTTCGCTATGCGGCTTATGAGCACAGTGGTCTTGCCGCTGCCGGCGCCTGCCAGCAGCAGCAGCGGCCCCTCTGTGGAAAGCACCGCCTCAAGCTGTTTATCGTTGAGCCCGGAGAAGTCACGGCTTATAAGCTCCCTGCGGGCCCGTATGTACTTTTCATATATTTCATTCATTTCCATAGCTACTCGATTATACCAGAGGCCCGGACAATTTGAAAGATGTAAAAAGGCACAAAAAAGTGATGGGAGCCTCGCCAGGCTCCCATCAATTGAAAAAGAGGATAAAATGAAAAAGGTGAATCAATGCTTCACGATACACATAATACCTTTAAACTTTTAAGTAAAAAACATTAAAATATTTCAAAAATATTAAATCTAAAAATTTTTTTGATTTTTTCTGTCAATCAAAGGCGAAACCGTACCAGCCAAGGCCGGTATCCTCCTCTTCACCGTCAGATATCCCTCTGGCCATGGCGAAAGCCACTCCCTCCTCACCCGGACGCACCGGCGTCCTGTAAGTGAAGCTCTCCTTTCCCAGTGCCCTGGCGGTGATGAGAGCGGGCATATGGAGCGTACCCGTTGGGACGACGAGTTCCTTTATCAGTATCTCCCCATCTCTCATCTCAGCCGCCGCCGCGCAGCGCACGCCAGAGGCTGTAACCGAGAACAGCCCTCCGCCGCTCATGGTGCAGATCTTCTCCTGGAACCTCATGGCCTCCGGAGAAAAATCTATATAGTCACGCCCTTTAAGCAGCCGGCGGCGTATCTGTGAATACTCCTGGGCGTCAACTCTCCTGGCGCTTCCGTATGCGAGCATCCCTTGGCCGGAACTCGAGGCCTCATAGATATAAAAATGGTCCCTGTATCCGCCACGGCTGCGGTAGTAGTCAAAGAGCGAATACTGAGCCGGACATATTACACCCACAGCCCCGTCCCGGCAGCTCATATCAGCCGCCCGCTCAATGACGGCGGAGCCTAATCCCATTCCCCGCAGCTCAGGCAGGGTGGCAAAGGCGTAGACCGCCCTGCACGGGCGCCTGTCTCCCCCAGCTGTGACAAATTCGCCCAGCTCCACCACATATGCGGCGCTGGCCACTCTCCCGCCGGCACAGCACACCAGCGTGTTCTCCGGCCTGTAGAGATCGTCAAAGAACATATCTATGTATTGGTCCCCATCCCCAAAAGCCGTCTTCCACAGCGATTTCAGCTCCGGAATGTCCTGGCTCCCGGCTGTCCTTATAACATACTCCATTTACTCCCAAACAGCAGTGTACTTATCCACCATAAATACAGGCCGGTAAGACTGCTTTGCCTTTCTGAGATTTTCTATGCCCATATCCTCTTCCCGATTTATATACTCAAGCTTCGGATACTTTGTAAGCAGATACTTCGCGAACTGCTGGTTTATTATGGCGTATCCTCCGTTTACTGAAGGGTCCGCCTTCTCAAAATGCGTGACGAAAGTGCCTGGGGATATGAGTTCCCCTATGGTAAAAGCGGCAATCTCTCCCCCGTCCCATATAATACCCCCGTCAAATCCCGCGTCGAAATATATCTCAAGTGCGCTGTGGAGGGCCCGTATCTCACCCAGGTAATCAACTCCCCGCTCCTGGGAATTTTCTATGAACCATTCTGAGGCAAAGTCATGGCATGCTCCTATATTTTCCCTGGTTATCGGCTCAAAGCGCCAGTTGTGCTCTGCCATGAACCTGTTGACATGGTTCTTTTTTGCATGGTACCGCTTCCCCGCAAGCTCTGCCAGATCCTGGGCTCTGTACACATAGTCGGAACTGTTGGGGTTCATGGAAATCACCGGCTCCGATGGCAGCAGAGCGTGTATCTCCGAGAGCAGCGGCTTTGTTATGCTCCGCATTATAAATGGGTTTCCCATTGACTTGGCGTCCTCCGCCATCAGCTCTATGGCCGGGCGTATATTTCCAGCACCCACAGGGTAGGCATACATATGCCTGCCGCCGATCGTGAGGCGCATTATAAGCCTGTCACCAAGCCGCGCCACCTTCGGCGCAGTGTAGTGACCCCAGCAATAGATACTGCCGAAGCTGTAGTCTGCGCTATGCAGATCGTTTTTCGAGGCCAGCTCGTACATCCACTGCCTGTCACTGACTTCAGGGTTTCTAAACTCTATCATAAAATACTGCGCGTCTCTCCTCTTTTATTCTCTTTTTTAATCAACCGGCATAAACTTCAGGGCATACCGAGTTTATAAGCTCCTGGAGCGCCTTTAGATCCTCGAATGTGTCCGGCCGCTTATACGGATCCCTGAGCAGGGCCGCCGGATGGTATATGGCCATATAGTATATACCGTCCTTCTCAAACACCTGCCCGTGTTCCCGTGTGATCTTGAAGTCGCTCTTTATAAGGGTCATCGCGGCTATGCGTCCCAGGCACACGATTATTTTTGGAGATATCAGCTCTATCTGGGGACGCAGCCAACTCATACAGGCAGCCCTCTCACTCTCCTGCGGGTCCCTGTTCTTGGGAGGACGACATTTTACAATGTTCGTTATGTAAAAGTTTTTACATCTGTCCAAGTTTATTATCTTCAACATGGTGTCAAGGAACTGCCCGCCCCGGCCCACAAAGGGCTGGCCCTGCAGATCCTCATTTTCGCCCGGGCCCTCGCCGATGAACATAACCCTGGCATTCGGGACGCCGGCACCGAATACAAGGTTTGTCCGCGTCTCTCCCAGGACACAGTTTTTGCACTTTTGGCATTGGGCCTCAAGCTCTGTCAATGTCATAAATACTTTCCTTTCAAAGTTTGGTACATAATGAGTATACCACATCATCCGAAAAAGAAAAGGGGCTTAAACGTCAAGTCCCAATGGAAACCAAAATAAAGTTTCCGCCGCTCAAAGGCGGCGGAAATGTAGCATACCATATAGATGGAGTCTGATTTTATGACGCGCATAACTGTTAAACTCGCTTCTTGCGTGCTTTTATTGCCTTTCAGAAACCGGCCTCACTGTACATCGCTATAAGCTACAATTGGCAATTCACCGGTCTGTTCTACCCGCTCATCGTACAAAAACATGAAATATCCATAGCCCTCATTTACAGCAAATTTTGTCACCTCATCATAGTCGGCATGTAATGTAAAATAATAGTGGTAAGATTCCCCATCAAAATATGTCTCATAGGCAACGGTGTATCCCATATCTGAAAGCCTTTTGCACTCATCCTGTACCTGGACGCTGTCCGGAGATAGCTGTTCCCCATTGCTGAACACATCGACGACCACACGGTAGAGGACGCTGTCCCCGTACTCATTCATAGCCTCCCGCAGCGGTACTGAAAAAGCAAATTTGCCGTTTTCCGGTACTGCATATGAGCCAGAGGACGCTTCGCCTGTGTCGAATGAAGATATCATGGTTTTCTCGCTGCCATTTTGTGTGTAATTGTCAGGATAATTCCCAATCTCGGCATCTGCTGAACCAGATGGATTATTATTCCCCGTCTCAGACGGTCGATTATTCGAGTTTTCCTGTGTACTATCGTTCAGCCCATCTGTGCCGATATTGCCAGAGGCATCCTGGGTTGTACCAAAAATTCCGCTCTTCCACATACCGAAGCCTAACAGAGCCACAAGACACGTACAGCATATGGATGCTGCCGTGCGTGCAAACACCTTTCTTCTCCTTATTTTCCTAACAACGTACTGTTCTCTGCGTTCAAAAATATCCTCAGCGATATCTCTATAGTCCTTCATAGACAAAGCCCTCCTTATCAAGTTCTGATTTAAGCGAAAGTCTTGCCCGATAAACAAGGTTCTCTATCTGGTGCCTGCTCCTTTTCATTACAGCTGCCGCTTCGGAATTGCTTAGGCCCTCAAAATATACTAGATATAATATTTGCCGGTATTCCGGCTTCAGCTTTCGCAGCGCCCTATGTACAGCGATTTTTCTCTCCTCCCGCAAATAGGATTCCTCAACATTCTCTTCCTCGCTGACATAGCTTTCCAAGTCATCTATGGGCACTGCCAAGAGCTTTTTATTTTTCCGTATATAGTCGATAGCCGCATTGCGTCCGATTTTAAAAAGCCACGCTTTAAAAGAGTACCTGCTTGCAAACCTTGGCTTCCGAGTTACAAGCTTAAAAAATATATCCTCCATCAGTTCCTCTGCGGCAAAGATATTGTTTACGTATCCGTTCAGATAGAGTGTCAGGCCATCTTTATAATCCCTGATTATCTCAACAATCCCTTCATCGTCACCATCAAGGAAACGGCGGTAGCTACTTGCACCGTTATCCATTGACTTTCTCCTTTCCAATGGCATGTTGTGTTTTTCCCTTTCATCTATTAAACGGATAATTCTTAAAAAACTCCCACCGGTATTATATCATTTGCGGAAATTAAAACAAAAACACAGCGCCGGGGAAAGTTCCCCGACGCTGCCAGTCCATTCCCTAGTTCTTGTCCCCTGGCTTAAAAATGATTGAGACCAGGTATCCGAAAAATATCGCCGCTGTCACTCCTCCGGCCGCGGCCGTCAGCCCCCCTGTGAGAGCCCCCAGCGCGCCAATCTCATCCACCGCTTTCCTGACACCTTTCGCCAGCAGGTTCCCAAAACCGGTGAGCGGCACCGTTGCACCGGCGCCGGCCCAGTCGGCAAACGGCTGGTATATCCCAATGCCGCCGAGGATAACTCCCGTGACTACAAATGCCGTCAGTATCCTGGCCGGCGTAAGGCGCGTCTTGTCAACCAGTATCTGCCCTATAAGGCACAGTGCGCCTCCAACGGCAAAGGCCTTCAGGTATTGAAGAATGGTTTCCAATGCTTTCTCCCCCCTTTACGCCGGAAGAGTCCGGCTTATTGCCACAGCACAGCATATGGACGGTATGCTCTCCCCCTGGAGCGTTGTTATCGGGGAGAGCAGGGCGCCCGTCGCGGCGAACAGGATCCTGTTCCAGCGTCCCTCCCTCATGCCGTTCAGCAGATACCCGCACAGCACGCTGGCGCTGCAGCCGCAGCCGGATGCTCCGGCGTGCACATCCTGGGTGTCCCTGTCAAATATCATAAGCCCGCAGTCTGTGTGCCTCTGGGAGATGTCAACTCCGTCCCTGCTGAAGAAGTCACGGAGTATGTCTGTACCTACGGCGCCCAGATCCCCGGTAACTATAAGGTCATAGTCGCCAGGCCCCAGCCCCAGGTCATCAAAGTGCGTACGAAGTGTGTCATATGCCGCCGGGGCCATAGCGGCACCCATATTTGTGGCGTCAGTAATGCCCCAGTCCACTATCCGTCCCGGCGTTATGTGGGTTATATACGGCCCATTGCCGCTGGATGACAGCACTGCCGCACCGGACCCTGTGACTGTCCACTGAGCCGACATTGGACGCTGCCCTCCGTACTCCAAAGGCAGGCGAAACTGTCTCTCTGCGGAACAGAAATGGGAACTGGTCACGGCGAGGGCGTGGGCGGCAAAGCCTCCCTCCAGTGACATTGCCGCCAGTGCCAGACTCTCGGCCATAGTAGAACACGCCCCGTAGACGCCAAAAAACGGTATGTTTGTCCCGCGTATGCCGAATGATGTGCCCGAGCATTGGCTCAGAAGGTCGCCGGCGAAAGCAAGGTCTATATCTCCCGGCGAGAGCGATGCCTTTGCTATGGCCAGTGAAACGGCCTCCTTTACCATGGCGCTCTCGGCTTTCTCCCAGGTCTTTTCACCAAACAGGGAATCATTATTTATAGAATCGAAGCTGTCCCGCAGAGGGCCCTGCCCCTCCTTTTTCCCCACCACGCAGGCATGTCCGGCGAAAGACGGCGGGTATGAGAGAGCCAGGGTCTGTCTGCCTATGTGTTTAGCTGACATATCTTATCACCAGTATTCATCTTATTTTATATTTATATTGTGCTTTTTTTCTGATAAAATACAGGCAGTACAGAATTTTATAAGTTTCAGCGGGGCTGTGATAAGCTCTGAATATTTCATCCGGCACATATGGGGGGTGTGGAATATGGCCACCATAAGAGATGTGGCAAAACTGGCCGGTGTATCCACGGCCACAGTCTCAAGGGTGATGAATGGCGGGCGCGTCAGCGCGGAGACGAGGGCGCGGGTCCGGCAGGTGATGGATGAACTGGGCTATATGCCGGCTGCAAGCGCGGTCGGGCTGGCCCGCGGCGGTTCAGGGGCTGTTGGCGTACTGGTGCCTGAGATCGACAACGTGTTCTACAGCGACATCCTTCGAGGCATAACAGAGGTGGCCGGCGAAAAGGGCCTGCCCCTCATATTCTTCGACACCAGGAACGACGCAAAAAGTGAGGTCAAGGCCCTCGGCACCCTGGCCCAATACTGGGTCCGGGGCGCGATAATAGGGCCTGCCGCCGACTACTCCGAGGAGGCTGACAACAGGCTGCTGAGAGGGACGATTGAAAAGCTCGGCATACCAACAGTAATAGTGGATCGGGAATTTGAGAACATGATCTGCGACGGCGTGTTCTATGAAAACTACGGCAGTTCCTACAGGGCGGCCGGCGAGCTTATAAAGGCCGGAAACAGGACCCTTGGGGTTATCACCGGAAATCTGGGTCATAAGATCGCCAGGGACAGGTTCGAGGGATTTCAGCAGGGGGCCAGGGACATGGGGGTAGAGATCGACCCCAGGTATATACTCCACGGGGACTTCTCCGTGGAGCGGGCATACTCCCTCTCCATGGCAATGTTTGAGTCTGGGGACTGGCCGGAGGCAATATTCACCAGCAACAACAAGACAAGCCTCGGGTTTTTGAGGGCCGCCTTTGACAGCGGCATACGCGTGGGCCGCGACATCGCCCTCATAGGCAACGACAGCCTCAAGGTACTGGACACCCTCGGCATCCCCTTCAGCTGCGTGAGCCGGGACAACATTGAGATGGGCCGCACAGCCGCAAGGCTCCTGTCCGAGCGGTTGTCCGATCCCTCGCATCCCCGCAGAATAGTCATGATACCCTACAAGCTTGAGCTCAGAGGTACCGAGCGCAGGAAGTGACATCACAGCTGTGTAACCGGTTACAATTCCGTGAATCAAAAAAATATTTTTTCATATTCTCCCCCTCTCAAACTGCCCGCAATTCCTGCAAATTTGAGGCAAAACAACAGTTGTCTTTCTTCAGCGAAAAGCACACGGGAAATTTTGTCCCGGGTAACATGTAAATAATTACATGTTACCGGTTACATCACTTTTGCTGCAGCTTATCTGTCATTGTTGACAAATCCGCTCTTGCACATTATTCTATACTCATAAATTATAAATATAATTGTCCCCTTTGGGGAGGAGAGGAGCTTGAGATGAACAATAAAGTAGTCACCTTCGGCGAGTTGATGGTCCGTCTGCAGCCATACAATTACGAGCGGTTTATTCAAGCAGACCACCTGGAGTTCACTTTTGGCGGGGGCGAGGCCAACGTGGCCGTCTCTCTTGCAAACTACGGCATGGATGCGGTTTATGTCACAAAGCTTCCCTCCCACGCCATCGGACAGTGTGCGGTAAATTCCCTGCGCCGTTACGGTGTAGACACCTCCAAGATCGTCCGCGGCGGCGACAGGGTCGGTATATATTATAACGAGAAGGGCGCCTCCCAGCGCGGCAGCGTCTGTATATACGACAGGGCTCACTCCGCCATACAGGAGTCTGACCCCTCCGACTTTGACTGGGACAGCATCTTTGAGGGTGTCAGCTGGTTCCACTTCACGGGCATCACCCCTGCTCTGGGTCCGAACCTTGTTGAAGCCTGCCGTCAGGCCTGCAAGGCCGCCAAGGCCAAGGGCATTACTGTCTCCTGCGACCTTAACTACCGTGGGAAGCTCTGGACACGCCAGCAGGCCCGTGAGGCAATGACCGACCTGTGCCAGTATGTTGACGTGTGCATCTCCAACGAAGAGGATGCCAAGGATGTATTCGGCATTGAGGCCGAGGCCACCGATATCTATGCCGGCGAGCTCAATCACGAGGGCTACAAATCAGTGGCGCGCCAGCTGGCTGACAAGTTCGGCTTCAAGATGGTTGCCATCACCCTCCGTGAGTCCCACTCTGCCTCTGATAACGGCTGGAGCGCTATGCTCTACGATGTGGCAAACGACGAGTATTGCTTCTCAAAGAAGTACGAGCTCCGCATTATCGACCGTGTAGGCGGCGGCGACTCCTTCGGCGGCGGCCTTATCTATTCCCTCATGAATGGCAAGTCTGCTCAGGATGCGGTTGAGTTCGCTGTGGCCGCTTCCGCGTTGAAGCACTCTATCGAGGGCGACTACAACATGGTCTCTGTTGCCGAGGTTGAGAAGCTGGCCGGCGGAGACGGTTCTGGCCGTATTCAGCGGTAATAAATTTAGATTACTTCCTGTTTGTAAAAGTTTCATATACCTCATTCCTGTGAATGGGCCGGCAAGAGCCGGCCCATTCACATTTTCCGAAGCGTCTCATAATGCCTGTGGCGTGTGGGGCGTACCGTATAAAAAGCACAAAAAACCCGTCCAAGTCAGACGGAAATTTTGCCGCGGGGTGCGTTTACTTTGGTGAGTGCCGATGATATAATAGAGAAAATCAGAAGAATTATTGCAGCTTTCGGGGGAAATACATATGCCTGCTGTTATTGACGGCGCCCAGGAGATCAGAATAGAAATCGAGGACGATTTTGACCTCCACAAAATATTTGAGTGTGGCCAGTGTTTCCGCTGGAACGAGGGGGCAGACGGCTCATATACAGGCGTGGCAATGGGAAAGGCGGCAAGGATACGCGTTGAAAACGGCTCCATCGTCATAACAGGATCTGCCGACGACTGGCGTAATATATGGAGCGCATATTTTGATATGGGCCGCGACTACCGCACACTTCGGCGGCAGGTGTGTATAGACAGCTATATGCGTGCCGCCTCGGATTTTGGTGCAGGCATTCGGATACTCAACCAGGACAGGTGGGAGACTCTGTGTTCGTTTATAATCTCCCAGTGTAACAACATACCACGTATCAAGAAGATTGTGGAGACTATGTGCCGCGTCTTCGGAAATCCAATAGAGCTCCAGGGCGAAACTTTTTATTCCTTTCCCGATGCCGGAAAGATAGCCGTGTTGTCGGAGAAGGACTTATCGCCGTTGCGCTGCGGCTATCGGGCCCCTTACATACTGGCGGCGGCAAGGGCTGTTGATTCCGGAGAGCTTGATCTGGATGCCCTCTCAAAGCTTAACGCTCAGAGCGCCCGTCGTGCCCTTATGGCGATGCCCGGCATCGGTCCCAAGGTGGCCGACTGCGTCATTCTCTTCTCCCTGCGTATAGGGAGCGCGTTCCCCATCGACGTGTGGATGAAAAAGGCGATAGCCCAGCACTATCCCCAGGGACTCGATCCCGCCGTGTTTGGCGAGAACGCCGGCCTTGCCCAGCAGTATATGTTCTACTATCAGCGCTCAGGCATGGCCGATACGCCTTGACAGACCATGGCTGTTGTGATATCATACGCCAAATAATTTGTTTTTTAATATATTTTTGTGGGAGGAAAGATATATGGCATTCTATTTTCAGGAGCCCTCACGTACTTTCAGCGAATACCTGCTGGTGCCCGGTTATTCGGGGCCGGAGTGCACTCCCGATAATGTGAGTTTAAAAACGCCCCTGGTGAAGTTTAAGAGAGGTGAGGAGCCGGCGATATCAATGAATATCCCGATGACCTCGGCAATCATGCAGGCCGTATCTGACGATAATATGGCCGTTGCCCTGGCCCGTGAGGGCGGCGTATCTTTTATATACGGTTCCCAGAGTATCGAGGATCAGGCCGCCATGGTTGCGAGAGCCAAGGCGTATAAGGCCGGCTTCGTCGTCAGCGATTCCAATGTAAAGCCCTCCGCCACGTTAAATGAGCTTTTAAAAACAGTAGAGAGGACAGGCCACTCCACTGTGGCTGTAACAGAGGACGGTTCCCCCAACGGGAAGCTGCTCGGCCTCGTTACCCGCAGGGACTACCGTCTCTCCCGCATGACCGGTGACGAGCTGGTGGAGAGCTTCATGACACCTCTCGACAAGCTCACTGTTGCTCCCCAGAGTACCACGTTAAAGCAGGCAAACGATATAATCTGGGAACACAAGGTAAACAACCTCCCCATCGTTGACGACAACGGGCATCTTGTCTATTTTGTGTTCCGTAAAGACTATGACTCCCACAAAGAAAATCCGTTGGAACTGTTGGATCAGCACAAAAAGTACGTAGTCGGCGCCGGTATCAACACCCGCGACTACGCCCAGCGTGTGCCCGCCCTTGTGGAGGCCGGGGCCGATGTACTGTGCATCGACTCATCCGAGGGCTTCTCTGAGTGGCAGAGGCTCACCCTCAAGTGGATACGCGATAATTATGGCGACAGTGTCAAAGTTGGCGCCGGCAACGTAGTTGATGGAGAGGGTTTCCGCTTCCTGGCCGACTGCGGCGCCGACTTCATAAAGGTGGGTATAGGCGGCGGTTCCATCTGCATCACCCGTGAGCAGAAGGGTATCGGCCGCGGCCAGGCCACCGCCGTCATAGACGTGTGCCGTGAGCGCGACAAATATTTTGAGGAGACCGGAATATACATCCCCGTCTGCTCCGACGGAGGTATCGTCCACGACTACCACATGACTCTTGCCCTGGCTATGGGCGCAGACTTCCTGATGCTTGGCCGTTACTTTGCCAGGTTTGACGAGAGTCCCTCCCGCCGTGTCAGCATCGGCGGCAGCTACATGAAAGAGTACTGGGGCGAGGGTTCCGCCAGGGCGCGTAACTGGCAGAGGTACGACCTGGGCGGCGACGCCAAGCTGTCCTTTGAGGAGGGTGTTGACTCCTATGTGCCTTACGCCGGATCACTCCATGACAACGTCTCACTGACCCTCAGCAAGGTGCGCCACACCATGTGCAACTGCGGCGCCGTCACCATACCTGAGCTTCAGAAGAAGGCCAAACTGACACTCGTATCTGCTACCTCTATAGTTGAGGGCGGCGCCCACGACGTGGTGCTCAAGGAGAATACCATGGGCACAAGCAAGAAATGAGCCTTAATCCCATATAGCTTTAAAGGGACTGCCTTTTGGCAGTCCCTTTTTCAAAGAATCTCTTTCAGTGACAACAGCCGTGGCTCCCGCCCTGGTCATGTCCGTGACAGTGGTGGCCCTCGCCATGACCGTGTCCCTCTCCGTGGCAGTGGTGGCCATCGCCATGCCCCTCTCCGTGGTGGTCGCATGTAGCGTCCTGCGAGTAGCTGAGGCTGCCGCCCAGCAGTGCCTCCACGGCCGCATCCGCCTCACCTGACACGCCGGCGTATATCTCTATGCCGGCCTCGCCCAGTGCTTCACGTGCGCCAAATCCTATCCCGCCGCATATGAGAGCCTGTACTCCCCTCTCCTGGAGGAATCCGGCCAGCGCTCCATGTCCTGTACCGTCTGTGGAGACCACCCGGCTCTCTGTTATTTTCCCGTCCTGGACATCGTATATTTTCATGTTCTCTGTGTGTCCAAAGTGCTGGAACACTTGTCCATCCTCATACGTAACAGCTATCTTCATAATGCCTTTCTCCTTCCGCCCTGGGGCGTTTCTTTAACTCATTATATATCGTTTTTGTCATAAGTCAATAACCATTTTTGGAATATGTCAAAAAATCGTCATTTCATTCCAATAACATATATGGTATTCTATACTCAAAGGGGTGTGATAATATGGCCAGGCCCAATAAACGCCGTAGAGTTTGCCGTATGCCGGGTATAAGCGAATTTGCCCCATGTGGAAGGGAAAGCCGCTGTGAGTCGGTTGTGCTCACTCTTGACGAGTATGAAGCACTCAGGCTGGCTGACCTGGAGGGGCTGACACAGGAGCAGTGTGCCGAGCAGATGGACGTGTCCCGCGCCAGTGTATGCGCAACCCTTGATAGCGCCCGCCGCAAGATGGCCGATATGCTGGTAAATGGGAAACGGCTTATAATCGACGGCGGCCCTGTGGTCATATGCGAGCAGTCGGGCTGCCACGGGTGTCCAAGGCACGGCGGATGCCGCACGGCTCCCCCGGCCGGGGCTCACCACGGCACCTAATTCATCGGAGGTTAGAGAAGATGACAGAGAAAGAGAAAATGATAAGCCACCTTACCTATGACCCCAACCACGACCGGGAACTGCTGGGCTCCATGATGCACAGCGTTGATGTCTGCATGGAGTACAACAGCTTAAACTCCACCCAGATTGAACGGCGTACAGAGATAATGAAAAACTTTCTGGGAAAGACGAACGGAAAATTCTACTTGGCCCCACCATTCTGGTGTGACTACGGGTACAGGATAGAACTGGGTGAGAACTTTTTTGCCAACTACAACTGTGTCATGCTGGACGCCGGAGGCATAACATTTGGTGACAATGTGCTGGTTGGACCCAACTGCGGCTTCTACACCGCAGGCCACCCGATAGATTTCCCGCGCCGCAACCAGGGGCTTGAGTACGCTTACCCGATAAAGGTCGGGAATAACGTGTGGATAGGCGGCGGTGTACATGTGATGCCGGGCGTCACTATTGGCGATAACGTGGTTATCGGCGGAGGAAGCGTTGTTACACATGACATTCCCGACAATGTGGTTGCTGCCGGAAACCCCTGCCGCGTCATCCGCCCCATAACTGATGAGGACTACACCAGAAGCTACGACTGGAATGCCGACAAATCAAAATAATCCGGCAAAGGATATATAAATTG
>CALXAF010000196.1 GCA_944386185.1 uncultured Oscillospiraceae bacterium
TTCATGTGTATGAGTTTCATAATGGTGAACATTATTCTGATTATAGGTCAGCTTATAAGTTTTCTTGCACATATGAAGTATTTAAAGCAGGAAATAAACCCGTTCAACAAAAGTGTATAAATTTACCGACTAATTGTATGCCCCAGTTTGTTCATAAAATTACAGAGGAAGATAAATTTATATGTGAAGATTTAGAAAATTTAAAAGAGTCTATGCCCAGTACTTACAACTTTAAGAAGAGCATAGATGTAGGAGCATTTTATGATATAGCATTGCACAACAAAGAAGGCAACGTTATTGGTTTTATTGCTATACATTGGTTTATTAAAGAAAATATGAAGGTTGATGAAGACGCTATTAAGCAATTAATTTGGTATGTCGAAGAACATCTAATAAATTCTAAATGAGAAAGGAGATAAAATTATGGAGATAACTTATGTAATTATAATAGCAATAGTTGCTTATATACTAGGTGCTATCACAAAGATATTTATTGACAGTGTGCCTAATAAGTATATTCCTATACAAAACGTAGTTGTAGGTGTAATTAGTGCTTTAATATGCTTTTTTACAGGTGTAGAACCAAACCTATTACAAGCACTTGTATTGTGCCTTGTTGCTACTATGGGTGCAGGTGGAATAGCTGATTTATATAAGACAATAGTAAATTCAAAATAAGATATAAAAATGAAAAAAAGGAGGAAAAATAATGACAAAAATATTCGGTATAGATATATCAGTATGGCAAAAAGATATGAATTTAGAAACTGCAAAAAATGAAGGGGTTAAATTTGCAATTATTAGAGGTATGTATGGAAATGCTAAAGATGTTGCTTTTGAAAGTAATTATACTAAGGCCAAGAATGCAGGTTTAGATGTTGGTGTTTATCAATGGAGCAGAGCTGCTAATGTTGCTCAAGCAAGAGAGGAAGCTCAATTATTGATTGACCATTGTTTAAAAGGTAAAAAGTTTGAGTACCCTATTTATATAGATGTTGAAGATAGAATATTAATTAATTTATCAGTACAAGAACTAACAGATTTAATTACAGCATGGTGTGAAACATTAGAAAATGCAGGCTATTTTGCTGGTGTTTATATGAACCAATCTTGTTTTAATAATGAAATTAAAGGACAGGAAATAGCTGCGAAATATTCTCAATGGAGAGCATATTGGACTACGGAAAATAAGAAACCTAATTGTCAGATGTGGCAAATACGTGTGGAAAACAACTAAGTTAGAACAAACAAGGTAGCTGGTGTTGTTTGTGATCAAGATTATGCGTACGAAGATTTTCCAAGTGTTATAAAAAATGCAGGTTTAAATGGCTATAATAAAGGTAGTAATTCATCTAATAATAGTCAAACAGATACTACCACAATTACCAGTTCTTAAATAGTTTATACTGTAGTAAGTGGAGATACTTTAAGTGGTATTGCTAGTAAATATGGAACTACTTATCAAAGATTAGCAGAATATAATAATATAGCAGATCCTGATAAAATTTATCCTGGCCAACAGATAAAGATACCTGGTAGTAGTAATCAAGGCTCTAGTGCTGTTTATTATACTGTAGTAAGTGGAGATAATCTTACTAAGATAGCTAATAAGTATGGCACTACTGTTAATCAATTAGTAGCTTGGAATAATATATCTAATCCTAATCTAATATATCCAGGACAAAAATTAAGAGTTAAATAAAGGTAGAGTCTTAATCGACTCTACCTGTTTTTTTATGTCATAAAATATGACAAAAAAATTATATTAGTAGCAATATGATTATAATAGGAGGTGCTTGACATATGGGAAAAAAAATACTAGAATATTTTACCAATTCATGCTATTCTATAATTAGAATAGGGAAGTTAAGGGTGATGAAGATGAGGAGAAGAAAGATAACAATTTTTGATGTTGCAAATTTTTTCTTGAAAATAGTTGATAGAGATTCAGGAAGTACAATTACACCTTTGAAATTGCAAAAAATATTATATTATGCACAAGGTTATTATCTAGCTAAATTTGATAAACCACTTTTTAATGAAGATTTTCAAGCCTGGGCTCACGGTCCTGCTAATCCTGCAATTTATGATAAATATAAAGATTATCGTTTTGAGTCGATAGATGAACCAGAAGAAGAATTATATGACTTTGATGAAGATACTTCTTTATTTTTAGCACATATTTGGGATGCTTTTGGTATTTATGATGGAAAATATTTAGAAGAGCTTACGCATAGTGAATTTCCTTGGATTAAAGCAAGAAAAGGATATGAACCAGGTCAAAAGTGCGAAGTAGTAATAAAAAAGGAAGATATGAAAGAGTTTTTCAAAACAGAGCCATACGATGTCTAAAAGCAAAAAATTAAAAAAATTAAATAAACAACCAATACAAGATAATGACAATAGTACTTGTAATCTAAAATTTTCGCAATGTGATGATAATAAATACCAACTATGGACTTTGAATAAAGAGCAATTAAAAAGATTTGTTTCTTTTGCTAAAAAAATAGAAAATATGAAATGGTTTGAAATAAAGCAAGCAAAAAGTTATCATTATGAAAGTATTAATAATTTAGTTAAACCTAATTTTATTTCAAAAGATATAATTTTAAAATCTATGAGAGTAGATGAAAAATTTAGAATTTATGGATATAGAATTGCTAGTGACTTTTATATAGTTTGATTTGACCCAAACCATGAACTAACTTAAAAAACTAATATATCTAATATTTTTGCTATATAATTAATAAAGCCTAGAGGTTATCTATCCTCTAGACTTTATTGTTTTATAAACATTTAACGTTTCTATTGCTTAGATCATAACAGTTATGCTATACTTTATACAGGTTCCTATGAACCTATGAGTTGTTCCCTGAGTGGGAAGTTGAAGTCTAGGTCTTCTAGGCTTCTTTTTTATTTTCAGTGCGCTTAATATATTTCTAACTATTTTGATAAGTGACAATAAACAATTACTATTTATATAACAAAAAAGAATCATTTAAGATTACTTAAAATCAAATATGTTATATTGTACGATATAAAATATATAAAAATAAGAGGTAATTAAGAGGTAAAACAAAAAAGAAATAATAAAACCCTTGAAAAACAAGGGTTGAATTCATAATGGTGTCCACGACGTGATTCGAACACGTGACCGATCGCTTAGAAGGCGA